>NZ_JBNXVP010000014.1:0-192662 GCF_050565645.1 Leptolyngbya sp. AN10
CCTGTGGATGCGTTGGTGCATTGACTAAAGCACGATGTCGAGTCGCCTTGACCGTGCCATCGACATCAAAGATTACCCATCGCGCTCCAGTGCGGTCACTCAATCCCATTGCGGTGTTCATTTCAATTGGATGTGCCAGTAAATCCATCTCAAATAAGCTTCGCAACTGTTCAACAGCAGATTCATCGACATCGGCTAGAAAACGACTCAAGGTCGCTGCGACTGGACACCTTGCTCGTTTCCAGACTGACATTAGCACAGGTTTAACGCTCTCTAGCTGCTCGAAAAACAACTTTAACGTTTCGACTCCACTGACCGCATAAGCGAGAAGTAAAAGCACAAAGTCACACACCTCATACTGTCCCATGCGTCCGCGACTGACTCGAACCTGTTGCTGCAACTGTTCGAGTAAGCCACTCTGATTCCAGTATTGTCCTACCAATAGTGCTTCCGCTAACCAAGTTGGAATGGCAAGATTGGATTGTTCTGTGGTGGTAACTTCTAACAAACCTGCTACAGTAAAGCTAACATTGTTTTCTGACATCGGGAACTGCCTCCATGCAGGACAACTCGATGTCTTTTCTTAGCGAATTTAGCGAACTTTAGAATCCCCTCTCTGTCTTGTTTCTAGCATTTATCTCTGCACTGGTTGCGTATCTCGTGGGCACAGGGAGTTAAACCTGAGTCTGGCTAGTGGGGCTTTCACCCACATCAAATCAAGAGTTCAACCTTAATGGTTGGTGTAGTTATGGATTCACCTCACAACGAATCGCACAATTTTTCGAGATGCCCCTTGCTATAAGAGGCTGATACTATCCTAAATCGCAAATTTTGCCTGGTGCAGCGTTACAACTCTATTAAAGTAAGCACGCCTGAAAAAAGCTATCAAACGGATTTTAAGAGATCACCAACCTTAATTTCTATTGTTGACGCTGCACTACTCATCATTTTGCAATAATCGCGTAGATGAAGCCAAACATTTTGGCAATTCTATCTCTTTATCGCTTCAAAGGGTACATTCTGAACCTAGGAAATGCAGTGGCAGCGTAGTTGATCAGCAGCTTCGCTTATCTGTCGTGCTTGAACCCAGTTTAAGCCTTGATGTAGTGAGAAGACTTGAGGCAAACAATCTTCCTGTCTTCGTTGTTTCCTAAAGCCCTCTGAATTGATGCCCAACTGAATAACACATCCTCAGCACATCGGCTGTATGCGCCTGAAGAGCGAAAGCTGAGTAAAGCTATTGAGTTGGAATCAGCGATCCAGATAAACTAGAAGATGACCTACCAGTTCGTGAAGGACTAGATGTTGAACCAATAGCCTTCAACTTCGCAACTCGCTGGTTTAAAGCCTCCAACTTTCCCTGAAGCTCTTTAAGACTAGCCACAGTTGCCATATCTGCTGTTGCTGCGGCGATTAACTCATTTACTCGATCAAAACAAGTATTCAAATCCCGCACAAACTCCCCGCGCCTTTCCTGAAGACCTCCACCGGTAGTCCCATCCGAAAACTTTGCCCAGCAGCCATATCGGGTCTCTAATGATCCGAATGCTTGCCAACGGGGATCATCGGGTAGTAGATCAGCAAAATAAAGATTCTTTCGCTCTGCCTTGGTCATATTATCGCCAGTATCCTCATGTTGCTTGGCAAACTTGAGGATATTCTCCTCTCTAGCGGTTGATAATTCAAGACGTGGTGCAGAAGGAGTGAAGGCGGCTAGATATCCTTGTTTCTCTCCGGGTGCTTTTGTAGATTGAAGTTGAATAAATTGTCCAATGTCGATCGCATAATTGTCCCCTGATCCGATCGGGTCCTTCTCCCCTTGCCCTTTACCGTAAATTCCAATCAAACCTCCATCTCGGTTAAAGACATGACCACCACTAATGCCTTGCTTTCCTCGAATTGTGGTTTCGAGCGTATAGTTGCCTGGAATCTGCCCGACTGGAATAACTTGTTTAATCTCCCCAATCAAATTTCTTCTAACTCGCTTACCCTTTGCACTTGACTGAGGCCAGCCAGATACTAGAATCGGCTCAGACAGTGCAGAAGATACATCTGCTAGAGCTACAGTTGGATACTTTTTGTCATTATAGAATGTAAGAACAGCTAAGTCTGTTCCACGAAAGCAGTCTTGGTCTATTAAGTTAGCATTGTCGCAGCTCTGTCCAAACCGATAAATTTGAGGAATGTGTTCAAAGATCTTTTCTGACTCCTTTAATGTATCTCCTGAAATCCCTCCTTCTGGGTGAACTGCTCCATCAGCCGTGCGGATGCCGTATCGTGTATCTACCAGATCAACGACATGGGCATTGGTAATCACCCAATATCGATAAAGAGAGCGAATCTTTGGATCTCGCTTCGCCAAAGAAGAGGCGCGGT
This sequence comes from Leptolyngbya sp. AN10, assembly GCF_050565645.1. NCBI lineage: Bacteria > Bacillati > Cyanobacteriota > Cyanophyceae > Leptolyngbyales > Leptolyngbyaceae > Leptolyngbya > Leptolyngbya sp. AN10. The sequence goes on from NZ_JBNXVP010000014.1 coordinate 2,377, forward strand.
TTAACTCTCGTGCAATAATAACACCAGAACCAGCATCCTTTGCCTCTTCCGCTGACTCAACTTGTCCTTTGCTCAAGTCACGCCCAATCAATACAGTTGTTGCTCTGGCAACTGCATAAGCATTTTGAGAAATCGGCACCCTTGCTTGAGCTAGATGCAGAATGGTCGCTTGAATAGGCGAAGAAAAGGCAAAAATACAGAGAAGGAATACAACAGTAATCGCCCACGTCTTTTTGAGAATCATCATTCAGGATTACCTTAAAGTTTAGCGGGGTCGGAGTTGCTGTTCAAGTGCCTCAACTTGAGCAAGCGTTTGCTTATATTGCTGATTGAGTTCAGCAATCTCATTCTTCTTGGCTAAATCTGCTGTTGCAGCCGCAATCAATTCATTTAACCGATCAAGTCCAGTTGCGAGCCATTCGGCAACGTCTGCTCTTACTTCAGGGTGCTCACTGCCGCGCCATCTGCCATTTTTACATGCTATTCCTCTACCAATTTCATACCGTTCAATTAAACTTTGAACAGTCTGAAACTCCGAAGACCCAGGGCTGAGTCCACGGCACTGAGACATTGACGTGACTTGAGCAAGAAGTTGACTAGACAGCGGTGTTGATCCAACCCACACTACTAGCCCAAATAAGATTGCTCCTAAAGTAAGGCTAATTGAACGCCATTGTTGCTTAGTCATAGATTATGCTATTTCCTTAGAGATGTAACTGTAGTACGAATCTGATCTAATAGCCGCCTCGATATCTTTAAGTCGTCAGATTTTGCTAAATCTGCTGTACTTACTGCTATTAATTCATTCGCCCTATCAAGACAAGCATTGAGTGTACCTGCCAACTCGATTCGGGTGAGCGGTCTGTAGCCCCGAAATGTTCCATCTGTGAAAGCGGCAATACAACCGTATCTTTCCATCATCGATTTCAGCGCTTGGAAATAAGGATCATTGGAGTCAACATCAGTGACTTTATCGATGCTAGTCACCTGAGCAATCAACGCTGGTGGAGTCGCAGCTTCTGCACCACCAATTAGTAGTTGACCTATGAGTAGAAATAGAGTAACAAGAACTGCTGTTAGCGATAAGGCAATTGTTCGCCAAATTTGCTTAGACATAAAACACCGCGCAAGAAATAGTAAACAATGGTCTACCTGCCTATTTGACAGTTCGCAGCAGCGCTATACTAAACCTGGGCAGGAAGAGAAAATTTCTGCGGTTAAGCTGCGAATTTGAGTTGAGAACTCATCTCGATTTTTGTCTTGTGGCACAGTCAGCAGTAAATTGCTTGAATGACCGCTTTCTCACCACTGCGGATGATTGAAATAAAATGCGCTACAACTATGAGAATCCCAACACCTCTAGGGTCGATCGCTTGTTACATACGCATTGAAATTTGGTTGCAGGTCTGACAATTTCTTGAGTATCTACTGTAGCTAGATCGGAATTTTAAACTACCAAAAACCTGAATCCATTAGTCTGCCACCAACGCTGAAGGACGAATGTTCTAGCCTCTTTTAACGGGGAAAAGATTATTGCAAACAGCGTTGCTATCCACTCTAGTGTCAAGCATAAAAAATTTCTTGTGCCGCTCATCACAACTTGTCCTCAATGCTACCAGGATCGCAGAGCCGCACTCACCAAGCTAATTCCAAAGAGTGCTAGAGATACTTACTATACTTATTTACAGTAATTTCTCAGTTTATCGAGAATTCTCTACAAAAATTTAAGAATGTTATTTTGTTAATCCGGTCTTCAACTGAAGCATTCAGATACACAGCGCATAATTTGAAGAAGATGAGTGACTATACCAAGGAACGAACGAGCGTAACCCTCTAAGCCGAGCGATCGACATCTTGAATCGTCTCCCTTCAATTACGCCAATTCCGGCAGATGAGTAGTTAGCTTCGATTGATACTGCGATCTCATCCATCCCCATTTAGCCTTGCCCTCCATCCACACAGCGCAGCTTACTGTGTGAAGGTTTATTCACAGAAGACCCTCAGAAGCAAATCACCTAGAATTTTCAAGCGATCGAACACACTATCCGAGCCTATACGCTTTACACGCTGAACGCATTCAAGAGCGCCGCGATCACAGAAGTCAGCGAAGTCACCCTCAAATTTAGCATCAACAGTGAAGCAGGGGTTCCCTACATTGCCAATGCAAGAGGCGGCTGTAACTTGGAAATCAATGTCAAATGCCAATTTCCCAAGAAAGTGGAGTAGTAAGCATTGGTTCTCTTTGCGATCGCTGTTTCACGCTCGATTTCATTCAGTGATCGCTCTATCTAAACCTGCTCTTTTGCCGACTTAACCCAACGCTCAATCCCTCGCCGCGTTAGAACTCCCTTCTCTGTAAACGCCCGAACTTCTCGCTTGTGTTGCGTTCCATAGCTGACGTGAATCGGTCGATCGCTGCCATAGAAATACAGTGAATCAAACGGCGATCGCTGTTCCAAAATCCACTCGACAAGCCGATCGCTCTCCACCCCCACAATCCGAAAATCACAGGCAGCACCTAAGCGATCGCAGTAATACTTGCCGTTTCGATTCTTCTCATGCGCCATGTGCTGATCTCGACTCGGATCAACTCGTCCGTTTTTGATGCCTGTCTCTGGATCTTTCTGACTCAGAAACCGCTTTAAGTTCTTTGAGCAGAAGCCATAGGTCAACTGGAACCGCTCCCGACCAAAGTGAGCGATCGTAGGATCGAGAATATGTTGACATAGGGCTTCTAATGCTGGAATTGTCTCTTGCAGGTTCTCAGGGTAAGGATTAATCTGAGCCACATACTTTTGGTATGTTTGTGTACAGGTACATAACTCTTCAAGCGTCAGATATTGCCCGAGCCGCATTTTTCGCACTGCCTAAGTTGGATGAAGCGGGTATGCTCGATTCTCTGTCGTATCTGATCTTACCTGTTGGGACGCAAGCCGTAGGTCGCATTGAATGTCAAAACTGTGTAATGTGTTTGCAAGGTGAAGTCAGAGCCATCGTGAAAAGCCTAACCGAACGTTCTCATACCTACTTGTTGCACCTTGTTGCTGAAGCAAATCCAACACTAAATCTATCACTCGCCGTTCGTCATTGGCTTCGGAATGCCAAACTTTCGCGCCACTTGAGGGAAACGTTGGACTACCTCTGCGGCTGTCCAGGAATTGCCGGTGAGCAGGGATAGCTTATCTCTACATCAGGAATCATCTCATCTGTGACGATCTCATACGCTTCCACTCCCGCATAGAATAATTCTTTGCATTCCACCTCACGTCCGTTACATTTCTTCTTTGCACCGAGCTTACCAATATTGAAGCTTACTAGCACGACTGAGCCATACTCACGCTTCGGCAATCCGTATGTGTAGGGATTCTGAGTAAATTCTGTGCTGATTCTCTCCCATTCTTTTGCTATGAATTTAGCAATCGTTGCACCTACTCATCATTTTATCGACAAGTTCCTATCAAATGAAATGCGAGCGCTTTGCGGTCTTGTAGGAATTTTACCGGTAATGTTATGGGTTGCCGTCGTCTACCTCTTGGGTAGTGGCATTGCTCGAATAATCGAACAATGAAGTACTTTCGCTCAACTATCCTGATGCTTGGTAGCCATCAAAAATTGGAGCCGTGTTTGATGAAGTTCCATCATGAGATGTTGTTATGCCCCACTTGTTCACAGTTTTCTAACAAGGCGGATATCTTGATACCACTTTTGGAAATTGCTCAGCGAGTTGTCCATCTGTCCACCGTTCGCCTGCTGGATGTCTGGGATAGTGAACGTCAAGCTCTGGTATAATCTCACCTGTCATCGCTTCATAGGCGAAAAGAGCAGCATAGAATAGCTCCTCACATTCAATCATCTGGTTCTGATGATCGAGCAGATCAGCGACTGTTTCTGGATCTGCGATCGCATTGACAAACGCCTCGCGTCCCTGACCGACTAACCAGCGACAAAAGTACTCAAAGCCATCATCCGAACAAAAGCCTTGAATCAGCGCTGCGACTCCCCACAAATCCCATCGGTATGCTTCAACAATCTTGTCATGAAAAATCTGCTGAAATTGAACAATCCGATCCGGGGAAAGCTGAGAAAGAATCTGCTGTAACTGAATAGTTTGTGTGGCACAATCATTCACTTCCGGTCGGCTCTGCTCAATCAACTCCCAAAATTCTACTTCAGTCATGAGACTCTCCGTTTTAGTGCTTGGTCTTTCAAAACTCGCTTGACTGATGGCTTCAACCTCGCAGATGCACCCACTCTGATCCTCTTCATTTAGTAGGAGAGCCAAATTAAACCGCTCGTTGGGTTTGGGTTTCGACTGCGCTCAACCCTCGAAGAATCGGGTGTTGCGCGTTGAGCGGAGTCGAAACGCATCTTACGATTAATCTCACCCATCTACTTTCTATCTGTCACAACACGATTTCACTCAGCCAAGCATTGTTTGTAGAGGTTCAAGCGCGATCAAGTGATAGGTCAACTTCAGTTGATCAATGGGCGGTGGGTATCGAGTTGTTGCTTCGGCATCTCGATCTCTGCTAGGGTCGCCATCGCATATTCCTCCACAATACAGTTCAAACCGGAGTTGCCATGATGATGGCTGTAAGCCTGTTCAGACTGAGGTCGTACCGAATCCGAGAGGTGTGAAATCGATTTTGCTTAGACTAAACTGACAGGGAACGAACGATCACTTCACACGGGTTGAGCAATGCCTGCTAAAAACTCTCACAGCGGTCTTGCCACAGCACTTCATAAATGCCGCGTTCCAGTGCCTCATCGGCGGCTTGGCGCTGCTGTTGCCGCCGTTGGATCTCTTCTTTCCTCAGGGTTGGCATCATCCGTATTCTGTACTGCTCGATCGGTCCTCGATAGACGTAGTACTTCGAGGACAACAGTGCCATCACGTCTTGTACCACTTGTTTGACCTCTGCCTCAGTGGGCGGAACGGCTCCTTGACATGCCATTGTTCCTTACCTCTTGCTGTGTTGGAAATGATTCAACGATGACGATGAAAAACTCGCTTGGGAACTGAATTCACATCGATAGCGATTCACAAGATTTTGCGGATCAACTAGTCCTTGGCAATAGGCTGGCTTGGCCTGAACGATTCGCTATCGGCAGAAATATTCAAAACCGTCATTACAGCAATCCTGTTTGATTGAATAACTCTGGATACTCATCGGCGTAAACCACCCTACCGGGAACTTCTCGGTACTGTCCATCCGAGAAACAATGTCGCCAATGTTCATGGTTGTCCTGAAACACATCAATTCTAGGATTGCAGCTTGTGTCTACAAAGGGCGAGATTGCTGCAAATAGCACAGACTCATCTCCAGCTTTATCAGCCCGATACTCTATGATCGCAACACTGCCATCCGGTTCCTGCACAGCCCCCAATGACCAAGCCCTTAATGCTTCAATCAACGTGGTAAACCCCTCAACTGGCGGCAAATGTCCCCCTCGATAGCCTTTTTTCGTCGTATTGGTCGTGCGGTCGTAGGTCATAGCTGTGCCGAACTGCTCGATCATCTCTGGCTGGTAAAGCGTGTGAATCGCCGTGAGTGCTGCCGCAACCTGAGTCTTAGGAATACGAACGTGATGAAATGAATAGTAAACTAAGTGCCCCATAACCCTATTTCTCCTGACCTAGTATCTTGCTTGTTCTCATTCATGCCGATTGGCGACTGTTTGAAGACAGAAACTTCCTTTTAGTTCGCTATCTGTTTTGCTTTTTCGCCCACTTGTCTGCCACGATTCCGCCATGACTCATCTGAGTGGAACTGAGGCGTAACCAGTGTTTGAATGCGCTGAATCTGCTGGCGAATTTGCTCACTGGTCTGACCATTCATGCGGCTTTCCAGCACGATCGGGACGTGGGGCGGAAATTGTTCGATATGTGGAACCCACCACGTCGTTGGCGTAACCATTGTGTGATTGTCTTGATAACCATCGTTGTCCGAGATGTGAATTTCCAGCACCCGATTTGGGGCGAGGTTCAAGACCTGCAATTTCTCAGCAAGGGTCTCACGATGCCACAGATTCAAGTGTGCTAGGTCTACTACAAGCTCGACGTTCGGAAGTACTGCAAGCAGAGCTTCGACCTCTTGTGCAGTTTGCAGCAGATATTGTCCAGCGGAATCAGACGGGTCTGGATACATTGTTTCTACTCCTGGCCGAATACTGCGATGCCTTTGGCACACGGGTACGTGCTCGTAACAGAGTGCTTGAAGCTGTTGGAGATGCCGCAAAAATCTTTCCCAATCTGAGATCGCATCGTGCTGAGCAAGTACGCGACCTGCATGGACAGAATACGCTTCGATTTGCATCACCGCCAGCCAATCGGTCAACCGCTCAAAATAGCCTGCATCAAAGCGCTGTGCCAGGTTGACCGATCGATGTTCCTGCCAGCCGATCGCATGATGCGCGCGATACTGCATTCCCCGTTGCCGATAGTGCTGTAGCACGGCAGTCGTATCCAGGGTCGGTTTGACTCCGAACTCGCTTCGCGAGAGCCAAGGCACCGCTAACTCCACTTGCCGAGTGCCTGCTGCCCACAACACGTCGAGCGCAGTGCGCGTCGTGACTCCCCCATAGGTCGATAAACTGATCCACAAATTACTCATACACTTGCCTCCATCAGGGACTTCAACTGCACTTGTACGGGCGTACGCATGAGCAAGCGAACGGCGCAGCCCAAGGGATAACAATCTGTCAATCAATCGATCGAGCGTCGCATCGGATAGCGGAATGTCGCAACTAGGGGGTGCAGGGTGAGTAAATCGCCGACAAATGCCAAGACACAACTCAGTTCTTGGCGTAATTGCTCTTGTTGCTCGATCGACCAATCCAACTCCGTAAACTGGGGGGCGGGTAGCTCACTCCAACGCTGCGTCGGCTTCAATTGATACGCCAGTTCGTACTGCTGCTGCTCGAATTCACACCGGCGATAGTGCATCGGATTGCCTGGAATTAATTGAGAGATCGCCGCTCCGATCGATCTCGTCCAACTCCCGATCCCGATCACCAACTCATACCGGTACTCCGTGTAGTAACTTTCATCGTTGTATGCCCAGTCATCCACATCGACTCGGTGTTCGATCAGCACAACGGGAAACGGTAAATCATGCAAGATCCAAGTCTCGAAATCTGCACTGAGTTCCGGTTTGTCACTCGCTAAGCGCGAGCCAGTGGAGAACCCATCCGTCATCTGGTTGCGAAAGGCGACTTCCCCCAACAAACAACGAACATCAGGGGCGATCAGGGACTGCAATTGTGCAATCACAACGGCAGACTGCTCAATGAAACCGTGTTCTTCCGCGTCTAATGCCTGGATCTGCTGAGTGATGGTCTGACTCAGTTGAGCGAGACGAGGTTCGATTTGGGCTTGATGGGATCGGCGCAAGGCTTGGTAGCCCTCAAGGTCAAGAGAAAGTGTCATAACCGTAGAAGGATAAAGTGAGTATCGTACATTTGTATTGCTTTCCCGAGTTCAGATCAACCGTAATGGGGCAAGGAGCTGAGTGACTTAATCCCACCACGCCCAGACGATCGGAGCGGGGAGACCTGTCCCCAACAATCGTTCTGCTTGCTCCAACGTGTATTGCCCCACTCCGCACCCCCAAGCATCCGCCATCTGAAGCAGTGGAGCAACACTCGCTTCGGATTGTGCCAGGATGTACAGCGTGTCTAGGTTCCAGTGTTGTTCTAAGTCCCGTAGCGGCAGTAAGCCGCAGGCTGGCAGTCCGGCTTCATCGCCCCGCAGAAACGGTCGCCCCATGAGGAACGATCTCCACAAGGAGCGATGCGCTTCGAGGTCGCGCAACACTTGAGCCGCATCAAAGCGTCCGGAGCTAGCATTGATCAACTGCGCGATCGCAATTTCTTGACTGCTACAGTCACCAATTGGCTTCGTATTGTTCCACAGCATCGTTTTACTCTAAAACAGGGTGCCCACCACAGTTGATCACACCATTCCTGGGTCTGGAACGCGATCGATTAATCTAGGTAAGAAGAAAGTTTGTGCCACAAATACCACAATTGCAGTCAGCTCTTGTACTACCAACGCTTGCAGTTCAACAGCGATCGTCATATTTGCAAGCGTTGGCTCAAATTGCTCCAGAACCTTCTGCCATTGCACTGTGCGATCAACCGCATCCGGTGGAACAGCAAACGAGACTTGCACCGATTGCACCCAAGTACCAAGTCGTACCTGCATCTGTACCTCGACCGAAGCTGATGCGATCTCATATGTAATCGACTGAATTGCTTCAATCTGCACTGGCTGATCGCCCAGTATCCACTGCTCGAAGTTATCTGACAAGCCCCAAGGCGCAGCCGGATGCAGCGTTAGTACTTCCTTAACAAACTGTTGAAACACCGCCGTCTTGAACAGCGATCGTGCATCCGCAGCAAGATATGAACGGAGCTGGGCGAGTTGAGTGGTATGAGCTGCCATTAGTACTTGCTCTTGGTGATGCAAGTGCTGCATCTGCTCAGCAAAGTAGCGGTGAATTTCGTGCAGGTGTGCTTTCAGTGTTTGACGATCGCGCCAGCGAGACTCCGCGATTTCGGCGAGCAAAGTATCGAGCGATGTGGGCAGAGTCGATGAAGTTATTTTGGGAATTGACTCGATGATCCAGGAGCCGAGCATTGACCAACGGGTGTGAAGTCGGAGATTGGGGAGTGTTTGCACTTCAATGGGGACAATTCGCACTTGTTCGGCAGAATCTTGATAAGAATCGGTGCGATTGATCTGTTCGATTAGGGCTTCGGTCAAAAGCGATCCTTGCTGAAGTCGTTCCCACAGCGGTTGGCGATCTTCCGGGGTATAAGCTTGAGCGAGAAGTGGGTACCACAGTTGAGAATGAGTCAGAATATGAGCGGCAATTTCTGTTTCGGACTCAGCTTCGACAATGCTGCAACTGCAAGGATGTAAACCTTCGGCATCGGCGTGGAGAATGGCAAATAAAGACATCGTTCTTTCCTCGAATAGTGAGTTCGGTGGACTGTGAGAAAACGTCGCGATCGGAGTCGATCGAGCAATGCTGGTCACGCGCTATCGCGTTGTCGTTTTGCTGAGGTACCAACTACAACACGACTGCTACGGGGATGAATCTCAATCCAATTGCCACTTAGTTCTTTTCCCATTGCTTTGGTTACTAATTCAAACAAGGCTACGGTACGAGCAGTGAGAAAAGCTTCAAAATCATCACTCCATAGCGTTTCTGGCTCAATACAATGCGATCGTAGAATTGCATCCAGTCGAGCTTTGGGAATGCCTTGATTGACTAGAGCTTGTAAATACTGGCTAGGCGCTTTACTCCCAATGCGCTGGTTACTCAATTGTGACAAGGGTGTGCGGTTGACCAAACAGTTATACTGAGTCGCTAGAATGCCTTGGTCTTTGCAATATGCAATCGGGAAAACGTGATGACTGTCGATCGCAGCACGAAAGCCTTGCACATCTGCCAATGTTTCTCCAGTGGCAAAGTCGATCGCGCCTTCTCGTCGGAGCAGTGCATTGACACTCTTAAAAATTGCCCCATGCCGTCGCTGTACTGCTAGTAACCGTGAGGGCGTGAACGATGCTTCGAGAATCGTAGAAGGAACAGCGTGATCTGTGAGCAACCAGTCTGGAACCTCTACCATGTCTTTTGATGCTCGCACTTCATGCCAGGAAGTATAAAGCGCGGTACAACTACCACACCAAAACCATTGCGCTAATTTTGTGCGGGCTTGCTCGGTCGGGTATCCCGTCACAGTTAAAATCGCGGCAAGTGCAACCAGTTGAATCTGATATGGCACTTCTTCAGCCGCTAACACTTTTTGTCCATGTAGAAATCGTGCTGCCGCTTCGTAGCCGATCGTTACTCGCTCGGCAAGGTTACGATACTCATCGACAGATAGATCGAGGACTTCGGCTCGTCCACAGGCAACCGCAGGCAGCTTTTGTGGCAGGGCGTTGGTTTGCTTTAGCAAGGTTTTAAGAACTTGCTGTCGTCGGGTATAGGTAGCAACCAAGGTAACGCAGGCTAAGAAGTCCATGTCGCGCAGGGATTGCAGGACTTGATGCTGCTTTATGCGCTGTTCGCGCATAATCCAATCGTCACGCAAGGAAAAGTCCGCACCTGCAAAACACGCAGTCGCTAAGTCAAAGAAGTTCAGTTCGGTACTTTGTGTATTCGTTTTTTCAAACACGCGACATACCGCAACTTTGGGCAGTTCAGGTTTGAGTTGAATCACTGGAATTTGATAATGCTCGAAGCGTTTGATAACATCTTGCTCGAACCGATCTAGCAGCGCTAACTTCTCTCGACAGTAGTTCCAGTACTGCGAGTATTGCTGCCGCCATTGAGCATAAGAAAAGACTTGTGCTACCGGAAATAGGGCGGATTGGTACTGTGTTTCTGCGGAAAAACCGGAAGTAGATTCACTGGTTGTACGAGACGATCGACAAGCAACACTGATAATCGCAGCTTCGCGATCAACTGTGGTATCGATCGCTTTCGCCATATCGAGGTAGTAGCAGCGCCGACTCGTTTTGCGGGTTCGCTTATCTTTAATAAGAACTGGTGCGTTAGAGAACAACGTCATAAACAAGGCGGTTGCCCGCTGTTGCCCATCTAAAATCAAGTGCGTCGGTATCACATTTGTGCAGTGTGTTCCCTCAACCGGACGCGGTCGAAATTGCCGATTACCGGATTTTGTGTCGTGAGCAGCATCGTTAGTTTGCTCTAATAACAGAATCGAGCCAACGGGCCAACCCTGACTGACACTCGCAAGCAGTTGAATCACGAGATCATCTGTCCAGCAAAAACTGCGCTGCAAGTCGGGAATCTGTACTTTGCCTTGACTGATTCGCAACAGTAGATCTGGCAGCGCTTCTTTCGTAATGTCGAAATTGGAAATGATCGAATTCACCATTGAGTCCTGTAGGAGGTGAGCGAGTAATCAAAACAAAGCGGTGGATTTAAATGGTTTTGAGCAATGATTGCCGAATGCAAAATTGGCATTACAAAATTACGATCGAGAACTCTCACTGATTCAGTGCAGTCTTGATCTCTAAAACCTGTGTACTATCGTCATGCTGTAGCTTAAAGACTGAGTTAAACAAATTCAAGGCTTTTTGCGGTGACTTACTCAGACATCATGATTTTTTATTCATGCAAGGAGTCGTGTGGGACGGTGATCACACCCGTCTGATGAAGATGTTGAAACTGATTGAGCAAATCAACTTGCCGGAGTAGATACAGAACTGCTTTGGGGCGGCGCTGAAAATTCGGTCCCCAATTCTCAATCGTGCCTGGACTCAGTTTGGTTGCCTGAGCCAGCGCTCGAATACAAGCTTTTCGATAACTTTGTGCCGGATCGATCGTGACCCATCGTTCACAGTACTGCGAGGGTTCCAGCGGGCATTGACGCAACACTGAGATCGCCGTTAGTACTGATAAATTTTGTTTCGCCATGCCATTGCCATCACACCACACTCCGGTTGAATGCAACAACAAGACCGAAATCGCAGCGGTCTCCACGGTCTTCGCTGATCAGACTGTGCCCGTTCTACGATAGTCTAGTCGTCTCAAGTGATTCAACCAACACCAGAAGTCAAGCTAGCACCGGGGACCAATCCAATCCTAGCTTGACGGATTTTGAGACTATATAGCCTCTGAAAGCAATTTTAAGCCATTCAGTCACTATATAGCCTCTAACTTGTCATATAGTGTGAGTAAGAGGCTCATGCCTAAAAAAGGGCAGAAAAAATTGCGCGGACAGCCAGAACTGTACGATGAGGTGAAAGGGCAGGTGAATTTATCGCTGACCAGCACCAGTGTGCAAGGACTTGATGAGCAGGCGGCAGCGATCGGGCTGTCGCGATCGGAGTTTGTGGAGCAGATCGGGCGACGGCTCTTATCTGTGATTTCTGATGCGGACAAGGAAATACTTCGTGAGGCACTTCAGCATCTAATTGAGAGGGCTGAGGCAGAATTATCAGACCGATTGCAGGAGTCCTCAACGACAAATTCTGGAGCGGAAACAGTCCAACAGCAAATTGAGCAGTGGAGGCAGATGTTAGCCAAACTTGTGTAAGGAAGACATTTACAGGGGAATATTGCAATGTTGAGAAGCTGATATTCCAGTGATTAGCGTACTTATTTCAAGATTTCCTGACAAGGTTGCCCGTTGCCTAAAGTCGATGCGCGATCACAATGAGTGCAGAATTATACTCGTCTAGCTCCGATCTCTAGTTTCGAGTAACAATGGAAAAAGAGATTATCCAAGACTAAGGAAAAGAGAACCATTCAGTAGTAGAAATTTGAGTGTGTCCAAGTTTCAGCCTTCGTGATGCCCTCTCTAAACCAATGCTATCAATCTGAGCCAAATTTATAGCGCCTTACATCCTATATATCCTCTGAACTTCTGTAGGATAGGCATTAAAGCCAAGACTAACCACTCGACTTTCGCATCTTTGCTACCCCCACCCGTGGAGAGACAGACAAGTGGAGAAAAAACTACTGCGAACGATTCACGCATGGCTGAAAGCCCCCGAAAGCGTTCTCGAAATCCTTTGGAAGTACAGCGTAACCTACACGCTATTGATCAACAAATTGTTTCAACAAATTCCCCAAGAGCCTAATTTTCCAAAGTGGCAAGCGGAGGGTGAAGTTGAGAAAGCTGCCGTTGATCGCCTGATTGCACCCTGGAAAAAGCAGGGAGCGTTTGCGGGTATGCCTCAGCGCTGGTACGCCTCAGCAGGACATCTAGTTACAGACTGCTACAAAGCTTGGTTTGCTCAGCAAAGCAAGACCATTTTGTCGCTCAAAGGAAGTCAAAGATGGCTTGCTGCTTTGCTGCTTTACTCAGAGTATATGCCGCTTCATAAGTTTAGCGAATCCCAACTCTTGGACACTGCACAGCAAGTCTTAAACGCAGCGCGTCAAGAGGTTTTGGAGGCGACCGAATCCCGACCTGGAACAGACCCAAAACGTAGCCTGTTCAACACCCTCCTGCAACACCATGAAACAACGTCTAGTGCGCTGACGCAGTGCGCGATCGTCTACCTGATTCAGCGCCAATACGAGGTGGGCGAACCGATGTTGGAGCCAGACGAACTTCAAAAAGCGATCGCAATTAAGCAGAAAGAAATTGAGAACTTAGAGCAGCAGCTAAAAGCCCAGTATCCAAAGGGGCGCGATCCATTGGGAGATCGGTTTGAGGCAGAAATCAATGCTGCGATCGCAGGTCCAGTTTTGAGCGGAGGTCCAGAAGCATATCAAGCAGACCTAGAACGCTGGTTGATTCGGCGACAAATTGATCCGAGGCTCAAGACACCCCCCGATTTGCAGTTTGAAGGCGATGCAGAAGTCGATCAAAGAGAGTTAGAGAAATGGAGTGAGCAGCGGCAAATTCGGTTGTTTGAGGAAACGCCGTATCCTCTGATGTTTCGCACGGGAACCGATTTGCATTGGTCAAAGGAACCCGTCGTTCGGCAAGCACGATCCGTCGGAACCTCGCAGAGCGAATCGCTGCCTGAACCTGTTCCTTCCACTCGACCGAAAAAGCGTCGCAGCAAACGCCAGAAGCGCCGCAGAGTGCCGCAAGAGCGTATCTGCGTCTCATTTCACTCGATGCGGAAATATCAATTTCAACTGTTTTGCGGACATCGGCAATTGGGCAGCAATTCTCATTATGACTTTTGACTATCCAAAGCCATGAGAACGCGGTAGGGTAAAAGAGTCAAAAGCCCCTTCAGTGAGTCGAAAACGTTGACCCCGACCCGCAAGTTTGACGGCATCATTGGGTTCTTTCGCGACGTGCTGCAAACGTTACCGGACAAGCGCACGGGAAAGAACACGCGGTACAGCATGGAAGACGCAGCATTAAGCGCGTTCAGCGTGTTCTTTACGCAAAGCCCGTCGTTCTTGTCGTATCAGCGGACGATGGCAGACACAAAAGGAAAAAGCAACGCCCAGAGCTTGTTTGGGGTACATCAAATCCCGTGCGACAACCAAATTCGGGAGTTGCTGGATGGGGTGGAACCGCAATGCGTTTTTCCAGTGTTTGAGGAAATTCTGCGGGTGCTGGACGAAACCGAACACTTGAACGAGTTGCGGGCGGTTCAGGACACCCTGTTGGTCGCAATGGATGGGGTGGAGTACTTCAGTTCCCACACGATTGCGTGTCCTCAGTGTTCGACGCAAACGGCGAAAGATGGGACAGTGCGGTACTTCCACGCTGCGGTCACGCCCGTCGTCGTTAGCCCAGGACATTCGACGGTGCTGCCGTTAGCGCCGGAGTTCATCGTGCCGCAAGATGGACACCACAAGCAGGATTGTGAGATCGCAGCGGCAAAACGCTGGTTGACCCAATAGACCTCCTGCACGAATCCTGATCACAGATTTGAACTCCTGAAAAGAGGACTAGATGCCACTCAGGAGACTGATCAAATGTACGATCGCATTCAACACCTGCCACCAAAATCGTTCAAACGCAAGTGCGGAGTGAAGCGTGAAACCTTCGAGAAAATGGTTGAAATTCTCAAACCCAAGCTGATCCGAAAAGGCAAACGAGGCGGACAAGGCAAGTTTGGAGTCGAAGATCAACTCTTGATTGCGATGGAATATTGGCGCGAGTATCGGACTCAGTTCCACATCGGACAAAGTTGGGGGATTCATGAAACGACCGTGGGGCGCATTGTGCGGAAAGTTGAGAACAGTTTGATTCGGTCGGGCGAATTTCGGCTTCCGGGCAAGAAGGCGCTGCACTCGCCTGATGCAGGGTGGAACCTCCTGTTAGTTGATGTCAGCGAAAGTCCGATTGAACGTCCAAAAAAAAACAGCGACCTTACTACAGTGGTAAGCAAAAATGGCACACACTAAAAGCGCAAGTCGTCGTAGACTATTTCAGCGGTCAAATTGTCTGCACCGCATTTGGCAAAGGGCGCAAGCATGATTTCCGCTTGTTCAAGGACTCGCAGTTGCCGACCCAACTTGAGCAACTCTGGGTGGCAGACCGAGGCTATCAAGGCATCGCCAGACTTCATGCTTACAGTTGTACGCCCTACAAAAAATCGCGCAAGCGTCCGCTCTCCAAGCAAGAACGTCAGTTTAATCGACAATTAGCGCAAGTTCGTATCACGGTGGAGCATACCTTTCGCAAGTTGAAGATTTTTCGCATCTTATCGGAGCGCTACCGTAACCGTCGCAGGCGATTTGGGCTACGGTTCAACTTGATCGCAGGCTTGCTGAACTATGAGCTTGCTCATCCAATTTGATTCGTGCAGGAGGTCTAATATGCCGAGACGTATCGTTCGCATCGAATCACGGTCTTGGGCGATGACCTCTACTGTCACGAACCGTTCGCTCAGGATCTGTTGCGCGAGTCGTTTCATTTCATTCTGGTCTGCCGTCCCGACTCGCACAAAACCCTGTATGAGCATTTGGAGGGCATTGCCTTGCCTACGGTCGAGCGCAACCGCTGGACTGGAAAAACCGAGGAAACTTATACCTATCGCTATCTCAATCAAGTGCCGTTGCGCGACGACGATGAGGCGCTGTTGGTCAACTGGTGCGAACTGACGATCACTCGTGCTGACGGCAAGCAACTCTACAAAAATGCCTTTGCCACGGATCATCTCATCACTGACGAAACAGTCGAAGCAATCGTTGAATCGGGTCGCACTCGTTGGAAAGTAGAAAACGAAAATAACAACACCCTTAAAACCAAGGGCTACAACCTAGAACACAATTTTGGGCATGGCAAACAGCATCTTGCCTCACTGCTGGCGACTTTCAATCTCTTGTCGCTGCTGTTTCATACGCTGCTGGACTTACTCGATGACAAGTACCGCTTGTTACGGCAACATTTGCCCACGCGCAAAACGTTCTTCGACGATCTGCGTGCCTTAACTCGCTACTTATTGTTCGAGAATTGGGATCATTTGCTGACCTTTATGATTGAAGGACTGGAGTTAGAAGTCCCGCCCAACTCCAGTTGATTTTTCATAATGAGAATTGCTGGCAATTGGGTGACTTCAAACAGATTGTGGATGACCACTGTACAAGAGAAGCGTTGAAAGAGCAGAAGTTTGATGCTGCATGTCTACTCTTACGATCAGCAACGCTCGTTTGGGAAAAAGATGAATCGCTAGAGCGCCAGCATCAAAAGCGAATCAAACGGCAATCCAACGGTGAAGGCTCTGATGAGACAATTCCACCGTGGTTAACTCATCGCTTGTCGTTGCACTGCGCGATCGACGATGAAGTGATGACTGTCGAAGGCATTCAAGACGTTCTACAACGAAAGCTTGAACCAACCATCAAAACGTTGAAGACCCTGAAGAAAAATCGAAGAGAACTGCTGAAGGTGGCAGAAAGCGAGGCGCACTCAAAACCAGCGGAGGGCGACGTTCAATCGCGATCGCCAAAAACACCTCGGAAGACCACTCAAAAGAAGGAGCAGAAAGCACTATCAAAGACAGAAGAAAAGACGCTCAAGCAGCAGATCGACGATCAGCAATCGAGAATCGCGGCGGCAAAAACAAGGCTGCGATACCTCCATCAAGCTCCTCCTAATCGCCCACGCAAGCCGATCAATCAGAGGCAAGACCATCTCACGATGGGAATCAGTTTCGGACGCAAAGATCCGATCGCACTCGCGACCATTGATAGTCGCAACGATTCAGTCGTGCTGGAGTGTTCGACCGAGACTCTCCTCGATATTGCAAATCAAGGCAGCACCTATCAACAAGTCACTCAACTGCACAAGCAGCATCAAGCGATCGTCGAAAAGCGATCTCAACGTCAAAAACGACAGCGATACGAAGAGCGTTCTTCAGAAGCAAACGCCAGAGAGTACACAGCACGGGTAATTGCATCCGCGATCGTGGAGTTAGCGATCGAACTTCAGGTTGGCAAGATCGTTTTGCCTAACTTAGATGGGATTCGTGAACGGGTGGAAGCAATGATTCGTGTGGAGGCTGAAGCGGCTCATCCCCATCATGTTGAAGCACAGAATCAGTACTGTAAGGACATCCGAGCGAGTTACCATCGCTGGAACTATGGTCAGCTTGCAACCGCGATCCAGCGTCGATCGGCAAAATCCGAGCTTCCAATTCGCTTTGTGTCTCAGCCTGTCGCTGAATCGATGCTAACGATCGCAGCGTCAATGGCAAGATTGACCGATCAAAACCAGGAGCAGACCGCCTGATTTGAAAGAGGCACACATCTCTAAACAGAACCAAGAAAACTGCATACAGCTTGCCAAGCTTGGTGTTTTCATGGTAGACAAAAACTGGGTCGTTTTCGTGCTTTCCGTCCCTGTACGTCGCTTGCCGTTCAACCGAGGTTCATTTAATTGTGAATGAATTAGATTCCCATCTCACGTCGGAAGAACCCTGCCAAGGAGTTTCGGCTACCTTGGTACGGGGGTATACTGGCTTGCGGCTCAAAACGCGCCACATGGCTTGAGCCTATCTCTCATCATATCTGACAAACCGAAGCGGGAGCAAAATTCCTGGGAGGTTTGGCGAAGTGATTGAACTGCTAATGTAACGTTCGATCTCTCTGATTCTACCAATTGAAAACCTTTGATTCTGGGCAATTTCAGCCGAAGTTTAATGAATCGATCGAGGATTGGCAAAACGCAAGCAGAATCGCAAGTGATGTCAGGGATTGAGCATGCTAGGGTTTCTGTGGAAATCTTGGTCATGCACAGGCTGAAAGATTGCTGCTAATCTGCATGTCGTAGGCTTCTGCCAAGGTTTTTGTGGAAATCTTGGTCATGCACAGGCTGAAAGGCTTACATTCCAGAACAGTCCGTACTACCCACGCCCGTTTCCGTAGAAATTTTGGTCATGCACAGGCTGAAAGTAGCGTCTCGAACTTCAGCTTCAGAGCTAACGGGTTTTCGTGGAAATCTTGGTCATGCACAGGCTGAAAGATTGGCATGATAGAGGTCAAGAAGACGGTCGCAAGTTTCCGGCGCGATTCTGGTTGTGAACAGACTGAGATGATGATTTTTGAGATAGGTTGAAAGGACTGCCTGACCCTGGGCAATACGAGTTTGGCATTTACCAAGATGACGGGCTACTCGATCGTCCTAGTTCACAAGGTTTTGAGCAAATAAATGGTTAAAAAGTTGCAAGTCGTTTCTAATTTAGATTGAAAAAGTGCAGCAAAGCCTAAAATCCTCTTGGTGCTTGATTTTGAGCAAATAAATGGTTAAAAAGTTGCAAATAAATGGTTAATTGCCAACAACAAACATAAAAAATTGCCTGACTCTTAAAAGCCCCCAGAGTCAGGCAGTCTACCTGTAAGGACGCTCTTGACCGGATACGCTAAACAAACTTAGTTGCCCCCTAGTTGCTTAGTTTTTCCGAGTGCGTTCCTCAGATTTGAATCTATTCTCAGTTACACACCGACCGAATCCCCTCGCAAAAAGTACTTATTTTTACGTCAACCAAAAGTCGAATGCGCGATCGCTCTCCGTGATTTCTCCCTGCACACTGACTGAAAATCGGCTCAATCCAGGCGGTCTTCGTCGAGAGCGGATAAAATTGAAGGACTTCTGGTTTATCGATCGATTTATGCTCGTTCCTCTTAGCCGTAAAAAGTTTGAAGATCTGATCCCGTTTGTGGGAACTGGCGCTCAGTATAAGTATTGCTGGGGAAAGTTTCCAGATGTTCTTAGACGAGTTTTGATCTCGATTTCAGCGTTGGCAGTGGTGCTGCTGATTCGGGTGTTCTTCGGAACTGGGGAACTCCAGGACGTTTTACAGGCGGTGACATTCTTTATTTCGCTGTTTGCGTTGGTGTATTGGTTGTGGAGTCCGGCAGTTCAGGCAGCGCTCAAAAATGCCGAGTGTCGGCGCTATAAGTATGCGGGATTTTTCCGGGGTGAAGTGTTTGACGTGTTCGTTACGGATGAAGTCGTCAGTACTCAGGAGAGCGTGAATAATCGGGGCGATTTGGTGGTGACGGAGAATCGCGAACGGCGGATTAATGTCGAGGTCGGAGATGAATCGGGGTTTGCCACGCGGATTCAAGTGCCACTGAAACGGGAACACCAAGCGATTCGGATCGGGGATACGGCGGAAATGGTGGTGATGTCCGATCGACCGGATTTAAGCCGAATTGCGAAAGTCAGCGATGTATTTGTGAGTCGGGTTGGGGTTTGGGTGAGCGATTATCCGTATTTGCGGCGGGATGAATTTGAGTCGGTGAGTCGGAAATTGGTCGCGATCGAGGTTGAGGATGAGTACGAAGAGCGTCCTCGACGGGCAGAGCGCTATGAGGAACAGTTTGAGGAACCGCCTGTGAGGAAGCGGATTCCAAAATCGAAGCGTCGATCGCGCAGATAAGCAAGGGGTGTGAGGGATGTAGAATTTTTCCTCACACCTATTTTTTAATTGACGTTCGTTCCACCGTAAGCTTGCCAAGCAAGATCAACCAGTGCATTGACGATCGCTGCTGCGACAACGGCACTGCCTTTTCTGCCTTGGGTACGGATATTTGGAACCAGTGAATCACTCAATTGCGCTTTAGCCGTTTCGACATCTAGAAATCCGGAGGGAGTGGCTACGACTAAAGTAGGCTTAATTTCTTCGGCTTGAATGAGGGCAGAAAGGGTCATCAATGCGGTTTGAGATTGACCGACGACGAAGATTCCTTCGGGGTAGCGTTTTGCTAAGGTTTCGATTCCCCAGGCTGCGCGAGTTTTTTCTTTTTGGGGACGGGTAATCGTCTCCATGCTGCAATAGATTGGATTGGCGAAGGTGTTTTGGATATTGGTATTGATGCCAACTTGAACCATTGGGACATCGACAATGATTGTGGTTCGAGCCGCGAGGGCTGCTGCACCGGATTGTAGGGCGAGATCAGAGAAGTGAATCAGAGATTTGTAGTCGAAGTCTGCTGTAGCGTATATGGCGCGGCGAACGATTTCGTATTCAGCCGGGGAAAGTGTGTGATCGCCTACTTCTCGATCGATGATTGCCAAACTTTGTGCGTCGGTCGGATGCCACTCCATAAGCGTTAACCGTGAAGGTGAATGATTTTATGTTACTTTTTTTACATTAATTCGGAGCTTTTTCAGTGTACTCGGATTTCGCGAAATTGCATGGCAAAATCAAAGGATTGCCATTGCTGAAAGCTTATGATTTTCGATGCGCGTCACTACTGGATTAGAAATGCTCATGTGCCTGCTTCGATCGTAGTGAATGGGAATAAATGGACGAGTCGAAAATCCCCCAATGATAATTTGCTGCACGTCGATTTAGAGATTGTCGATGGGGCGATTTCGGCAATTTTGGCAGCGGGAACGTATCAGAATTATGCGTTTCCGTCGATCGATTTGCAGGGTGGAATGGTTTGGGCGTGTTTTGTCGATTTGCACACGCATTTAGATAAAGGTCATATTTGGGGACGGGCTGCAAATCCTGATGGAACATTCGACAGTGCATTGATGGCAGTTCGGAAAGATTTTGAAAAAAATTGGACTGCTGAAGATGTCTATCGTCGGATGGAATTTGGTTTGAAATGTAGTTATGCTCACGGAACGAAAGCAATTCGGACTCATTTGGATTCGGCAGGAAAACAGGGCGCGATTAGTTTTGAGGTGTTTCGGGAACTGCGGGAAAAATGGGCAGATCGAATGATTTTGCAAGCAGTTTGTTTAGTTTCATTGGATTATTTCTTAACACCTGAAGGAGAAAAACTTGCGGATCTCGTTGCAGAATCAGATGGAATTTTAGGCGGAGTAACCTTTATTAATCCAGAGATCGATCAGCAGATCGATCGCGTTTTTTCAATGGCGAAAGAACGCAAGCTAAATTTAGATTTTCATGCTGATGAAAATGATGATCCGAACTCAGATACATTACGCCGAGTTGCGGAAACTGCGATTCGACAAAAGTATCGTGGGAAAACGGTTTGCGGGCATTGTTGTAGTTTGGCTGTTCAGGAAGAAAGCGAGGCGGAAAATACGATCGCACTCGTGAAAAAAGCAGGAATCGGGATTGTTAGCCTGCCAATGTGCAATCTTTATCTACAGGGCAGACGACCCGGAAAAACTCCGAGATGGCGCGGTGTGACGTTATTACACGAGTTAAAACAAGCGAAAGTTCCAGTTGCGATCGCGTCGGATAATTGCCGCGATCCGTTTCATGCCTATGGCGATCATGATGCGTTAGAAGTGTTTAGCCAATCCGTGAAAATTGCTCAGTTAGATCATCCATTTGGGGATTGGGCGAATGCGGTTACGTCCACGCCTGCGGATTTAATGGGATTGCCGAATGTGGGACGAATTGGGGTGGGATTGCCAGCGGATTTGGTGTTATTTAAGGCGCGGAACTATCGGGAATTGTTATCGAGATCGCAGCACGATCGAATTGTCCTGAGAGACGGGAAAGCGATCGATACAACTTTGCCGAGTTATGCCGAACTAGATGATTTACTCGAAAAATAGAGAAAGTTATAGAATGGGAACAAATCTTAGGCTCATCGACTTTTGGAGGAGATGCAGCAAATGACAGAGCAGCAGCAAATTCTTGAATACATTGAAGCGCTTCCGGGTGAATCGGTAAAAGCGATCGTGCGGGAATGGGTGAAACAGCCTGATGCGACGTTAAACAATCTGCGACAACTTGCAGAAGCCGCACATCGTCACAAAGATATCGATACAACGGTTGGATTTCCGAATCTGACCGAAGACGAAATTTTAGAAGAATGCGAAGCCCGCCTGATACAACATTCTCAAAATCAGCGCGGCATTCCTCACGATCAGGTAGCGCAATGGCTTCAGAGCCTCAGTAGTGATGATCCATTGCCATGTCCCAAGTCACTTGGCTAGAGCAAGCTCTAAGCGACATTCAGAGGCATATTGAAGCTTTACAGCAGAGTTCACCGGATGCGGTTAGCGAGTTTGCTGATGTAATTATCACTGCGGGGAACAGTCTTGCAACCTTTCCAAAGCGATATCCAGTAGTGCGTCAGAATTCCGTGATTAGAAGAATGCCTGTTCCATTTGGAAAATATGGCTATTGTCTCTACTATGTCGTGAGTGACGATGATGTGCTAGTTCTACAAGTGATGCACGGGCGAGAACTTAGTCCCTATTAATGAAGCCTGTCATCGTGTGCGAATTTGTCGGTAAACTTGTTAAGCTAATCGGATTATTGATGATATGGGTATTCAAGCGACTCGCGGAACACGAGATATTTTGCCGGAAGAGATCGGCAACTGGCAACGAATTGAAGCGATCGCTCGTGAAACATTATCACGCGCCGCTTATCAGGAAATTCGGACACCGATTTTTGAGCAGACCGATTTATTTGAACGAGGCATTGGGGAAACAACCGATGTCGTTGGGAAAGAGATGTATACGTTCAAAGATCGGGGCGATCGATCAATTACGCTCAGACCAGAAGGAACGGCGGGAGTGGTGCGATCGTATATCGAGCACGGAATGCAGGCTCAGGGCGGAGTTGCCAGGTTGTGGTACACAGGAGCCATGTTTCGGTATGAGCGTCCCCAAGCAGGTCGGCAGCGACAGTTCCATCAATTAGGGGTGGAGGTTTTAGGAAGTGGGGATGTGAGAGCGGATGTGGAAGCGATCGCGATCTCTACCGATATTCTGCAAGCGATCGGATTGAAAGATCTTACCTTGCAATTGAACTCGATCGGGAACGCAGACGATCGACAAAACTATCGCACTGCATTAATTGACTATCTCACTCCGTTCAAAGATAAGCTTGATCCGGATTCTCAAACGCGACTAACTAAGAATCCGCTGAGGATTTTGGACTCTAAAGATGCACAGACGCAAACAATCTTAGAAAATGCGCCAAGTATTTTAGAGTATTTGAGTGCAGAATCGAAAGAGAGATTCGATCGTGTTCAAGCTTTACTGCAAGATTTGGGAATTCCTTGCAATATCAATGCGCGATTAGTTCGGGGCTTGGACTATTACACGCATACTGTTTTTGAGATTCAGTCGGACAACTTAGGCGCACAGGCGACCGTTTGCGCGGGTGGACGGTATGACGGATTAGTTTCGCAGTTGGGCGGAGCGGAAACACCAGCGATCGGGTGGGCAATGGGATTAGAACGATTGGTGATTTTGTTGCAGCAACTAGAGCAAAATCGACAAAGCACAATTGATTTCTATGTTGTTTCTCGTGGAGAGAAAGCAGAAGCACAAGCATTAAAGCTGGCTCAAGCAATGCGGCGGAATGGATTTGCAACTGAGCTAGATATGAGTGGGAGTGCGTTTGGAAAGCAATTCAAACGGGCGGATCGTTCTGGTGCGAAAGCTTGCTTAGTTCTGGGAGATGCGGAAGCTGAAAATGGAACAGTGCAGATTAAATGGTTAAAGAGCGGGGAACAAAGCGCGATCGCACAATCTGAACTGCTGGAGAATGTCGATCGACTCAGGCAACAACTTTCAGAAAGTTAGTCTCGTTGCGTTCGTGGATTGTTCGTTTACCCGCTATCTCGCCCGGAAATGAATCTCCGGGCTAATTGAAGAAACCCCTCTAAAGAGGGCTGAAACTGCCTCTTAGGGGGCTTCAGTCTCCTTTCGTTCAGTAGGAAGTAAACGCTCCGGGCGGACTCCATCGCAGCAATCAACTCTCATACACAAAATTTCGGACAAACTCACCTCACCCGTTTGCGGAACTATCCAGTCTAGTGATGTATCTCTGAAATAGAGAGCTATGCAATCTTCAATTCGCCTCACTTAGAATTGAAATTCCTTCTCCTGCGTCTGCCGTTGATTAATGTATTGCGATTCGGATTGAGAAACTTACATTACAGCGCCATTCCAAATTCCTGAAATTCATCACCACAGTTTCGCAAACATGGCTAACTTAAAATTCTTTGCCGGGATTGGCACTGCTCTGATCCTCAGTAGTTGTGCAGCTTTGAATACAGTTGCACAAAATACAGTCGCACAAACTCCAGCAGCAAAACCAGCTAAAAATAATCTGATTGGGCTTTTTATTGTTAAACGGGACAATCTGAAGCAGCAATATCGAGGAGAAATTTTCCCGATCGCACGTTACAACAATGGACGTTACACCGATGCGAGTGTTGATGTCACGCTGGATATGCGACAAAACGCGAACGAGGCTGAAATCGTCAAACGCAATGCAGCGAAAAGCGTTTTGAACACCAAGCCGACTTTTAATGCACTCAATTCTCAAGGCGGTTCAATCGGTAAATTCAGCGTCGATCGATTAGGAATCGGTCAGTTTGCTTGTTCATCGGTTTTGATTGGACGTGGCAAATTGACCGGGCAACCGAGTGTTCAAGCTGCATTTAACCAGCTTCCAACCTTAAGTGAAAGGCAATTGCGTGGTGTCTCGAACGGTCGCGAGTTTGATGAAACTTGGCGATCGACAATCGCAACCCAACTGACTCCAACTGCTGCTCCTGCACTCAAAGTCACTACGCCTCAATTCGATCAATATCGCAAAGATCTCCTGCGGATTGGAACAAGTGAAATTGCGAAAATTAAAGAGGCGCAAGCCGTTCAAGGATCGGTCGAGTTGATTGATGCACAGGTGTTTGATCTCGATCGAGATGGTAAACATGAAGTGTATGGCAAACTGCGGAAAGCTCCTGCAACTCCAGTGAAACCTCCTGTCGATCGAGCGATCGTCACCTCGATTTATGCCAATGTTTGGTTGGGGTACGCTGCACCCCAAGCGAAAGTGCTATCAACTCAGGTCGTGCCTTACTATGTTCCTTCGGGTGAAGTTGCAAGAGCTTATCAGGTGCTTGGTACAATTGATGCAAATGGTGACGGTAAACAAGAAGTGCTGATTCAGAACAATGGTTATGAGTCGATTACTTTCAGCATTCATGAACTGCAAAACAATCAGCTTAAACCTGTGTTTACGGGTGCGGGTTACGGGTGTTAGGCATATGTCTAAAATCCGGTGACAACGAGAGTTTAGTGTAGAGCGGGTTTGCGGATGAATAAACAGATCAAACTTCGCAAACCCGAACATTGCTCAAACGGGATGAATGCGATCGCATTCAGAATTCTTCGGGACCTGGATTTGCAATGCAGAATAATTTGTTGGCATAAAAGCAAGCCAATTGAACAGAAATCATGTTCCCACAAATTCTGCTGTTGTCTATCACCGTTCATAGAGTAAGGCTGCTAGTTAATGTTCCCTAACGTCATAACGGTTCCAATCAGCGGCGACGAGAAAGCTGGAAACGAAGCGCGAAAACTTTGCTCGTCCGCTGCATTGGGGTTGTTATGGCGTGTCCTCACGACTAACTTCCCGTAGGATCGACCCACTCAATTTTGTGTCGGGTTATCTATCTGCTGTTGAAGTTGCTGTAACTCTTCAATTGACAGCCCTGTGATACGAGCGACAATTGCGATCGGTAAGCCTTCACGTAAAGAGTTAGTAGCAATCTCTCTCTGTTTCTTGACCTCGCCCTCCGCGAGGATTGATCGATAAACCGTAGACTCTTGCATAATGTCCCTCCGCAATACCCGATAAATGATCTCGTCTTCCAATTTTAACCCAGCTAAAATCCCTGACGCTGCCATCAAATTTGCCTGAGTTTGAGAATCGCTAATCTGATCCACTTTCTGGGCAGCTTGGCGCAATGTCTCCTCGGCATCTGCACTCTGCCCTAGAACTGCAAAGGGAATCAGCCCAGGATATTGCAAGAACAGTGAAGCAGGTTGCTCCCACAAGCGAATCACATCAAACTCATGCCGAGTGCGTTCCATCGTGAAGCTCGTCTGATAAACCAAAGGGGATGCGGTCTGCTTCAGATAAATGACTACTTGGTGCATCGGCTTGGTCGAATCTCTTCGGTATCCGCGCAACCGATAATCTGTCACGCGAAATGGAATATTGTCTTTCGGAAGCGTCTGAAACTCGATGTGCAAGATGGCTTCGTCTGATTCGAGGAAAATCAAGGCATCAGCCCGAATTGGATCAAGGGAGAGTTCAGAGGGTTGGAGTTCTGTCATGGTGACAGGTGTTCCCATGAGCCAACTGGCGAAGTCAGCGGAGAAATGTTCAGCGAGGAATCGGCAGGTATCGTCGTACATAGAAACAGTAAGATTGTACGCCCTATGAGCCGATTTAGGTTTGAGAGAATCTAAAGTTTGATTAACGCTCGTATATTGCTTCTAGTCGAATTAGTTATCGAGCAATTGCGGTCAATGCCTCAATGTAAGTGAACTGTTTTATTGCAGCGCTGCCACATTGGGCATATTCGATCTTCAAACGGCGACCTGGAACCATGATTACTGGTATCCAACTAGCTGTAACGTTAGCAATGTCTTTATCAAGATAAATTTTTACTTGAACACCCTTTTCATCAATTAAATAGAAATGAGGCGGTTCGCTTCCACTGTATAGGTCATCCTGCCCAGCTTCAACCAGAGTCATTATGTGACTATTGCCTTCTGGGTAACAACCTGATGCAGTTCCAAACTCTGACGAAAATAATTCTTGTGCTGTTAATGCTGGTGCTGCTATATCAGGAGGAGGAGAAGGAAATCCAGAATTTGTGTGGTTAATCGTTGTATTGTTGTTAGTCGTATTGTTTGTAATGCTGTTATTATTACCAACTTGAACATTGCTATTAGGTGCATTTATATTTGGAGTGGCATTACTTTTAGTAACTTGCTGTGTACTAGATTGTGTATTAGAAGGAGCAAGAATGGTATATCCAAGCGCAATCATTCCTGCCAAACCTGCAAGAACACTTACTGCTACGACTACAGGATGGTCTCCCCAATTTTTCCACGTCATGTCCTGCCTCGCGACATACGCCAATCTTGAGCCAATTTAACTTTGAACACTAGAAGACACACCTTCATCGAAATTTTATCAAAAATTGAACGGCATAACTATTATTTCTTCTGATTAGAACTTCTCTATCGGAATAATATGCTTCCGCAAGGAATTATCTGGTTTGGAATCGGCATAAGTCCCTATTCTTTAGGATTTATACCAATTCTAAACCGGATAACTTCTCAATATGAGCAATTATACAGAGTGGGTCTGCCGTTCCTTGCTCTTACTTGGAAGAAAAATCTCTTCTCTATTCCACAAAATCCTCAGTGTTCTCAATTATAAATTGAGCCATTTCGTTAAAGTCTGGAACTGAGCTAACTTTGAAAAAAGACCCAGTTCACGATCGAATAAAAGCTTGAGTCTCAAAACCCGCTCAATCTCTATCCGCAGCATCAACTCGTGATCATTCATCGAAACATCACCGTAAATTCTGCCTGAAAAAATCCCGCCTTCCATAAAGAAAACGGGATCAAAATTGAAGTGTCAACTCAACCTAAACCGTCTGCTTCTCACGCGCTAAGAACTTCTCCAATTCAGTCAGCGCATCCGCATCCACTTTTGTTTGCATTGGGCAGAATTTAGGTCCGCACATCGAGCAGAATTCAGCCGTTTTGTAGATATCAGCAGGTAACGTTTCATCGTGGTACTCTTTAGCGCGTTCTGGATCAAGCGACAGTTCAAATTGCTTGTTCCAGTCGAAGTTGTATCGTGCTTTCGACAGTTCATCATCTCGATCGCGTGCCCCCGGTCGATGCCGCGCAATGTCCGCCGCGTGTGCAGCAATCTTGTACGCGATCAATCCGTTGCGAACATCTTCAGCATTCGGTAGTCCTAAATGTTCTTTTGGCGTGACATAGCAGAGCATTGCAGTTCCGTACCAACCTGCCATCGCAGCCCCGATCGCAGAAGTAATGTGATCATATCCAGGAGCAATGTCAGTCACAAGCGGACCCAACACATAGAAAGGTGCTTCAGAACACTCTTCCATTTGCTTACGAACATTGAACTCGATTTGATCCATTGGAACATGTCCAGGACCTTCGACCATCACTTGCACATTGTGTTCCCAAGCTCTGCGAGTCAGTTGTCCTAAAGTTTTAAGTTCGGAAAGTTGAGCTTCGTCAGAGGCATCGTGAGTACAACCCGGACGGAGAGAATCGCCTAGGCTAAAGGACACATCATATCTTTTGAAGATTTCAATGATGTCATCGAAGTGCGTATAGAGTGGATTTTGCTTGTGATGATGCAACATCCAGCGAGCAATGATACCGCCACCGCGAGAGACAATTCCAGTAAGGCGCGATCGCACCAACGGCAAGTATTCGATCAACAACCCAGCATGAATTGTCATGTAATCGACTCCTTGCTGAGCATGTTTCTCAATCACATGCAGAAAATCATCAGGAGTCAAACTTTCGAGATTGCCGTGAACACTTTCGAGAACTTGATAAATCGGAACCGTTCCGATCGGAACTGGAGAAGCTTTGATAATCGCCGTCCGAATCTCATCCAAGTTGCCGCCACCTGTGGACAAATCCATCACGGTATCTGCGCCATATTTCACCGCTAATTGCAGCTTGGCAACTTCTTCACTCAGATCGGAAGAATTGGGCGAAGCACCGATGTTGGCGTTGACCTTACACTTGGAGGCAATCCCGATCGCCATCGGTTCCAGATTCGGGTGATTGATGTTTGCTGGAATGATCATTCGACCCCGCGCAACTTCATCGCGAATCAATTCAACTGGGAGATTTTCCCGTTGGGCGACATAGTGCATCTCTTCAGTGATTACACCATTTCGGGCATAGTGCATCTGAGAAACGTTGTCCTGCCCTTGACGTTTGGCAATCCAATCTGTCCGCATAAATTTTTCCTCTAATAAGTCGCTTCCCTTCGCTGGCATTACCCAGTCTCAGGTTCTAAGGGTTTGTTCTCAGCCCATGTGGACACCCCTAGCTTGATTGCTTATGGTATCAGGTTGGCGACAAAAATACTCAACTTGTACAGTTCGTTGCTGATGTAAAAAGATTGATGTCGAAGTGCGATCGCTAATTTACTCGAATCGAAGTTTCCGGCAGATTCGCCAAGCCCCATTTAATGATTGATCTCAACACAGGACGCAAGCTCTCGCCTTGCTCAGTGAGTTGATAGTTCATTCTGCGCGAATGATTGCTATAGGGTTGTTTTTCGATCAGTTCTAGTTCTTCAAGTTTACGGAGTCGATCGCTCAAAATATTGGTCAAATGCCTTCAGGAGATTCAACAAATTCCACACTGACCTAATTCCATTACAGATTTTGAAACGTTTACAAATCTCTACCGCTGGCTAGGTGAATTTTCCCGGTCGAGATT
Organism: Leptolyngbya sp. AN10; assembly: GCF_050565645.1. NCBI lineage: Bacteria > Bacillati > Cyanobacteriota > Cyanophyceae > Leptolyngbyales > Leptolyngbyaceae > Leptolyngbya > Leptolyngbya sp. AN10. The sequence goes on from NZ_JBNXVP010000014.1 coordinate 31,552, forward strand.
CTATAAGTACGATAGGTAAGCTGTGACTTGATGGAAGCCGTTGTTTTGGTGTAATTGGAGTTACTGATTTCTCGTCCATCGAGTCGCGTGAAGTGAGTCAAACTCTAGCCACTTGGTGGAACGTTGTTATGAATCAACTGATTTCAACTGTTTTGCAAAACTCTGAAGAAAAAGCAGTTCTTCAGCACATCATCGATCGATTTCGTCGATCGGATCAGCGATACATTCTAAAAAATGACATTCTCCAAGCTTTTGCTGAATACTGCCAAGAAACTCGCAAACCTGCACACTTTCTACACGCTTCACATCTAGCACATCTGATTCAGTACAGTCACGAACTGTTACTCGAAGACGATCGCGTTTGGGTAATTCTGCGATCGTGGATTGGCAGTCAGGAAATTTGGGCACTCGATTCTGCACTGACTGAATGTGAGGTGATGCCGCCAAAAGCCTTGCTCGAAGCTCGCGATCGCTTTGTGGGTCGTCCCCAAGCCAATTTATTCGAGATCGATGTTACTCCTTTCTATGAGGGAAGTCCGACGATCAATGATCCGCGCAACATTGGTGAGGGTGTTGGCTTTTTGAATCGCTATCTTACCAATCAAGTGATTGACGATCGCGATTATTGGTTGAACATTCTGTTTGATGTGCTAAATCGACATCAGTATGATGGCATTCCATTGTTAACCAACACTCAGATTCAGTCTGGGGAACAGTTAGCGAAGCAGATTAAACAAGCCATTCAAATTCTCCGATCGCGCCCTGCTGAAGAGCCGTATGAAAAAAGTCATCTAGAGTTACAAACGCTCGGATTTGAGCCTGGATGGGGCAACACAGCGGAACGTGCACGAGAAATGATGGAATTGTTGGATCAAATGATCGCAACGCCTCAAAGCGCGATTCTGGAGGCATTTGTTGCACGATTTCCTTCCGTGTTCCGAGTTGTATCTATTTCGATTCATGGTTGGGTTGGGCAGGAGGAATTAGGACGACCGGAAACCCTTGGACAAGTGGCGTATGTGCTGGATCAGGCACGCAACCTCGATCGACAATTGCACGAGAACATTGAACTGGCTGGATTGAACATTCTCAACATTCAGCCTCAAGTTATTGTTCTGACTCGATTGATTCCGAACTGTGAAGGAACTAGCTGCGCCTTGCCGTTTGAAAAGATCGATGACACGGAAAATGCTTGGATTCTGCGGGTTCCATTCCGAGAATTTAATCCGAAGGTCACAGACAATTGGATTTCTAAATTTGATATCTGGGGCTATTTGGAGACTTATGCGATCGATGCCCAAGCTCGACTACTTCAGCAAATGGGCAGTAAGCCTGATCTGATTATTGGAAACTACAGTGATGGAAACTTAGTTGCAGCATTGATGGCACGTCAGCTTAACGTGACGCATTGCAACATTGCTCACTCACTCGAAAAGCCAAAACATCTATTTAGTAACCTGTACTGGCAAGATCTAGAACCGCAGTATCATTTTTCCGCGCAATTTACCGCAGATTTAATCAGCATGAATGCGGCTGATTTTATTGTCACTTCGTCGTATCAAGAGATCGTGGGTTCTCCGGAGACGATCGGGCAGTACGAATCTTATAAGTGTTTCACCATGCCGCAGCTTTATCATGTGACCAACGGAATTGAATTGTTTAATCCGAAATTCAATCGCGTTTCCCCCGGAGTGGATGAGCGGGTCTTTTTCCCGTATACAAATCCGCGATCGACCCAAGACCGCGATCGCATTTCGGATCTGATTTTCGAGCAAGAATCTCCGACCATTTTTGGCAAGCTTGCTGATCCCCAACGCATTCCTCTGCTTGCGGTTGCGCCATTGACCGCTGTGAAGAATTTATCGGGACTCGTGGAATGTTTTGGTCGGAGTCCCGAACTTCAGCAGCGTTGTAATTTAATCCTTGTCACTAATAAACTTCGCGTTGAAGAAGCCATTAACGCACCCGAAGCCGAAGAGATTGAAAAATTACACCGTCTCATTGACCATTACCAATTGCACGATCAAATTCGTTGGATTGGCGAACGCCTGTCTAATCCTGATCTCGGTGAAATGTATCGCTGCATTGCCGATCGCCAAGGAATTTTTGTTCATTTTGCTCGATTTGAAGCATTTGGCAGAGTGTTGCTCGAAGCGATGATTTCTGGACTACCATCATTTGTAACTGCATTCGGAGGAACCACGGAGATTATCGAAGACGATAGACATGGATTTTTGATTAACCCTACGGATTTGGAGGGTTCGGCGCGGAAGATTCTAGAGTTCATCGATCGTGCCGAAGCTGACCCCGATTATTGGCAATTGATGTCAAATCGCAGCATTCACCGGATTCAAGATGAGTACAATTGGACACGACATACGCAGCGTCTTTTACTGCTGACCAAACTGTATAGTTTCTGGAACTATGTGCATCGTGATAGCCGAGAGTCTTTGCTGCACTATCTAGACGCTCTATTCCATCTGATTTACAAACCCAGAGCCGAACTGATTCTAGAACAACACCAAAACCAATAACTCCCGGAGTTTTTGTGCCATGACCCAGACCGACCGCTCTCTCTTGATCTACACCGACTGGACAGTGATCGAACCCGAATTCGATCCAAAATTGCTCAATTCCCGTGAAACTGTTTTTACGATCGGGAATGGCTATCTTGGTACTCGCGGCAGTTTTGAGGAAGGCTTTTCTCAATCCCAGGCTGCTACTTTGATTCACGGTGTTTACGATGATGTTCCTGTCGTCTATACCGAGTTGGTGAACTGTCCAGATTGGTTGCCGCTGTTGATCATTGTGGACGGCGATCGCTTTCGGTTGGATCAGGGTGAAATTCTCAGTTACGAACGTCAGTTAGATGTGAAGCGGGCGGTATTAACTCGATCGGTAAAATGGCGTAGTCCAAATGGAAAAACTGTCTCATTAAGCTTTGAACGATTCGCAAGTCTGGCAGATGAGCATGTTGTCGGATTGCGCTGTCAGATTACACCCGAACAAGATGCGATCGTTGAAGTACAAGCAAGTATCAATGGTTATCCAGAAAATCAAGGTTTTAACCATTGGGAACAGTTAGGACAAGGAAAAACCGAGCATGGTGTTTGGTTGCAAGTCCGCACTCGTACTTCACATATTGAGCTTGCAATGGCTTCGAGCTTGTCATTAATTGGTGCAGAAGGAGCAGTTCAAACGACGAATGTTCCAGGCTATCCAACGCTGATGACAACATTCATGGCTCAGGCTGGAGAAACGATTACGATCGAGAACTTGATCACAATCTACACCTCTCGCGATGTCGAAGCTCCAGTAAAATTTGCTCAGTCTAAACTTGCTGCACTCCCTGACTATCAAACGCTTTTTGCAGCCCATGAACAAAGCTGGGCAGAAACTTGGGAGCAAAGTGACATCATCATCGAAGGTGACTTACGTGCTCAATTTGCAGTTCGATATAACTTATTCCAATTGTTGATTGCCGCTGCTCGACACAACGATCGAGTCAGCATTCCTGCGAAAACGCTTTCTGGATTTGGCTATCGCGGTCACGTTTTCTGGGACACAGAAATCTTTATTCTGCCGTTCTTTACCTTTACTCAGCCGCATCTCGCTCGAAATCTACTCACCTATCGCTATCACACGATCGAGGGCGCACGTCGTAAAGCTGCTTACTATGGCTACAAAGGCGCAATGTACTCCTGGGAAAGTGCGGATACAGGCGACGAAGTGACTCCGAGATGGGCATTACCAAAAGATCCGTATGGGGAAGACATTCGGATTTGGTGTCGCGATCGCGAGATTCACATCAGTGCCGATATTGCTTATGCTTCTTGGTACTACTGGCAAGCGACCGAAGATGATGAATGGATGCGCGATTATGGTTGCGAAATCATTCTCGATACAGCAGTGTTCTGGATGAGCCGAACTGAGTGGAGTACACGCTATGAACGCTACGAAATCCGCGAAGTGATTGGTGCAGATGAATATCATGAGCATGTGGATAACAATGCTTTTACGAACCGAATGGCACAGTGGCATTTGGAAAAAGCAATCTATATCTATGATTGGCTAAAAGAGTGTTATCCAGAGCGATTAGAAGACTTGTGCGATCGATTAAAGATCACGCCAGAACGTCGATCGCGCTGGCAAGATATTGCAACGAATATTTGGATTTCGTACCATCCGTCAGGCTTGATCGAACAATCAGAAGATTTCTTCAAGCTCAAAGATATCAACCTTCAAGACTATGAGCCGCGTACTAAATCAATGCAGGCAATTCTTGGGATTGATGGAGCAGATAAAGCTCAAGTTCTGAAGCAACCAGATGTATTAATGCTGCTTTATCTCATGCGGCAATCTGAAGAGTTTCCTTACTCAAAAGAAGCTTTAGAAACGAACTGGAACTATTATGCACCTCGAACCGACATCACCTATGGATCATCTTTAGGTCCTGCGATTCATGCGATCTTAGCTTCAGATCTAAGCATGACCGTTGAAGCTTATGAGAGATTCATGCAGGCTGTGTTAGTCGATCTCGAAGATACTCGCGGCAATGCTCATGAGGGTATTCATGGCGCGTCCGCAGGTGGCATCTGGCAAGCCGTTGTGCTTGGCTTTGGAGGTGTCCAATTTGGCGATGAACCTTTTGCACACCCGCATCTTCCCCCCGGTTGGACGCGGCTAAAATTCCGCCTGCATTGGCGCGGCAAATGGCACGACTTTGATCTAAGACCTGATTCATCCAAAACAATCATGACTGATTCTTTGAACATTCAAGGCGCAATCTTCGACCTCGATGGGGTCATCACCGATACAGCCGAATATCATTACCGCTCTTGGCAACGACTTGCAGACGAGGAAGGCTTGCCCTTCGATCGACAAGCCAACGAAGCTCTCCGAGGCATTTCTCGCCGTGAATCTCTGATGAAAATCATTGGCGATCGTTCTTACAGCGAGGAGCAAATCCAGGAAATGATGGAGCGTAAGAACAATTACTACGTTGAATCGATCGGGACTATTTCACCGGATAATTTGCTGCCTGGGGCAAAAGAATTGCTTAAAGAACTGAAACAAGCAGGGATTAAGATTTCTCTCGGTTCAGCAAGTAAGAATGCTCTTCCTGTGATTGAGAAGCTAGGAATTGCAGATTTGTTTGATGCGATCGCAGATGGTCACAGTGTAGAACGTCCCAAACCTGCTCCTGATCTGTTCCTGTTTGCTGCAAAAGAACTTGGACTTGCTCCAGAACAGTGCGTTGTGTTTGAAGATGCTGCTGCGGGAGTCGAAGCTGCTTTAGCAGGACACATGTGGACAGTGGGATTAGGTCCAGAAGAGCGTGTCGGTGAAGCTCACGTAGTATTGTCCAGCTTAGAAATTCATTGGACGGATTTACTTGCACAATTGCAGCAAGCCGCGAAAGAAGAAGATAGACAGGCGGAATTGATTCGATAGTGTTTGGATGAGTAGAAGAGGTCGATTATCTACCGATCGCTTCTACTCATCAATTGACTAAATCGCTTTAGAAAACGTTGGAGTCGTTTGCTCACCAAGGTATTGATCGAAGACTGCTGCAATATTACGAATCAACAATCGTCCAACTGAGGTAACTTCGATTCCATCGCTCGATCGCTCGATCAATCCATCCGCTTCTAGTGTCTCAAGTCGTGGAAGCGCTTCATCAATATAATCACTGAAATCACGATTCGAGAGTTGAAACTGACACATTAACTCCATAATCACTTTCCGCCGAATCAGATCATCTTGACTCAGCAAAACTCCTTTCTCGATCGGGAGGTTGCCAGCATCGATCGAACTATAGTAGTCGTTCAAACGCTTATGATTTTGCACATAGACGTTTTGCAACATACTAATCGAAGTGACACCAAAACCGAGCAGATCCGTTTCAGGCTTGGTTGTATAGCCTTGGAAGTTGCGATGAAGTTGTCCGGCTCGTTGTGCGATCGCTAATTCATCATCCGGTTTAGCAAAGTGATCCATGCCGATAAAGACATAGCCTTTCTGTGTCAATTGCGCGATCGTTTCTTGCAGAATCTTGAGTTTTTCAGCAGAATTCGGCAGTGTGCTCTCCGAAATTCGTTTCTGAATTGGTTTGAGCCAAGGGACATAGGCAAAGTTGAACACAGCAATGCGATCGGGATCTAAAGCGATCGTCTTCTCAACGGTTTGTTGAAATGTTTCTGCGGTTTGAAACGGTAAGCCATAGATTAAATCTACATTCACGCTTTCAAATCCAGCTTCTCGAATCCACCCCATTGCCTCGAATAACAGAGCTTCAGGCTGAATTCGATTGACCGCAGCTTGTACTTGGGGATTAAAGTCTTGAATGCCAAAACTAATGCGATTAAAGCCAATCTGTCTGAGAAAGTGAACTGTACTACGATCGAGATAGCGCGGATTGACCTCGATCGAGAGTTCTGCGGCATCATCTATCTGGAAATAACGATGCAATTGGTTCCAAAGAAACTCAATTTGCTGTTGATCTAGATAGTTCGGTGTGCCGCCGCCCCAATGGAGTTGGTGAACTTTGCGATCGGAGTTGATCAATTGAGCCGTTTGGCGAATTTGACGTGCCAGATAGCCTAAATAAGGTTCTGCTACTTCTTTTCGCTGCGTGATGATCGTATTGCAACCGCAGAAGTAACAAGGCGTTTCGCAAAATGGAATGTGACAGTAAAGGGAAAGAGGCGTTTGCTGACTGTTGCCGAGTTCGATCGCGGCTCGAAAATCATCAATGTTAAAATCAGCACTTAACTCTGTAGCGGGTGGATAGCTCGTGTAGCGAGGTAGAGGCTGATTGTATTGATTCAACAATGTCGCATCGAATTCGACAGTCTGTGATAGTTGTTTCATCAAAGTATTCCTTATTGTTGCAAAACGGATTCTCGTGGGGTTGAATGCGCTGTGCTACCAGGACGATCGTATTGAATTAGCAAATTCAAAGTTTGCGGATCGATCGCAGTTCTCACATCGGTTTCAAGTTCATGTAGCACATCTCGATTCAGTCCAAACGCAGAATTCGCTTCTGCAACTATTTGTTCAATCTCAAGGCTGGTTAAAGATAAGCTGTCTAAGGCTTGGCGATATTGTTCTTTGAACGATCGTCTCGCTTCAGGAGTCGCAATTTGATCGAACTCGTAGAATTGAGTTCCTTGATTCGGAGGGAGCGACAAAGTAACTCGAATCACATTCTTCAGATGTTGTCCACCAGACAAATCGCCCATGTAGCGCGTGTACGAATGAGCAATAAGCAATGCAGGATTCGTATTCGCTAAAGTTTGAATGCGATCGACATAACACAATCCAGCCTCAGAAGCGGTAATCTGCGATCGCCAATTTTCACCGTAATAAAATTCCAAATCGCTCGCCAAAGCTTCAGTCCGATTCAGTGCTGGAAAGTAAATGGCATGAAGAATCGGATTGTCTTTTCGCTTTAATGCTGCTTCCAAAGTGCTGTAAACAAAGTACAGATTAGCAAACAGCTTGCGTAATGGTTCCCGTTCAACAACGCCTTTGGTAGCACACTTCATAAAGACCGTGTTTTCTGCAAGCGTGTGCGCGTTTTGAGTTTCTTCTCGCAAACGAATCGATAAATCAGACATGATGATTATCTCCTAATGAATTTCAGAGCGGGATAGTTCAGCATCAATTGAAGGCAGGAAAAAGAGTCGTAACATCTGCCAAACAATCACCGCAATCCAAGGTAGTTTTTGAATCAGTTGAATGAACTTCGGACGAGCAGAATTCGAGATATCTGTTAGATGTTGATTCGCGATCGCACATTTTTCCAATCGAGGAAAGAACTGCGGATGCTCCGTATCTAAAACACTCGGAAAAGCCCGTTTTGTAGTTTCATTCGTGTGTTGAATCACATCTTTGTTGTACTGCTGTGGATCAATTCCCAGCGAATCGTAAAACGACGATCGCTCTAACACAGTCAAAGTGTGAGTCACAAATACAGTGAGCAGAAAAAATCTCGCCCAGAGTTTCGATCTCCAACCTTTCCAGAGCTTAGACTGCGATCGCAACAACACTTTGAAGAAATCACCATGCCGATTCTCATCCTGACACCAATGCTCAAAGTAGCGGAACAATGGATAGAATTGCAGATCGGGATGTTGTTCAAGATGGCGATACACCAAGATATAACGCCAGTAACCAATCTTCTCTGATAGATAGACCGTGTAGATCACCCATTCTGGCGGGAAAAAGGTATAGGTTCGATGCTTCGTGAGATAGCCCAAATCTAACGACAGTCCAAAATCTGCCATTGCTTTGTTCAAAAATCCCGCATGACGCGCTTCATCTCGTGCGAGTAGATGAAATGCTTCTGAAAGGAGCGGTTGGCTAGTTTTGAGCTTGCGAGACAGTTCCTTGAACAATAAGAAGCCAGAAAATTCTGACGTGCAGGAACGCTCTAGAAAATCAATAAAAGCTCGGCGCGTTTCTCCACTAATCTGAGTCCAGTCTTGCTCAAACGTGTTGTCGCGAACAAAGTGATAGCGATTGTAATCTGCCCGAAGTTCTGCGATGACAGCTTCGAGTTCTGCTGCTTGCTCAGATAAATCCATCTGAGCTACTGCATCAAAATCAGTCGTGTAAAATCGAGGCGTTAATAGTGTTTCTTGAACAGGTGTTTTGATCCCAGAAGTTTGATTCGGTAATTCAGGGCGAGAAGTTGCACTGACCATAGCGCGAAAGCTCAAATGACGTGACTTGCATCACTTTCTCTGAATCTGCGATCGCTCACAAGTATGTTACCTCTTGTTCTAGATAGTTACTTCAAGTAAAGCATTGAGACGCACACAGGCTTAGAGTCGTTTCTAAAGAAATGTTGATTGAGCAATTTTCCAACAGTCCTGTGCGATCGCCCAATCTTCCTCGGTATGAATCACCAGCACTCGAACTTTCGACGATGACATTGCAATATCTTGATCCACAGGTGAAGCTTCATTTTTAGCTTGATCAATTTCAATCCCTAACCAGCCAAATGCCTCACAAGTGCGCGATCGTATCATTGCAGAATTTTCACCCACACCAGCAGTAAACACGATCGCATCGACTCCCTCTAAGCTTGCGATCATTGCGCCAATGTGCGATCGCAGTCGATGAATGTAAGTATCAATTGCCAGTTTTGATTGTTCTGTGTTGGCATTGAGGACTTGCCGCAGATCGCTCGAAACTCCGGAGATTCCAAGTAAGCCTGATTGCTTGTTTAACAGCTTTTCAAGTTCATCGATCGAATAATGACCTTCTCTCATCAGATACAACACAACACCCGGATCAATTGAACCCGATCGGCTTCCCATCATCAAACCTTCTAGTGGCGTGAATCCCATTGTTGTATCAATGCTCTGACCATTCCGAATCGCAGCTAACGAGCAACCGTTTCCTAAATGACAAGTCACTAACTTTAAGCTATTCAACTCGCGCTCTAGCAATTGAGCCGCACGATTCGCGCAATACTGGTGACTAATTCCATGAAAGCCATATCGCTGGACTCCTTGCTCGTACCATTCATAAGGAATGGGATAGATGCTTGCTTCAGGAGACAAAGTTGAGTGAAATGCGGTATCAAATACTGCAACTTGAGGAACATCCCCTAAACTTTGCTCGATCGCTTCAATGCCTTGCAAGTTTGCTGGATTGTGTAACGGCGCAAATCGAGCGAGATCCTGAATCGTTTCTTTCACCGATCGATCAATCAGAGTACTTTGACGATGCTGTTGTCCTCCGTGAACAATTCGATGTCCAACGATGTCAATTTCGCTCTTGTGCTGAATCACTTTCGTCTCACCTTCAAACAGCGTTTTCAGCATTTGTTGAGTGTCGGTTGCTCGATCGCTTGAATCGATCGTTTGTTCAATCTTCTTTCCGTTCGCTTTGATTTTCAGCACGGCTTTTCCAGATTGAACTGTCCAATCGATCTGAGCTTCCCATAAAGGATGTGGCGGATCGATCGGTAGTGATTCATTCAGATCGTAGAGACAGCTTTTTTGACTGCTTGAACCAGCATTGAGAACGAGAACTTTCATCAATAAGCCTCCAAATTCGTCAATCGAAGCGACTCTACTTTAACGGTTCCATCCTTCAAACAGCATAAAAGAAGCCAAAGAATCACTTCTCTGGCTCACAATCTTTGAGTAAAACCAATAAAGCACAGACCGACGTTAGGAGATTTATCGAAAACAAATTACCCGCTGTCTTCGGCTTCGCTCAGTCAGCTAGAAATTGCGCCCTGAGCGAAGCCGAAGGGCAGTCTCTCAGACGGTAAGCTCTTTCGTAGAAATCTCCTTAGAGAACGCCCATATTCGACAAGCCGAGAATCACACCTGCACCGAGAATGTGACCAAAGCAAGTACTTCCGATCACCGCAGGCAAGCCAAAACCCCCAAACATATTCGAGGCTGGCATTGCAGGCGGCGCACTCGGAGCTTTGATTGTGAACTTCGCAAACGCGATCGCGAATACATTACAGGCGATCATCACTGCGGCGACGGTGGGACTCCACTCTAACGTTCTCGGCGCAACTGCCAGAATAGTAGAAGTTAACAAGATCGTTTCTCCTCTTCTTTCACAACACAATGTTTTGAATAGTGAATTTCTACCAGAATCGCTAATCTCACAGTCTAAATCGCAGTAATAGTTAATGTTTCTATGCAGTCTGATACAAAGACTCACTGAGTTATATTTATTACACCCATTAATCTACGTATCATTCCGAAAAAAAATAGAGTGTTCTATCTAATACACAAATCTCCGAAATTGCGATTATTCATTGATTAGTTTCTATTTTCAAATGATATCGATCGCTGTATTTTGTCTCACAAGTTCAAAGCAAGTAGAAACAGTGAACAATTCGGCGAAATCGCTTAAAACCCAATAGAGGTAGGAAACTTCAGGCGCGATCGCATTAAGTTCAATTAAAAAAATCGGTATATCCCACTACATTCAGTATGAAAAACATACAGATATTACTTGATTATTTGGTAAAGTTACCAGTACCCTAAAGATGACCTGAAATACTGAGGGTTTTAACTCTGATTCCCTAAAATATCGCCATCTCGATCGTAGTTAAACTAAAACAGTTCCTGCGATCGCTTTCCGTCATTCGTCAGGAGTTGATACCGAATTGAGTGAGCAAACAAAATCGCGATATCAATTCGGGTGAATCTTAATTTTTCGTTGGAGGAAGTATTCGGAAATCAACATCAGGTCAGCGAACTATCGTTTAGGTGGTTCGGATTTTTGTATTTACGAATGGAGAACTAAAGTATGAGGGAATTCCTCTATCTTCATCAAGTTTCTATTAAGATGGCACGAATGTTCTTTGTCCTGATAGGCTTCCTATAAGTGAATTGCCGTCAGCTTTTCCGCCGATCACCGAATAAACTTTGTCGATGAGAAATGCACCTGCAATCTGTGTAGAAGCGAACTTTATCGATCGAAAACTTCGCCTAATGTTTATGGTTAGCTATGGTTAGTCACAGACCGTTTCAACGCCTCCAACCGATGCCACTGTTGGCACAATTAATTAGCCGTCGCGTCGATGGATGCTTACAAATTATGAGCGGCTCGACCTCTTGGTTACTGTATTTGGATGAGGGCAAGCTCGCCTTTGCAACCAATTCAGCACAACCCTTCGATCGACTCGATCGCGTCCTCGACCAGATGATCGATCACGTTCCTTCGCTCAAACTCCTGAATCGATCGCATTTACGGCAGTTTGAAGCGGTGTCTGGTAGCTATCCGGCAAATAGCGCAGATTATCAAGCCATTCAATGGTTGCTGGATCAACGGTTTTTAGAACTATCGAGCGCACGGGAACTAATTGAGTTGATTGCGATCGAAGCTCTGAAACCGTTTCTCACCGTGACCGAAGGAATCTATGAAATCATCGCAAAATCGAGTTTCTTAGACTATCCCGATCTTTGCCAATTAGATTTACGCCCGATCGTAGAGCGCTGCCATACAGAACTACGAAGAGTGACAGTTCCCAAAGCCACCAGTTCAGATGCAGCCCTTCCTTTACCCAGCCCAGTTCCAAGCATTCCCGCTTCACAGACGAGACCTTTAAGCTTTGCACCTCCCACAGAACCCGCAACGGCAAGAATTCCAGTTCCGACCACTCCAGTCCCTCCTGCGGTAGCAACTCCGACCGCTCAGGCACAATACACGATCGCTTGTATCGATGACAGTCCGACCGTCTTACAAGCCATCAGCACCTTTTTAAATGACTCTAGTATGTCGGTGATCATGATTAACGATCCGGTAAAAGCCTTGATGCAGGTGGTTCGGAGCAAACCGGACATTATTTTGCTCGATGTGGGAATGCCGAATTTGGATGGATACGAACTTTGTTCTTTGTTACGTCGGCATCCAAACTTTAAGCAAACTCCGATCATTATGGTGACAGGACACACTGGATTCATCGATCGAGCCAAAGCCAAAATTGTCGGAGCCACGGGCTATCTGACGAAACCCTTTACCCAATCGGAACTGGTGAAAACTGTGTTTCGATACCTCAGTTAATTCATGCCCCTTTTTATTTGCTGTGAACTGTTATGAGCCTAACTTTAATGGGAACGGTTTTAGTCGTTGAAGATACGCCCTCCGAAATGGAACTACTGAGCCATTATTTACGCGAAGGTGGCTATAGTGTGATCGGGGTTGTCTCTGCCAAAGATGCACTCACGAAAGCGATCGAGATTAAACCCGATGTGGTCATTACCGATGTGGTGATGCCGGGAATGAGCGGATTTGAACTATGCCGCAGTTTGAAGAAAAATCCCGAAACTCAGAAAGTGCCGATTATTATCTGTACTTCTAAAGGACAGGAAATCGATCGCTTGTGGGGAATGCGACAGGGTGCGGATGTCTACATCACGAAGCCATTTACACGAGAGCAACTGATTCGCGCTGTGCGATCGGTCGGAGGATAACCCGTGGATAACTCAGTTTTGACCCTAGCAACGACCCGTCGCGGCGAGATTACGCCCCCGAATCTAGGAGAAAGCTATCTCAAATTTGAAGTCGGACAAGGCACACAAGTCGGCTTACCGATGCGACAGGTTCAGGAAGTGATGGTACTGCAACCGCGCTACCTCACCCCGATCCCGAACATGATGCCAGGACTTCTAGGCTTGATGCACCGTCGCAGTAAAGTCTTGTGGGTGCTTGATCTGGCAATGCTACTGGATGTTGGCAGATTAGATTACAGTCCGCAGCAATATGACATCGTGATTTTGAGGACGGGATCGATCGCAGTGGCGGCAGCCGTAAAACGAGTCGATGGCATTGCTTGGGCGCTCCCAGATACGTTGCAACCTGTTCCGAGCCATGTGACAAAAGGACTGATTCCTTATTCCCGCGCCTGTATTTTGCAGGCTCAAGACGTGATCTTCATGCTGGATGGTGAAGCGATTTTACAAGCGCCGCTCCTCCAGCATTCTTAATGTTTGTTCTCTGTGTTCTATTCATCAGGCGATCGTATGCACTTATTTCTCATCTACCCTACCTACCCGTTCAAGAACTTTGACTTATGGTTGATCAACTAAACACAGCCCAGCGGGATCAGCCCGTCCAACCTGCTGTGATCGAATTGCCCTCAAAAGCTACGACTGTAAAACGTCCGACCCTGAATCAGGTTCCCTCAGTCGCAGCTTTGAAGCGATTAAGCCTGAAAACGAAAGCGACCCTTCTCGCGATCGCAATTGGAACGCTGCCTGTTCTGGCAATTGGTACGATCGCATACACCTTTGCGAATCGATCGATCACCAGACAAATCATTGCCGCAGAAGAAACATTGGCAAGTACGCTGAGTCAACGAGTGACAAGCTTTATGGCAGAGCGGACGGCGGATGTCCAGTCACTCTCAAGCATCCCGGTGTTAACGGTTCCAGCGGTTCGAGATGCGGTCTCACAAGATGAGAAACGAGCGCTCCTCGAACAATTCATTGAAGCGCATGGAGTCTATGAAGGCGTAGCCCTGTTCGATCTGAATGGCAATGTGGTGCTGCAAAACGATCGCAGTTCGATCGGGTCACAAGCGGATCAGGATTATTTCCGTGCTGCTGTTCAGTCGAATCGTGTCTTGATCAGTCGTCCGATTCGTTCTGATAGCACTGGCGCTTATATGGTTTACGTCACGGCTCCGGTTCAAGAAAGCGGAACCAATCGACGGACTGGGATTATTCGGGCTGTGATGCCAATTAAAAGTTTGGCATCGGAACTACAAAACTACAATCGAACAGGGGCAGAATTTAGCATCTTAGATGCGAGTAATCAGATCTTCCTCTCCTCGCAAGAAGCTAAGATCGGACAGATTGCAACTTCGGTGTATTCGCAGTTTTCGGAAATTCAATCGCGTCGATCGCTCAATTCTCGCGTGATTAATTCTACGATTGGCAACGATACTGAGGAAGTTCTCACGAGCTTTGTACCGTGGACGGGACGCGATCGCTTACCTGATCTCGGCTGGGATGTTGTACTTTCTGTACCGACTGAAATCGCCTATGCTCCTCAGAGACAGCTACTTTGGACATTTTTATTTGGAACCGGAGCGGCGGTTGTTCTAACTGGATTGTTGGCGAAATGGTTAGCCGATCGTGCAACTCGTCCGATTCTGGCAGCAACGAGCGCAGTGAAAGAACTTGGAGAAGGTAAGTTAGACACACGCCTGACGGTTCGGAATGAAGATGAGATCGGCGTTTTGGGACGCAACATCAACTTGATGGCAGGACAGTTGCAAACCTTTGTCGATCAGCAAACCGAAAGTGCCGATCGCGCTCGATTATTGAATCAGATCGTGGTGAAAATTCGTCGATCGCTTTCTCCGGATGATATTTTCACTGCGGGTGTTGATGAGATTCGAGATTTTATCAAAGTCGATCGCGTCGTCGTCTACCGATTTGCACCGGACTATCAAAGCGGCACGATTACGACAGAATCGATCGCTCCCGGTTGGACAAAGGCACTGGGTAAGATCATTAACGATCCGATGGAAGCTTCTTTAGTCGATCGATATCGCGATGGTCGAGTTTGGTCGATGGAAGACTTGCGGAAAACGAGCCTAACGCACTGTCACTGTGAGATTTTGGAACGTTTAGAAGTTCAAGCGAACATTGTGGCTCCGATCATGCAGAACAAAGAATTGATCGGGTTACTCTGTGCTCATCAATGTTCAGGTCCGCGTCAGTGGAAAGCTGAGGAAATCGACTTCTTCGGACAGTTAGCGGCTCAGATCGGATATGCACTCGACCAGGCGATCTTGCTGCAACAAACTGACGAAGCCAGAAAAGCCGCAGAACTACTCTCCGAGGAACGGCAACAACAAAAAGAAGAATTGCAAATGCAACTTATTGATCTGTTGAGCGATGTTGAAGGGGCAGTAGACGGTGATTTAACCGTTCGGGCAGATGTGACCGCTGGAGAAATTGGAACGGTTGCAGACTTCTTTAACTCGATCGTAGAAAGTCTCCGTCAAATCGTCACCCAGGTGAAAACAGCAGCCGTTCAAGTGAACGATTCGCTGAACACTGATGAGCAAGCAATCCGCCAACTTTCAGCAGAAGCCGTCAAACAAGCGGATGAAACGACTCGAACGCTGAACTCTGTCCAAAACATGGTGCGATCGATTCAAACGGTTTCGCGCAGTGCCCAACAAGCTGCCGATGTTGCCCGTGAAGCTTCTTCGACCGCTGAAGCAGGCGGAATCGCGATGGAGTTAACGGTACAGAACATTCTTGGCTTGAGAGATACGATCGGTGAAACCGCGAAGAAAGTGAAACGCTTAGGTGAATCTTCTCAGCAAATTTCTAAAGTGGTTTCGCTGATCAATCAAATCGCGATGCAAACGAACTTACTCGCAATTAACGCTGGGATTGAGGCAGCGCGGGCAGATGAAGGCTCTCAAGGTTTTGCTGTTGTCGCAGAAGAAGTGGGGGAATTGGCAGCACGATCGGCAGCCGCAACTCGTGAAATCGAACAAATTGTTGCCACGATTCAGCGTGAGACTTCAGAAGTGGTCGAAGCGATGGAACAAGGCACCTCTCAGGTCGTGGAAGGAACGAGACTTGTGGATAACGCGAAACAGAGTTTAGAGCAAATTCTGTTAGTGTCCCGACGCATTGATGATCTGGTGCAGTCGATTTCAGATGCAACCGTAACTCAGGTACAAACCTCAGATGCGGTCACACAGTTGATGCAGGACATTGTAGAAGCAGCGGGACGAACTTCTGCGGCTTCGCTCGATGTTTCTCGATCGCTGCGGGGAACCGTGGATGTGGCAAAAGAGCTACAGGAATCAGTGGGCGCGTTTAAGGTGAGCTAACCGATGAAGCAAGATAGAGAGCTTGAAATTCGCCGCCAGTTTCTCGACGAGGCGCAAGAGTATCTAGACACGCTGGATGCCACGATTTTGGGAGTGTCGAGTCATCCGATCGATGCTGCCAAAGTGAATGCAGCATTACGAGCCGCGCACTCGATCAAGGGGGGTGCGGGAATGATGGGGTTTCAGGTTCTCAGTGAGCTTGCCCATCGGCTTGAAGATTCCTGGAAGGTGCTGAAGATTGATAAATCGATCGCAGTTACTCCGAGATTAGAGAATTTGTTGTTAGCAGCGGTCGGCTGTTTGCGGCAGGTGGTGGAGTTCGATCGAGACTCATTACAGCGTCATCAAGCTTCTTGTGTGGATGCGAATTGGCTCTCGGTTGAAGCCTATCCCGTATTTGATGCGCTGCACTCAGAATTGGGTGATCCCCAAGAAGAAAATGCAGCATCGGTACTGTCTCCCGAAGAAGGTCAGGACATTGTGCCATTGCTGTTCGAGAGTGAAGTCGAGGGCTGTTTACAGCGATTGGAAGCCGTTTTAGCGACACCAGATCAGCCTTGTTTGCGCGAGGAAGTTTCGATTCTGGCGCAAGAATTGGGCGGACTGGGTGAAATGCTGCAATTGACCCATTTTATTCATCTTTGTCGATCGATTTCGCAACAGGTTGAAAATTCAGAAGTCGAAACGATCTGGCTTGCTGAAAATGCGCTGAAGTCTTGGCGAACGGCTCAGATGTTTGCGATCGCAGGTCAATACGATCAGATTCCCGTGTCGATCGAGGGTTCACTTCCAGACCTCTCTGACTTCACCGAAATGTCGTCTGTGCTTGAACCGAGTGTTGGGGATTGGTTTACTGAAGCACTCGATACGATTGACGAAGCAGGATACACCGATTTTCAACCGATTCCGGCTCCTGCAAGATCGGCTCCTCCTGAACCTCAAGTGACTGATTTCAAAGTGCTGGAAGCAGAACCCGAACCTGTTTCAGTTGCACAGGATGAAGATGCAACAGTGCGCGTTCCGGTGCGGCAGTTAAATCAGTTGAATGATTTATTTGGGGAATTAACGATCGATCGGAATGGTTTGGATCTGTATCACAAGCGATTAAGAGCACTGTCAAGAACCTTGCACGAGCGAGTACAAACCCTCGATCTGGTGAACTCGAAACTGAGAATGGCATACGATCGCGTCACTTTAGTTGGACAGCGAGCGTTAACCGATGGATCAAGCCGTCGAGCGGGATTTGATGCGTTAGAACTCGATCGATATGGCGATTTGCACTTGCTTTCTCAGCAGGTGATGGAAACGATCGTACAGCTTCAAGAAGTTACCGAAGATATCGATCTCAGCTTGGATGATACGGATCAAGCTGCTCGGAATTTGAACAAGACCGCGAAACAGATGCAGAGTGGTCTGTCTCAGTTGAGAATGCGCCCAATTTCGGACATTTTGAACCGTTTTCCTCGTGCCTTGCGGGAATGGTCATTGCAATATGGGAAGCAAGTTCGATTTGATATGGGCGGTGCGGGGACATTGATCGATCGTAATATTCTCGAAACTCTAAGCGATCCTTTGATGCACCTATTACGCAATGCGTTTGATCATGGTATTGAATCGCCGAACGTGCGGGAAACTCGTGGTAAATCCCCGGAAGGAGTGATCGAAATTCGAGCTTCAAATGAAGGAAATCGAACGGTGATTACGGTTCGAGATGACGGGGAAGGAATCCCGATCGACAAAATTCGCGATCGAGCCGAACAGATGGGGCTTGATCCCGTGTTACTTGATGCGGCTCGTGATGAAGAACTGTTGTCGCTGATTTTTGAACCTGGATTTAGTACGAGCAGTCAAGTCACAGCTTTATCCGGTCGCGGTGTTGGAATGGATGTGGTTCGGAGCAATCTCAAACAAATCAGGGGCGAGATTAGCGTCAACACAAAAACAGGAGTGGGCACAACGTTCACGCTATCTGTTCCATTCACGCTTTCGACGGTCAAAGTATTGCTCGTGGAAAGTGCTGGAATGTTGCTGGCATTCCCGACCGATGTGGTGTCTGAACTGTTCTTACTGCAACCGGATCAGGTCATTCAAACACCTGGTAGTGAAGTATTGAACTGGCAAGCTCACATGGTGCAACTGGTTCGACTGCAAAAATGGCTCCGGTTCAACTGTCCGCGAATTCCACACGGCTATGAAACGCCTTCCACGATCGCATCTCCGAGTGTGATCATTCTCCATCAAGACCCACAATGGTTCGGAGTTCACATCGATCGCTGTTGGGGCGAACAAGAAGCAACCATTCGGAAAGTAGAGGGCAACTTAGGCTTACCCACTGGATTTAGTGGTGCAACGATTCTCGGTGATGGTCGCGTTGTCCCGCTCGTGAATGTCACAGAATTGATTCGGTGGATTACAAGCTGTGAGCGATCGGAAGCCCAACCCGCGATCGACAACACATTCCGTGATCAACTTAGAGCCAGCTTAACGCCCCGTCTAGAACTTCCCGGAAGTTCAACCCCAACTGTTTTAGTGGTAGACGACTCGATCAATGTACGGCGCTTCTTAGCATTAACGCTAGAGCGATCGGGCTATCGAGTCGAACAAGCCAAAGACGGACAGGACGCGATCGAGCGCCTCGAAGCAGGTTTAGCCGTACAAGCGGTCATCTGTGATATTGAGATGCCGCGATTAGATGGTTATGGATTTTTAGCAAAACTGCGATCGGACAATCAACTCTCACAGCTTCCCGTGATGATGCTAACTTCTCGGAGTGGCGAAAAACACCGAAAGCTTGCTGAGAACTTAGGCGCATCGGCATACTTTTCAAAACCCTATAACGAACAAGTTCTATTACGAACTTTGGAAAATATGGTTCAATCGGCTGTCCCAGCGTGAGGGTTTTCGTTTGGCAATTTCGTCTGAAATGTTGTCAAAGAAAACACTCGAATTGCGACAAAATCCCTTTTAATAACTCTAAGAACGTCTGTTCGATCAAAGTTGTTTGCTGCGTGACAAATCCGGGAAGCCCCCTAAATCCCCCACGAGTGGGGAACTTGAAGTCAGATTTGTTTTGAACTTTCAAAGTCCCCCATTCTGGGGGATTTAGGGGGCAGAAGCCGATTGCAACGAAGCGAAACTGTCGATCGAACACCCGTTCGAGGAGTGATTTGTTCCCCCGCGCCATTTTTCTATGTTAGACACCCCACCCGCTTCCATCACCGCTCAATCTCGCCGCGCTCCAACCTCGACAAATTGGTTTCACAACTTATCGATCGGACGAAAACAGCTTGTCGCGCTCTTAGTCTGTGAGCTAATTCCAATTATCGGACTCGGCATCGGTTCTACGATCGTACTGACGAATAGTCTCCGCACTCAGCTACTTTCGCAAGCCAAATCAGAAGTTGCGGTCACTGAAACGAACTACAACATCAAAATCAATCAAATGGGCTTCGGATCACGTGGACAATCCGACAATCCAGCGATTATTACTGCGGCTAGAAACCATCAGCGCAACGAAAATCTCGCACCCGATTTGCAAA
The DNA here is from genome assembly GCF_050565645.1 of Leptolyngbya sp. AN10. NCBI lineage: Bacteria > Bacillati > Cyanobacteriota > Cyanophyceae > Leptolyngbyales > Leptolyngbyaceae > Leptolyngbya > Leptolyngbya sp. AN10. Next base: position 51,442 of record NZ_JBNXVP010000014.1, read on the forward strand.
CTCAACTACAACAAATTCTGCAAAACGAAGTCAAAGCGCGACGGATGGAATATGCAACCTTAATCGGCAAAGATTTACGCATTGTCGCAAATGCTAACAAAGCTCGATCGAAAGAAACGGTCACAAATTCAGGTCTAGTTCCTCTCATTCAACAAGTTCTCAAAGATGGGCAACAAGTCAAAGCAACCAGCGTCATCAGTTGGGATGAACTCAGCAAAGAATCACCGCCTTTACCGGATGGATTCGCGAAGCAAGACGCACTGATTCGCTATGTTGTCACTCCAGTGCGCGATCGAGAAAATTCAGAACTCATTGGTGTTCTCGTATTCGGAGACATTGTAAATCGCAAATTACCGATCGTTGAAAATACAATCAACGCCTTTGATGGTGGCTACAGTGCTGTGTATTTTCGACGCGAGAACAATGAATTTGGTGTAGCAACTGCACTGAGAAGAGATACGAACAAACAGTCTCAGATTGATATTGCGTTGTCTGATCCAGCAATTCTAAAATCTGCGATCGAGGCAAAAGGCGAACCTGTCACACAGCGAATTGATATCAATGGGCAAACCTACACCGTTGCAGCCAAAGCAGTTCCCAACCGCATTGTCGAAACACCAGAGGGCGCAGTTCCCGTGATTGATGAGAATTCAAGTGCAGTAGTGGTACGAGGAACTCCAGAACAGAACTTGAATCAATTGTTGTGGAACAGTCTTCAACAAGAAGCGATCGTATTTGCATTAGTGATCGCGGCAATCATTATTTGGACAATGATCTTCCGTCGCATTGTGCTTAAACCGATTCAGGAATTGCAGCAGACTACGGAAGCTTTTGCAAACGGAGATCGAACGGTTCGTGCTCAGATTTTTGCTAAAGATGAAGTTGGACAACTAGCGATCGCATTCAATCAGATAGCGGATAGTATTAACGATTCCGAAGTCTCTTTAGCAAATGAAGTCGCAAGACAAGAACAACAAACGCGAGAAGCTGGAGCCTTGAGCGAAATTACAGTGAGAATGCGTCGATCGCCCAATTCAACACAGATTTTACAAACTGCGATCGATGAAACTCGGAGCTTTTTGAAGCTCGATCGGGTTGTGGTTTGTCAGTTCACGCCAGGTTCAGTAAACGGAACAGTGATTGCTGAATCGCTAGAAAATCAGAATCTCAGCGTTCATCAGAAGTCGATCGCAGCACCTTTGGGAGTCGATCAATTAGAACAATACAGCACTCAATCCGCTTGGGTGATCAAAGATGCTGATAAAGAGATGAACGAGAGCTATCGTCAGCAACTTGCAGCATTTAACACCAAAGCTGAAATTGCTGTACCACTTAAACAAGACGATCGTATTGTAGGTCTTGTTTGCGCTCAGAGTTGTGAACATGCTCGTGATTGGCAAGCCTCCGAAATTACCTTTTTCACACAGCTTGTTGCTCAGATGGGCTATGCCTTGGATCAAGCAAAATTACTGCAAGAGCGGCAAGCTGCGCTACAAGATGCTGAAATTCGGAAAAGCTCGATTCAACAACAAATCATTCAACTTCTGGGCGAGATCCAGAATGTTTCTGCTGGAGATCTAACAGTTCGAGCGAATGTTAGCGCAGACGACCTCGGAACAGTTGCCGACTTCTTTAATGCTGTCGTTGAAAGCTTGCGAGATCTCGTTCTCAAAGTCAAACATACTTCAACTCAAGTCAGTCATCTCGTCAGTCAAAACGAAGATGAGGTAAACCATTTAGCCGAGCAAGCCCGCCAACAAGCGCAAGAAACAACTCGCACTCTAGATTCAGTTGAACAAATGACTTTATCGATGCAAACTGTTGCTGAACGCGCCCAAAAAGCCGCGATCGTGGCACAGAACGCCACCAATGCAGCCAAATCTGGTGAGAGCGTCATGGATTCCACCGTTACCAGCATCTATAGTCTCAGAGCAACGGTAGAAGATGCCACCCGCAAAGTAAAACAGTTGGGCGAATCTTCTCAGCAAATCGGTCGCGTGGTTTCCTTGATCAGTGATTTAGCCACTCAAACCGATTTGCTGGCGATCAATGCGAGTATCGAAGCCACTCGTGCAGGTGAACATGGTCGCGGTTTCGGCATCGTCGCGAATGAGATTGGGGAACTCGCTTCTCGATCGGCAACTGCGACTCGTGAAATTGCAGCATTGATTGAAACCACGCAGCAACAGATTACCGAAGTCGTGGAAGCAATGAACCGAGGAGCGACACAGGTTGTAGAAGGTGCACACCTCGCCCGAAATGCTAAGCAAAGTCTCATTCATGTGGTTCAAGTTTCCGAGCAAATGGATAGCTTAGTCAATTCGATCTCTGAAGCAATGATTTCTCAGGCAAATACTTCGCAATCGGTCACGGAATTGATCAAAGAAGTCGCTCAAGTTTCGACTCTGACTTCAGATTCATCAGTACGAGTCTCGAAAGCATTGCGGCAAACGGTCGATGTAGCAGATGAACTTCAATCCTCGGTTGGAATGTTCAAGATACAAGCAGGCGATCGAGATTAGACGTTCTCTAAGAGGGTGTTTTAACAGTAGTCGTTGATTGCCACATCCGCCCGTGATTAGAAATCACGGTCTATCAGCACAAAGTCCGTTAGAAACGGACTAAAGCAGGACGATGAGGGAATTCAACCCGTTTGAACGGGTTTCTCTCCGATAGACCGTGATTTGCAATCACGGGCGAATGCAATCGCAGCAACGGGTCTCTCAATTCCTTTAAAGCATCGACTAAACAAGGAGGTCTATTGTTTAGTCGATCGAGGTTTTAAGGAAACCTGAACTTGACCCCTGCTCTATAAATCGATGAACGTCATTCACACGGCTGGCTGTTTTCTCCCAGATACCTACGGCGGTACAGAAGTTTATGTCGCTGAACTCGCACAGCATTTAGACCATCAAGGCATTTCGTCGATCGTGGCGGCTCCGCGTCCCGGTGAAGTCGAACACTTCTATCACCACGGCAATATTGAAGTTTATCGCTATCCCACTCCAGCAAATCCTTCGACCTCAGAATGGCGCGAAATCGTTCCGCATGAAAATTTCGATCGCTTTGCAACCTGGCTCAAACACCAATCGGCTGAAGTCTATCACCAACATTCTTATCGATTCGATTGTGGTTTCCATCATCTACAACTAGCAAAGAAATTGGGTATGAAAACGGTTGTTACCGTTCACATTCCCGAACCTGTCTGTTTGCGGCAAACCATGATGTACAACGGCACTGAAGCGTGTAACGGCAAGATCGATGAAGCTCAATGTGGAGTCTGTTTAGGAATGTCTGACAAAGTACCCGTTACGATCGCACAGACACTCGGCAAGCTTCCTCTCTCGATTGGACAAGCTGCAAAACGCAGACTCCACAAAGCATCCTCGCCAAGAATCCGACAATTGGGAACGACGATCGCGACTCCCGCACTGGTCGCAAACCAACGGCGCAAAATTCAGCAAATGGCGGAACTTGCCGATCGCTTAATTATGGTGTGCGAATGGATGTACGAAGTCTTTGTCAGAAACGGAGTTCCTAAAGAGAAATTAGTCCTCTGCAAACAGGCTTCTCCAGTTCCCGCACAGTTTCATCTCAAGCGACCCAGACCCACAAATGCACCTTTACGAATCGGATTTCTAGGACGATGGCACGAAACGAAGGGAATTCACATCTTGGTGGAAGCGATCCAGCGATTGCCAAAAGACATTCCCGTTACGCTGATCATTCATGGTTCGCTACACGGCAAGTTTCATTCTGGTGGCGAAATCCTCGCACGAGTGAAGACCTTAGCAGAACAAGATCCTCGAATTCAGATCAAAGACCTGTTGAAACGAGATGAAATTGCTGATGCGATCGCACAATTTGATCTCTTAGCGGTTCCCTCTCAATGGATGGAAACGGGACCATTGGTGGCAAAAGAAGCTCATGCCGTTAAAACTCCAGTCCTCGGCTCACACTTAGGCGGCATTCCAGAGTTAGTTCAGCATGGAGTCGATGGCTGGCTCGTTCCAGCGCGAGATGTGGATGCTTGGAGAGATGCGATCGCACATTTAGCGACTCATCCTGAAATTGTCGATCGACTTCAGCAAAATATTCGATCGATCAGAACCTTTGCTGAAGTCGCAACAGAGATGAAAACGGTTTATGAAGCTCTTTTAAAGTAAGCAACGGAGAGCCAGTTCTGAATTGCTTGGCTCTCCTACAGATGCTCACGATTCGTCGTAGGCTTCGAGATCGAGTAGGTAAAGATACTGTTCGACCAGTTCTGGGCGTTGGAATGCGATCGCTCTTAACAAATGCCAATCCTTCAGCCCTTCAAACGCATCAGTATAGGCATCTTGCTCCAAACGTGTTGCCAATTCTGCAATATCGGTCTCGGTCAATGTGGACACGTTAAGATGTCCCAAGCTAAATGCAGTCATCATACTGACCTCCCGCTAGTTTCCCCTTAATCCAAATTTTACTTCAGAAGCTAGAGGCAGAATCAGAATAAAATTTTCGTTAACGATCGATCCGGTTGAAAACTTTACAAATTTATCATGACCTTCACCGAGAAATTAGTTTAGGAGAGATAAAACCCAAACTTCCATCAACCGCCCGGAGTCTTGCCAATACTGTGCCGCAGATTGAAGAATGTCTTGAGCAATCTGCCACTGATCAGGTTGGGATTTTGCAAAGATATCGGGTCGATCGTAGATCAGGATATATTTTCGAGCAGGCAACCAACTTAAATCGCGGATGCACTCATCAAACGCATCCCAATTCTTACCAAAATAAGCTGGAAAGCTCATGACTTCAGCCGCCTCACGCAGAAAATCTTCTTTAGTAGCAATCTTTCTGCCATCTAAATAGAAAACTTTTGCTCCCTCTTGAGAAGCACTTTTTACGGCTTCCGCCTGAAGATCAAGTGCGGAACGTTGCTGCAACTGCACAGGTTTCCTCCGTTAACTAAGGGGTCATTAAGACCTCCTGAAAACTATTGTAGTGGTCATTTGTGTAATAGATCCCGCCACCTTGACCCATTACGATTCGTCTCGCTCCACGATCGAGACTTCCAGGAGTTTCAACGGTGTACTCCCGGTAGTAATTTGAAGGCTTAACAGGAAGCTTCTTCTCTAAATTCTTGAAGACAGAACCATCTTGAGGATAAGAAAAGCTTCCTCTAGATTGAATTTGCTGGAGAGTCGCTTGGGCTTCAGGAGTTAAATCACTCACTTTTACCTGTTGCATATCAAGACAATTGACTTTGCACAAATTTGTATACTTCATTCAGAACGAGAGGCGAAATCTCGTGTCCAATATCGAATTCGTGATAGTCGATCGACGTTTCCAATTTTTTTAAATTCGCTTTCGCCCGATGCGCTGCTGCCAGTGGCACAACTTGATCCTGCCGTCCATGCACCATCAAAATCGGTGAAATTTTCGCTCCAGGACGTAATGCGCCATGTTGATATCCGCTCAAAATCATCAATCCTGCTAACGGCAAAGACAATCCGACATCTAACGTCATTGCGCCCCCTTGAGAAAATCCGCCCAGAATCGTCCGCGATAAGGGAACTCCAGTCTGTTGCTCCAGAGAATTGAGCCAATCTGTTAACTCTCGTCGGCTCGTTTGCAAATCGGATTGCTGAGTGAAATCGGTTTGAAAATTGGCATTCGAGAGGTCGTACCACATTTTTCCTTCAACGCTGTAGGGATGCGGAAATGGGGCATCGGGGAGAAAAAATTGGACATCAGGCAGATCGAGCAAAGAGCAGAGGAAAGCGACATCTTGAGCATTTGCGCCCCAACCGTGGAGCATAACGATCGAGGCTTTGGGCGTTTCAGATTTTGCAGGAATCGCGATCGCGTTCAACATAGAATTTCACATCTCATCCAGTCGATTGTAAGCTTATAAGGCTGGCAAGCCACAGAGTTCGACACTTCCAGAACTCTTCATAGAATCTGCTCCGATTTTGGCGTACATTTGAATGAATGGTACAGGCTGAAAAACCGCTAGGACGTGACTATACAAATCTGGGGTGTCCCCACACGACCGCCTAGAAAGCAGTAATACCAAGAGGTAGGAACGTCCTCTCTAAAAACCGAGCTATCCAGCAGATAGCGCCAAACCTAGAAAAAGCAAAACTTGGTTACGGAACAGTACGGCGGGGCACGCCGGAACTGGGGGAGAAAGGCGTAACGTTGGTTGCGTTGAAGCGTACCCGAAAGCTTGAGGAGAGCCGCCCTCTAGGTCTTTTGCGAATCAGACTAGACATCTCGTGGCTTTGACACGATTGCTTGGTTTGAGTACTGCCCGTGTACTCTCAGCGAGGGGAATAGGGACGTAAAGGTTTACGGCAGACTCGAAGATCCAAGAATCCCACGCTGTTCACAGGTGGGAGTGTCAAAGATCTCTTTCTACTTGGGAACTAAATCGATGGCACGTTTGGCACTTCTTAGCGTCTCCGATAAAACTGGATTGGTCGAGTTTGCGAAGCAGTTAGTTGAAGAATTTGGCTTTGATATTATCAGCAGTGGCGGAACGGCTCAGACCTTGAAAGCGGCAGGTTTGCCCGTGACGAAAGTTTCAGATTACACGGGATCACCAGAGATTTTGGGCGGACGAGTCAAAACGCTGCATCCTCGGATTCATGGTGGAATTTTGGCACGTCGAGATTTACCAGAACATTTGGCAGATTTGGAAGCGCAAAATATTCGTCCGATCGATTTAGTCGTGGTCAATCTCTATCCATTTGAGCAAACGATCGCGAAACCGGGTGTGACCTTGGAAGATGCGATCGAGCAAATCGATATTGGCGGACCTGCAATGGTTCGAGCTTCCGCGAAGAATTTTGCCAATCTCACGATTTTGTGTAATCCGAATCAGTATGGAGCTTATTTAGAAGAGCTTCGGGCGAATGGAGAAGCTTCGATCGCATTTCGGCAAAATTGTTCGCTTCAGGCTTTCAAACATACGGCAAGTTATGATTCTGCGATCGCAGCGTATTTAGAAAAGCAAACGGAAGCAACATCGTTCACGCTAACCGGAACGCGAATTCAAGAGTTACGCTATGGAGAAAATCCACATCAATCTGCGGCGTGGTATCAAACTGGAGCCGTTCAAACTGGATGGGCAGCGGCGACGAAGCTTCAAGGAAAAGAACTGAGCTACAACAATTTGGTTGACTTGGAAGCGGCTCGATCGATTATTGCTGAGTTCACAAACGATGATCCCGCTGCAACGATCATTAAACATAACAATCCTTGCGGATCTGCAATGGGCGCAACGATTTCCGAAGCGTATGAGAAAGCGTTTAATGCAGATTCTACTTCGGCGTTTGGTGGCATTGTCGCATTGAATCGTGCGATCGATGTTTCCACTGCAACCGCACTAACCAAGACCTTTCTCGAATGTGTCGTTGCACCCGGAATTGATCCAGAAGCTCAAACGATTCTGCAAGCGAAACAGAATCTTAGAGTGCTAGTACTTCCCGATTTGAGCAATGGTGCAAAAGAAAACATCAAACAGATTGCAGGCGGATTCTTAGTTCAAGCCGCAGATGATATTGTTGCTGATCCGAATAGTTGGCAACTGGTGACTGAGAAAAAGCCCACTCCAGAACAGCTTGCAGAATTGCTGTTTGCTTGGAAGATTTGTAAGCATGTTAAATCCAATGCGATCGTTGTGACTCAAAATCGCACTACGATCGGAGTGGGCGCGGGACAAATGAATCGCGTTGGATCTGCCAAAATCGCGCTTGATCAAGCAGGCGAAAATGCCAAAGGTGCAATCCTTGCCTCGGATGGATTTTTCCCGTTTGATGACTCGGTGAGAACGGCAGCAGCAGCGGGAATCAGCGCGATCGTACAACCGGGCGGAAGTATGAGAGATAACGACTCGATCGCGGCTGCCAACGAACTCGGAATTGTCATGGTTCTCACCGGAATTCGGCATTTTCTTCACTAGAAATTGTGATAAGTTTTATTACAATCCTCACAAGAAGAACACGCTCTTATGTCCCCTGAATTCCTTAACACCCTCAAGGTCTACAGTCAGTTTGTCCATCCAGTTTTGATGTGGGTTTTGCTTGCGTTGACTAGCTATGCGCTGTACACAGGATTTCAATGGCGACGGACTCGATCGGCACAAGGCGATTTGAAAAAAGAACTGATCAAGCAGAAGTTCAACATCAAACATCATCAAATTGGTGCGATCGTGCTGTCTTTGATGGTGGTTGGCTCGATCGGTGCAATGGGCGCAACTTATATCAATAGCGGTAAGTTATTCGTCAATCCTCACTTGATTGCTGGACTTGGCATGACCGGATTAATTGCAATTTCAGCATCACTCACACCGTTTATGCAGAAAGGGCAAGAATGGGCACGAGTTAGCCATATCTTGATCAATGTTGTGATTACTGGACTGTTTGGTTGGCAGGCTGTGACTGGAATGGGAATTGTTCAGAACATCATCAATCGAATGTAAGTCGAACCATTGATGCAATTGAATCTGCATGATCCGGTGATGGGAACTGTCCTATCACCGATTTTTTTGTGTCCGAAATCTGAGAAAATTTTCCTCAAAATATTACAGGGTCGCGACAACAGTTCGAGTCATTGTCCTTTAGCTGTGAAATCACGAGGTTGCCATGAACCCCAACCCCTTTCGTATTCCGCTCATTCTCCTGTCACTCACTGGTTTGGTTGCGTGTTCTTCCGCCAGTCAAACATCCAGTAAAACCGAATCTTCTCCAACCACTTCTGAGCAAGTCACTCCAGTTAAATCTGAAGAAAACACGAATGCAGCGGAAGCTTATTATCAGCAGCTTTTAAGCCAGTATGGACAGGACTGTTTAGAGTGTTTGAAGCCTTTAGAATTTGACTTGAAACAAGCGAAACGACCCGGTAATGCTTCTGGAAGTAATGCAGAAGACAACCGCCAAGTGAATGTTCTTGTCGCATTGGATTCCTCTGGATCAATGGCAGAAACCGCAGGCGGACAGGTCAAAATGGATTCGGCAAAAAGCGCGATCGATAAATTCGTCAATCAACTCCCCAAAGCCTCGAACGTAAGCCTCTTGCTTTACGGACACAAAGGATCGAGTCAAGCCGCAGACAAAGCCGTTTCTTGTGCGGGAATTGAAACGGTCTATCCGCTGTCGCCCTTGAATGCCCAACGGTTTCAAAGTGTGGTGAATGCGGTTCAACCGACTGGATATACTCCGATCGCAGCAGCACTCCAAAAAGCCAGTACCGTTTTTGCAAATGCGAATGGGGATAGTAATCGAAACATTGTCTATGTCGTTTCTGATGGCTTAGAAACTTGTGGTGGTGATCCGGTTACAGTAGCCCGACAGCTACAGAGTTCTAATGCAAAAGTGATTGTGAATGTGATTGGTTTTGATGTGGATAATGAATCGCAGCGACAATTAAAAGCGGTTGCAGAAGCAGGCGGCGGAAAATTCATCTCGGTTCGCACCGCTAAAGAACTCGACAATTCACTAGACGAGTTCAACAGAATGATGGATTTGACTAACTATCGATTTACAGCAGGCATGAATCAAACGAATGTTCGCTTTGACGCGGGGCGGGTAATCACGAACTTCCGATTCTGCGTTGGTCGCAAATTGACCGATGAACGATTCGACATCATGAGAGCGGTAACAAATGCCCGATCTAACCAAGAGCCGAATGCGGTTCATGCGAACTATGTTGAGGAACAGTTGAAGAAACGCCATCAGAATCTTGAATCGTGGCGAGATCGAGTCGTTCAAGGGTTTGAATCTCAGCGGGATGTGACATTGGAGCAGATTCAGCAGGACTTGAATCAAGTATTGCAGCAAAGTCCCAATCCCTGATTATTTGCGATTCGATCGATTTTTGATCACCCGTCCAGGACTAATAAAGGAAATGCCTTGATTACCACCTGTGTTGATCATGACTGCTTCGATCGCTGGATTTGAGATATCTTTCTGAGCGACCCACTCCACAATAAAAGAAGCCCCTGATCCCCCAGTTCGATCGGCTTCTGCAATCACAAAATCAGTAGCGGCGAGGGCATTGAGTTCGATCGGTTTCTCCAAATACTTGCGGACGAGTTTGCCATTCGTATCGTAGTAGTTTGCAGAAGTCACGGTCATTGGCTGAGACAGATCGGTATTTCGGACACTCAGCGTTGCAGTTAGATCCATTCTGCGACCTGCCTCCACCATGTAGATGTGCGAATAGATTGGAACATAAACCGTTTGACCTTCAGCGATTTTCGTCTGATCTACGGTGACTGTTTTTAATTGGGGGGTCGGAGGCTGTGAGACGGATGGAGCTTGCACTTGATCACAAGCCGTTAAACAGGCAAGCGCAAAATAGAGCCAGAAATATCGCTTCATGATTCGGGGTTGCCTCTGCTTCAAAGGAATCGATCCGAATCGTACTGATTTCCCGGTCTTGCTTCAAGCGATTCGATTCCCGTTGGGGTGTTAAACTGTAAACAGCATTTAACCCTCGAACAATGCGCTGGCAAGACGTTCTAAATGACCCAAATCTACAAGATCTTCCCTTCAAGATTGAGCTTAATCAGTGGGGACAGGTTGTGATGAGTCCTGCCAAACCCAAACACAACATTTATCAAGGCATTATTCAAAATCGCTTAAACGCATTATTAACAGGTGGATTAGCGTTACCAGAGCTTGCAATCCAAACGGCGGATGGCGTTAAAGTTGCAGATGTCGTTTGGGCATCGAACGCACGACTGGATCAGCTTGAAGAGGAAGAAGTGGCTTCGATCGCACCCGAAATCTGTATCGAGGTGAAATCGGGAAGCAATACGATCGAGGAAATGCTGACGAAAAAGAACTTGTATCTCGAAGCGGGCGCGATCGAGGCTTGGTTGTGCGATCAAGCGGGAAACCTGAAATTCTTCGATCGGACTGGTGAACTTGAGCGATCGCGAATTGTTCCCGATTTTCCCGATCGTATTCAGCGTAGATCTTGATCCCTGCCTGATCCCCGACTTTGAAACTGATCCCCAATTAACAAAACTTAGTCACAATTTTGCCGTACAATTTGGGCAACGATCCGCCCACTTACCCCAGAATCCCTATGAGCATTGGATATGTTGCCTTAGTGCTGCACGCTCACCTCCCCTTTGTGCGTCATCCTGAAAGCGACTTTGTACTAGAAGAAGAATGGCTCTACGAGGCGATTACTGAAACTTATATTCCTTTAATTCAGGTGTTTGAAGGCTTGAAGCGCGATGGCGTAGACTTCAAAATCACCATGAGCATGACTCCGCCACTGTGTTCAATGCTGGCAGATCCGCTTCTACAAGATCGCTACGACGAGCATTTATCAAAACTCGAAGAACTGGCAGAACTGGAAGTCGAGCGTCATGCTCATTCCGGTCACATGAAGTATTTGGCAGAACACAACGCCAAAGAATTCAATGCGGTTCGCAACACTTGGGAAAAGTACGATCGTAATTTGATCACGGCTTTCAAACAGTTCCTCGACTCGAACAATCTCGAAATCATCACCTGTGGTGCAACTCACGGTTATCTCCCGCTGATGAAGATGTATCCGCAAGCAGTCTGGGCGCAGATTCAGGTTGCGTGTGAGCATTACGAGAAAACTTTTGGTCGTCCGGCAAAAGGAATTTGGCTGCCGGAGTGCGCTTACTACGAAGGCGTAGAACGGATGTTAGCCGATGCTGGATTGCGCTACTTCCTCACGGATGGACATGGAATTCTCTATGCGCGTCCTCGTCCGCGATATGGTAGCTATGCTCCGATTTTCACAGAAGCAGGGGTCGCAGCATTCGGACGGGATCACGAATCATCACAGCAAGTTTGGTCATCGGAAGTTGGCTATCCTGGAGCCGTGGAATATCGAGAGTTCTACCGCGATTTAGGTTGGGATGCAGATTACGAATACATCAAGCCGTATGTCATGCCCAATGGTCAGCGGAAGAATGTCGGCATCAAGTACCACAAAATTACTGGAAAAGGGTTAGGACTAGGCGATAAGCAGCTTTACGATCCATACTGGGCGCGGGAAAAGACAACGGAACACGCCGCTAACTTTGTCTATAACCGAGAAAGCCAAGTTTCACATTTATTCAACATCATGCACCGTCCGCCGATCATTGTTTCACCTTATGATGCGGAACTGTTTGGGCACTGGTGGTATGAAGGTCCGATGTTCATTGACTATCTGTTCCGCAAAGCCTGGTTTGATCAAGAAACGTTTGAGATGACGCACTTAGCGGACTATCTGAGAAAGCATCCGACTCAGCAAGTTTGCCGCCCATCTCAATCGAGTTGGGGTTACAAAGGCTTCCATGAATATTGGCTGAATGAAACGAATGCTTGGATTTATCCCCATTTGCATAAAGCTGCTGAGCGCATGATCGAGCTTGCAAAACGCGAGCCTGCGGATGAATTGGAGTGGAAAGCATTGAACCAGGCAGCACGAGAATTGCTGTTGGCACAATCTTCTGACTGGGCGTTCATTATGCGAACCGGAACAATGGTTCCTTATGCAGTGAGAAGAACCCGATCGCATTTAATGAGATTCAACAAAATCTACGACGATCTAAATCACGGCAAAGTCGATTCGGGTTGGGTTGAGAAAGTTGAAGCGATCGACAATATCTTCCCAGACATCAACTACCGCGTTTACCGCCCGTTGTAACCTGTGGAAGCGCAACCGAGAGAACTGGTTTTATATGTTACGGATCAAGGCAATTGTCCGTTTGAAACTTGGCTTTCTGGGTTGCGCGATCGACAAGCCCGAATTCGGATTAGAAAGCGGCTCGATCGGGTCGAAATGGGAAACTTAGGCGACTACAAATCCGTTGGTTCTGGTGTTTTTGAACTTCGGATTGATTACGGACCGGGATATCGAGTTTATTTTGCTGAATCTGCGACGACGATCGTGCTGCTCTTGTGCGGTGGAGACAAAAGCACTCAAGATCGAGATATCCTGGTAGCAAAGCAGTATTGGAGCGATTTTCAAGCCAATGCCAACGACTAAAAGCTACCATACCTTTCTCATTGAGTCTTTGAGAGATCCAGAAGAAGCAGCGGCATATCTGGATTCTGTTTTAGAAGATGGCGATCCGCAACACATTCGTTTAGCTCTGAAAAATGTGGTGGAGGCTCGTGCCCAAGCGACTGAAGTAGAAGAGGCTGCAAAGTGGCAACACTGCTATGAATCGCTAGAGAAAGGAGAAATGCCAGATTTATTGATGTTAGTTGAGCTTTTGAATCAATTGAATATGAGATTGTCGATCGCTCAGAAATCATAACAATGCAAGTTCTCCATATCAATCAGAAAGATATTGCAGGGGGAGCCGCGATCGCTGCAAATCGCCTGCATCAAGGACTACTAAAACAAGATATTGATTCTCGATTCCTAGTTAGCCGCAAAGAAACAGAGAGCGATCGCGTTTCTCTGATTCCCGCTGCATCCCGCACTGAGAAACGAATTCAGCGATTTACTGATCCATTGGGATTTACGCAGATTCATTTACTTTCTACTTTCAATCTCGGAAATCATCCAGCCTACCAAGCTGCGGATGTGATCAACTTTCATAACTTACATGACGGGTACTTTAACTATTTAGCGATCGCACACCTAACCCGCAACAAACCCGCAGTGCTCACAATGCACGATATGTGGTCGGTGACTGGACATTGTTCATTTAGCTTCGGATGCGATCGCTGGAAAATTGGATGTGGGCAATGTCCAGATCTAACAATCTTTCCGCCAATGAAGCGCGATCGAACTCGGTGGGAATGGAAGCTTAAACAATGGAGCTATCAGAACGCAAAATTAGCGATCGTGGCTCCGAGTCGATGGTTAGCTTCAGTTGCAAGAGAAAGCCCATTGTTTCAACATTTTGCAGTGCATCACATTCCGTATGGGATTGATACTGAAGTGTATCGACCACTTGATCCAGAGCAATGTCGGAGACGATTGAACATTCCGAAAGGGAAGAAAGTTCTATTGTTTGTAGCAACTCATCTTCAGGAATGGCGCAAAGGTGGAGATTTATTATTTGCTGCACTGCAACAGTTACCCGAATCGCTGAAAGCTGAAACTGTGTTACTGATGTTAGGTGATGGAACTGTGCAAGAGATTGGAATTGAAACTATCCCGCTCGGTTATGTTCAAGATGAGAACTTGAAAGCGATCGCATACTCAGCCGCAGATTTATTTGTATTTCCGACTCGTGCGGATAACTTACCTTTAGTGCTTCAGGAAAGTCTCGCTTGTGGAACACCGATGATTTCTTTCGATATCGGTGGAGTGTCGGACTTAGTGCGACCAGGAACTACTGGACATTTAGCAAAACTGGAGGATGTTGATGATTTAACTCAGGGCATCGTGACGTTGCTGGAAGATGGAAAATTACGATCGCAGATGAAACAACAGTGTCGATCGATTGCTCTTTCAGAATATCGACTGGAGTTGCAAGCAGAGCGATATCTAGAACTGTATTCAGGTATAAGTTCTCTCGATCGGTAGACAGGAAACCGCGATCGTCCATCGTAGGATAGAGCAGAATCCTAGACGAACTGCGCCTTTCATGACCTCACAGCCTCTCAAATCCTTGAGCGAATACCAGCGCTTGCCGCGATCTGCAACTGATACTCAGTACTACAAACAGTATCTAGAGACCGTCTGCAATAATGCAACGTTGGCACTGTTCGTCATGGATGAGTATCAACAGTGTGTATACATGAATCCCGCCGCTGAACAGCTTACGGGGTACACATTAGCAGAAGTCGAAGGGCGGACATTACACGATGTGATTCATCACACGCGACCCGATGGAACGCCTTATCCATTGTGTGAATGTCCAATCGATCAGGTGTTTCCCCAAAACAATCAGGAACAAGGCGAAGAAGTGTTTGTGCATCGAGATGGACACTTTTATCCGGTCGCTTATACGGCAAGTCCGATTCGAGAAGAAGGACGCATCATTGGAACGGTAATCGAAGTACGCGACATCACTCAAGAAAAATTAGCCCAACAAGCCCAGAAAGGAGCAACCGAACGAGAACGGCTCTTGCGCCAAGAAGCAGAAACCGCTAAAGAACGGGCAGAAACCTTGCTGCAAAGTATTACCGATGCGTTTGCGGTTCTCGATCGCGATTGGCACTATGTTTATGTCAACGAAGCGGCAACAAAATTACTAAATCGCACCGAGGCACAACTGATCGGGAATCGAATGTGGGATGTGTTCCCTGATCTAATTGGAAGCACGATCGATACCGAATATCGTCGAGCCGTACAAGAACAACGCACGATCGGTTTTGAATTTTTTTATCCGAGTTGGAATCGTTGGTATCTCAATCGCATTTATCCGTCCAAAGCTGGAGCTTCGATTTTCATCACCGATATTACCGATCGCAAGCAAACCGAACAAGCATTGCGCGACAGTGAAGCGCGATTTCGGAGCTTGTTCGAGTGCAACATGATTCCGATCGGGATTTGGAAAGTCAACGGCGAATTGGGCGATGCGAATGATGCACTCCTTGATTTGATTGGCTATACGCGCTCAGAACTCGAATCGGGACAAATCAGTTGGAAAGAGCTTACCCCGATCGAATGGGCAGAACGAGACACCCAAGCGGTTGAAGAAACTATCGCTCAAGGATACTGTACGCCTTATGAGAAAGAGTTTTTTCACAAAGACGGACGGCGTATTCCGATTTTGATCAGCGGTGTGAAAGTGCGTGGGGATTCTTGGGGTGGATTTTTCTTCGCGATCGATCTCACGCAACTCAAGCAAACGGAAGCCGAACTGAGAGAAGCTGATTCGATGTTGGCTTCCGCATTAACAGCAGGTTCTATCTATACTTGGCGTTGGCGAATTCAGGACAATTTAGTTTCGACGGATGCGGCTTTTGCAAATTTGTTCGGAGTTGATCCAGCCGCCGCCGCGAAAGGTTTACCGATCGAGTTTTTCCTAGATGGAATGCACCCGGACGATCGAGAACCTGTTGCGACTGCGATTCAAAAAGCGATCGCCACGGGTGAGGACTATTTAGCAGAATACCGAGTGCGATCGGCAGATGGCAAACTCCGCTGGGTTGCAGCACGAGGACGAGTCGAATACGATGCGGAAGGCAAGCCGCTCTCGTTCCCTGGTGCGATTTCCGATATTACTGAGCGCAAACAGATCGAGGCAGAACTCGAAGAAACTGAAGAACGGTTGCGACTTGCGATCGAGTCTGCAAAGCTCGGAACTTGGGATTTCAATCTGACGACCGGACGAATTATCTGGAACGATGATTGCAAAGCGATGTTTGGTGTCCCACAGGATGTCGAAATTACTTATGAGATCGTTGAACGAGGAATGCACCCAGACGATCGAGATCGCGTGAATCAAGAAGTTCAGGCAGTCTTCGAGCAAAGGAGTTCAGGCGAACAAGTGATCGAATACCGAGTGATTGGGCAGTCCGATAGGGTGGAACGCTGGGTTTCATCACGCGGTAAGGTCTTTTATGCAGCCGATGGCACACCGCTCCGCTGGATTGGAACTTTGTTAGATATCACCGAAGTGAAACAGCGAGAAGTAGAACGACAGCAATTGCTCGATCGAGAAAAACGTCTGCGCGAACAAGCTGAACAAGCAAACCGGATCAAAGATGAATTTCTCGCGGTGCTGTCTCATGAACTGCGAACGCCGCTGAATCCGATCCTGGGCTGGGTTCGGATGTTGAGAGCCGATAAATGTCCTCCAGCTAAAGTTCCACAGGCATTAGAAACGATCGAGCGCAATGCTAGACTCCAATCGCAACTCATCGAAGATTTGCTCGATGTCTCGCGAATCCTTCAAGGCAAGCTGACTCTAAACACAGATTTAGTGAATTTAGTAGACACGATCAAAGCTGCCTCAGAAACCGTACAACTTGCCGCAGATGCGAAAGCGATCGAACTTGTTCTCAATTTTGATCCGAATGTTGGAGCGATTCGAGGAGATGCTAATCGCTTACAACAGGTGTTTTGGAATTTACTCTCGAATGCAGTGAAGTTTACACCTGCTGCCGGACGAGTTGAGGTATCCCTCTCGCAGATTGGCACTGATGCAGAGATTCGGATTCGTGATACTGGAAAAGGAATTCGATCGGAAGTGTTGCCATATATTTTCGATCGCTTCCGTCAAGCCGATTCTTCTACCACGAGGCAGTTTGGCGGATTGGGATTGGGGTTAGCGATCGCACGTCATTTGGTCGAGCTTCATGGTGGAACGATCGCGGCTGAGAGTCTGGGTGAAAATCAAGGCGCAACGTTTACGGTAAAATTGCCAATTTCAAAATTTCAACTGCAACAAGACACTCCAGAGTTGCCAGAATCGAGCCGTAATTTGGCTGGAATCAAAATTCTCGCAGTCGATGACGAACCCGATAATCTTGATTTCCTGGTGTTTTTGCTAGAGGCAATGGGCGCGATCGTACAAAGTGCCTCGTCTGCGATGTCTGCGTTCGAGAAGCTGGCTGAGTTTCAACCAGACTTATTAATTAGTGATATTGCCATGCCAGATCTTGATGGCTATCAATTGATTCAGCAGATTCGAGAGCAAAGTGATGTGCCTGCGATCGCGCTTACTGCTTATGCGGGCGAAACCAATCAGCGGCAAATTCTTGCAGCAGGATTTCAGCAACATTTAGCCAAACCTGTTGACCCGGATGAATTAGTCAATGCGATCGTAGCTTTGTTGAACTAAGAAAAGGGCTGTTTGTCAGTCAGTCCACAGGCTGCACAACTGGTTCTGATGACAAACAACGCCCACTCAACTGCTCGAACAGTTCCACGATAAGCAATTCTTTGGGTCAGCCACATTCCCCAGACGGGTACTTTTCGCGATCGAAGTCTCCCCACAGATTGACGGATTCTCTCGTGTCATCCGAAACAATAGGAAGACTTACAGCGTTAAGGTCTGACTATGGCGAACACAACAGAGACAGCAAATATTGATGAAACGATCGCGCTTTTACAGTCTGGATTAGTCTCGATCGATCCTGATGTTGCGGTTGACATGATTGAATCCTGGCAGCAACAGCTAAAAGGCACAGAATTTGCAGAAACGTTAGGAGAACTAAAACTAGCGATCAATGGTGGAATTCGCAGCGGTGAGATTGGCTCGATCATGGCGGATCTCGGTAAGCAGTTAAACACGGCTGCAAGCTCACAAGAGGGCGAAGTGGCTTCCAAGCTTCAGCAGTTAGCACAAGTTATTTCTAGTGCAATGCAATCGTAGATCACGATCGCAATACAATCACAACGCTAAGAAGTAGTACTATACCTTCTTAGCGTTTTTTGATTCTTAGAGGGTGTTTGAGAAGCAACTGTTCATCGCATTCACCCGCCCGGAAATGAATCTCCGGGCTAATCGGGGGGAAGCCCACTAAACTGGGCTAGGAACTCCGCATTACTCTCTTAGCCCGCTTCAGCGGGGTTTCCTCCATTAGCTCGGAGATTCATTTCCGGGCGGACTGGCAACGCAGCAAAGCCGCTTTTTATACTCCTCAAACATCCTCTTAGTAGAGAAACACAGAACCGTTACTTTCAACGCGCATGGTTGGACTATCAATGCCTAGATCCGTAGTAGCATCCAGCGTCACCTCGATCGTATTTGGTGCAGATTGTTTCGGAGTGATGTTGAGCAAGCCCGAATCTTGTCGATCGAAAGTCAAAGTCGTTGGAACTCTCAAGCCTTGCAGCAACACAGTTCCCCGTCCTGGTAAAGTTCTAATCTGTGTATCTCCGATCGCTTGATAAGAAATCGCAGCATTTGTGAGATTGATCAACGTGACGTTTACTCGATCGCCATTTAGCGTGATCTGTGCTTTAGGTTGAAATTGAGATTCGAGTGGGGGATTCACGGTAGGTTTAGCTTGAGCAAACACAGGCGCAACTGATCCACCCACTGTTACAAGCGTTGCTAAAATTCCAAATCCGATTTGTTTTCGCATCATTCATCTCCGAAGTATTTGAGCTTAACCGAGAAGTGATATGTTTCTTCTCATCATCCACATCATACCCAGCCAATATCATCGATATCATCCTTTCAGTGTTTGAATTTTGTACATAAAAAAGGGGCAATCCTAATCGATCACCCGTTGTTAAATTCCTGATTTTATCAATTTCTAAAACAATGATCTATCGCTGCAAGACCGCTGGAACACTTTTGCTGTGTCCATTTCGCTCGAATCTCTCAGCTAACAACTGGCGATAAACTGCTTCGTAACCATCGACCATTTGTTTCACGCCAAAGTTGTTTTCAATATGCTTCCGACAAGTGAATCGATCGATTAAATTAATTCGTTGCACTGCTGCCACACATTCGTCAACGTTTTGACATAAAAATCCTGTTTTCTCATCGACAATCACTTCAGAAGTTGCACCCAATTCCAGAGCGATCACAGGCGTTCCTGCTGCCATCGATTCGATCATCACAAGTCCAAACGGTTCACGCCACGTAATTGGAAATAGAGTTGCGATCGCATTTCCCATCAATTGATTCTTCTGCACATGATTCGCTTCGCCTAAATATTGAATCTGTTCACCATCAATGTGCGGTTTGATTTCCTGCTCGAAATAATCCACATCCACTCGATCGACTTTGCCCGCCATTTTCAGCGGATAGCCTGAGCGTTTCGCAATCTCGATCGCATGATGCGGACCTTTCTCCGGAGAAAGTCGCCCTAAAAAAGCCAGATACGGGGGTGCATCTGGCTCGGAATAGAATTGATGAGTAGAAGGATCAATGCCGTTATAAACCGTGGCTACATAGTTCAATCCTAATCGGGGTTCTCGCTGCGTATTAGAAATACTCACATACGGCTGTGATTTGGCGAAACTAAAGGCTTTCTGATTATCAAAACTGAACGTTCCGTGTAGCGTGTGAACCGTTGGCGTTTTTACCAATTGAGAACAGGCTAAAGCGCCAAATCCAATATGTGAATGAATAATGTCAAACTCATGAGCATTTTGGTAGACGCGGTTCAACTGAATCGCTTCGTAAACGGAATGCTCTTTCACAGCAGGATCAAGGCGTAACGCACTCGGATGAATTGCCTCTAAATTTGCCTGAGTCGTCGAATCTCCAGTCGCGAACAAGGTCACTTCATGTCCCCGACGAACTAGCTCCTCGGTTAATAGACTCACGACTAATTCCGCTCCACCATAAGCAGGCGGCGGAACCGTTTCCCACAAAGGAGCAATCTGAGCAATCCGCATTGTAAGCCTCCGAACTAAAGTGATTAGTCCGGACAGTACGCGATTCTGCGGAATTTCCACATCTTGCTACAGCATTACACCTACGGATGGAGGTATTGAACGTTGCTAATCACACAAGTAGAGGCTGCCATCCAATCAAAGGTTTGTTCAAGCTCAGTGAGGTTAATCAAGCCATACTGCCATAGAACGATCGGGAGTAAATTGGGTGACTGTTCGCATTGTTGAAGCGCCAATGCGATCGAGTTGGATGAAACCTTCAATTCATCCGTAAGAAATTGGATTAAGCGGGTCGGTTCAGGCATGAGACTCTTCAATCACTTGGATTCGACCAAGACGAATAGCATAAAGTAAGCGATCGATGGCTTGTTTCTCTTCGTCGCTGATCTGGTTTTCGAGTCGCACTCGTTTGAGTTGTTCGCAGTCTTGAGCGGTCATTTTGCCGCTGCTGCTGACTTCTGCGAACAAATCAGAGAGTAGATCAGATGGGAGGGGCAAGTCGTTCATCGGGAATCCTAGTAAGGCACTGTGATATTACTATCGGCTCTTTGGCGGAAAACTTCGGTGACAGAATTAAAGCTTGTCCTGTGACTTTTTATTCCCTAGAGAGTGATAGATATCACGCTTTTAGGAGGAAATCCGATGACGACTGTAGTGAGTTCGTATTTGCCTGATACTGGATTGGTTCAAGCAGCAATGAGCGCGATCGATGCGTTTGAACAATCGAGCGCAGCGGGAGTTTGGGCGTGTTTGGATAAACCGACGATCGTTGCAGAACTGCGATCGCGGGTGAGCAATCCATTTCAAATTGATCAAGGAGGACAACCATTTTGTGGTCCTGCCAGTGTTTTATTTGAACTGGTTCGTAAACAACCGAGTCGCTATGTGCAGATTTGCCGAAATTTATTTGAAAGTGGCGGATTTCAAGGCAAAACTCAATGGATTCGAGCAGATGAATCTCTGCGGGGAAATGTCGATCGTAATCTGCGAATGAGCCAAGCAGATTGGATGGTGTTGGCGACTTTACGCGAATCCGAAACGCTGCTGTTTCCAGTAGAGCCGAATGCGCCTGATCTAATTCGTAACTTGGCGGGAATGACGAAATCTTGGGAGATCAAAGGCTGGATTCGAGAGCTTTTGGGCTATTCGAGAACGAATTATCATCAGGCGTATTTGTTCAATGATGTGGAGGCGATGAATCAGTCGATCGCGGCGATTCAAGCAGGTGGCGTTGCAATGTTGCTGATTACTGCTGAAGGACTGTTGCAAGATAATCCGCCGATTCCGTTTCCGAGTCATTGGGTGACGTTGTTGGGCGGGTTCGTGGTGAATGGCGATCGAGTCCAGTTTGATGTTTACACTTGGTCGAAGCAGGTAACGATTCAGACTGATATGAACTCGTTTAAGAAATACTTCTGGGCGAGCGTCACGGGGCTGTAATCCAATGCGAGGCGGACAAAAAATCTGTCTCGCAAATCGATCAAAAAATCGCGAACTTTGTCGATAGAATAAGTACCTGTTCTATCCGGGCTAGAGTTTATGTCTGTCCTGTCATCTGCGCCATTCTCCGCTGCTGAAATTGCTTCTGAAGGGATTAAGCCTGAAGAGTACGAGGAGATTGTGCGGCGCTTGGGTCGCCATCCGAATCAGGCTGAATTGGGAATGTTCGGCGTGATGTGGTCGGAACATTGCTGCTATAAGAATTCGCGACCGTTGTTGAAGCAGTTTCCGACGGAAGGCGATCGCGTTTTAGTCGGTCCCGGTGAGAATGCTGGAGTCGTTGATCTCGGTGATGGTTTGCAGTTGGCGTTCAAGATCGAATCGCACAATCACCCGTCTGCTGTGGAGCCGTTTCAAGGCGCAGCGACAGGCGTTGGCGGAATTCTGCGGGATATTTTCACGATGGGTGCAAGACCGATCGCGCTTTTGAATTCGCTAAGATTTGGAACGCTTGATGATGCCCGGACTCGCAGAATTGTAAATGGCGTTGTGGCTGGAATCTCACACTACGGGAACGCGGTCGGGGTTCCCACGGTTGGCGGTGAAGTGTATTTTGATCGAGCTTATTCCGGCAATCCTTTAGTCAATGTGATGGCATTGGGATTGATGGAAACGACTGAGATTGTGAAGTCGGGCGCGAAAGGATTGGGAAATCCGGTGCTGTATGTGGGATCGACTACTGGGCGAGATGGGATGGGCGGTGCGAGTTTTGCGAGTGCGGAACTGAGTGATGAATCGATCGACGATCGACCCGCTGTGCAAGTGGGTGATCCGTTCTTAGAAAAGTCCTTGATCGAAGCCTGCCTCGAAGCGTTCAAAACAGGTGCAGTCGTCGCGGCTCAAGATATGGGCGCAGCAGGCATTACTTGTTCAACTTCAGAAATGGCGGCAAAAGGCGGAGTTGGAATCGAACTTGATCTTGATTTGATCCCAGTTCGAGAAACGGGAATGGTTCCGTATGAGTATTTACTTTCAGAATCCCAAGAGCGAATGCTATTTGTAGCAGAAAAGGGACGCGAACAAGAACTGATTGATGTTTTCGAGAAATGGGGACTTCATGCGGTTGTTGCAGGGAAAGTGATCGAAGAAGAGATCGTTAGAATTCTGTTTCAAGGTGCGATCGCGGCTGAAATTCCCGCAACGGCTCTGGCAGATAACACTCCGATCTATCATCGAGAGTTACTGAGCGAACCTCCTGAATATGCTCAGAAGGCTTGGTCTTGGACAGATGAGAACTTACCAAACTGTGATGAAAAGGGAATTAACAATCACTCTTGGAATCAAGTTCTGACAACTGTACTCAATGCTCCAACGATCGCATCAAAACGTTGGATTTATCGCCAATACGATCACCAAGTTCAAAACAATACGGTGTTACTTCCTGGTGGTGCAGATGCCGCAGTGGTACGAGTTCGACCGCTTGCCAATTCTCAAAGCGCTTCGGTCACTCCTGATCCAGCCACATTAAACAGAGGAGTTGCAGCCACCGTCGATTGCAATCCGCGCTATGTCTATCTCCATCCCTACGAAGGTGCGAAAGCTGCGGTCGCAGAAGCGGCTCGGAATCTGAGTTGTGTTGGTGCAGACCCGATCGCAATCACGGATAACTTAAACTTCGGTAGTCCAGAAAAGCCGATCGGATACTGGCAACTGTCCGAAGCCTGTCGCGGATTGTCCGAAGCTTGCCGAGAATTTTCCACTCCAGTAACAGGCGGAAACGTTTCGCTATACAACGAGACTTTAGATTCTGAAGGTAAACCAGAGCCGATCTATCCGACTCCAGTAGTAGGCATGGTTGGATTTATTCCAAACCTCGATCGTATTGTTGGACAAAGCTGGAAACAAAGCGGTGACGTGATTTATCTGCTTGGAGTGAAGCTTTCAGAATCGCTCAGTTTAGGAGCTTCTGAATATCTCGCAACAGTGCATCAGACGATCGCAGGAAAGCCCCCAACCATCGATTTCGATCTAGAGAAAAAAGTTCAATCTGTAGTTCGATCGAACATTCGTAGCGGTTTGATCCAATCGGCGCATGACTGTGCAGAAGGAGGAACCGCGATCGCGCTTTCCGAATGTTGTTTCGGACATCAACTTGGTGCAGACATTCAAATCTCTGAGACTTCTGCTCGACTGGATCAAGTCCTCTTTGCAGAAGGTGGCGCGAGAATCATTGTTTCCGTCAAGCCTGAATCTGCCGCAGAATTTGAAGCTGTCTTAACTTCGGAACTCGGCAATCAGTGGCAAAAAATTGGGATTGTTGGCGGAGGATCATTGCAGATTTCGATCGCCCAAAAACCGATTATCAACGCTACGATCGCAGAGTTATACGCGGGTTGGTCGAGTGCGATCGAGAAAGGGCTAACCGAATAGCTCTCCGTTGTGTGCGATATTAAGGAAATGTTAAGACCCTTGTGTTCTTCAACGTTCTGATTGCTGTCTAATTACGCAAAACCAAGCCTATGCTACCTGACGATCGGTTTTCTGTAGATCCTGTTGAGCATCGTCCTGATAAACCAGAAGAAGCTTGTGGGGTGTTTGGGGTTTACGCGCCAGGTGAATCTGTGGCGAATCTAGCTTATTTCGGATTGTTCGCCTTGCAGCATCGTGGTCAAGAGTCCGCTGGAATCGCAACCTTTGAAGGAGATCAGATTCATCTTCACAAGGAAATGGGCTTGGTGACTCAAGTATTTACCGAAGGAAAGTTGAAGGAGATGCCCGGAGATTTAGCGATCGGGCATACTCGCTATTCGACAACGGGATCAAGTCGCGTCGTCAACGCTCAGCCTGCATTGGCAAAATCACGTTTAGGAACGCTGGCGCTAGCACATAACGGAAACTTGGTGAATACGAAAGAACTCCGGGAAGCGTTAGCCGAAACGAATCATGATTTCGTCACGACAACGGATTCAGAAGCAATTGCATTAGCGATCGCAGAAGAAGTAAATCACGGCAATGATTGGATTCAGGGATCGATCAATGCGTTTAAGCGATGTCAGGGAGCGTTTAGTTTAGCGATCGGCACTCCAGACGGAATGATCGGAACCCGCGATCCAAACGGTGTTCGTCCGCTCGTTCTTGGAACTTTGGCGCAAGAATCTCACAATACGCCGCTTAGATATGTTTTAGCCTCAGAAACTTGTGCATTGGATATCATTGGAGCCGATTACGTTCGGGACATTCAACCGGGCGAAATGGTTTGGATCACCGAAGAGGGTGTGCAGTCGATTTTCTGGGCAGAGCAACCCGCTCGAAAATTGTGCATCTTTGAAATGATCTACTTCGCACGTCCAGATAGCTTGATGCACGATGAAACGCTTTACAGCTATCGACTGCGAATCGGACGGCAGTTGGCGAAAGAATCGACCATTGATGCCGATATCGTGATCGCAGTTCCAGATTCAGGAATTCCAGCAGCGATCGGGTTTTCTCAAACTTCTGGTATTCCGTATGCAGAAGGCTTGATCAAAAATCGCTATGTTGGGCGCACCTTCATTCAACCGACTCAAGGAATGCGAGAGGCGGGAATTCGGATGAAGCTGAATCCGCTGAAAGACGTGCTGGCTGGAAAGCGGGTAATCATTGTCGATGATTCGATCGTGCGCGGAACCACGAGCCGCAAAATCGTGAGAACACTTCGAGATGCAGGCGCGATCGAGGTTCACATGAGAATTTCCTCACCTCCTGTAACGCATCCTTGTTTCTACGGCATTGATACTGATAGTCAGGATCATCTGATTGCGGCAACCAAATCGATCGAGGAAATTGCCAAGCAAATCGAAGTCGATTCGCTGCAATATCTCAGTTGGGAAGGTATGTTAGACGCAACCAGAGAGAATCCAGGCGAATTCTGTTCAGCGTGTTTTACCGGAGATTATCCGATCGCAATTCCTGAAACGATTAAGCGATCGAAATTAATGCTGGAAAAAACCGCGAAGTAAGACAACCCGAATTCGTAAATTCTTCTGGTATTAGATGCTTCTGGGTTCGCCCCCTAAATCCCCCATTCTGGAGAGCTAATTCATTCTAGCGAAAGTCTTTTCTGCCCTCACCCTAGCCCTCTCCCCAAGGGAGAGGGAACAAGATTTCTAGCTCCCTTCTCCCCAAGGGAGAAGGGTTGGGGATGAGGGCAGAAAGGCTGAATCGGAGCAGAAAAAATCATCTGACTAAAATGAATCAGCCCTACCATTCTGGAGGACGTTGAAGGAAAAAAATCTCTAGAATTCGAGTAATTTTTCTTGTTCAAAGTCCCCCAAATTTGGGGGATTTAGGGGGCATTAGCTGCTCCAAACGAAGCAATTTACTTTACCAAAATCGGGCTAAACCCAAACACAGAAATGCCTCCGGCTCAGTTCAAGCCGGAGGCATTTTTCATCTCTTCTAAATCTTACGATTCCGGTTTCACCTGCGGCAATCCCAAGCTATAATTCAAAACCCGACTCTCCAAATTGTAAGAAATCTCACCTTTGTTGAGCAACGATCGAACAAGATGCTCCAGATCCGATCCAATTCGCCGCAAATTGTAATCCGTCAGCGCTTCACCGCTATAAGACTCAACCAACTCATCAAATTTGCTGTATACCTTTTGCAGTGCATCTTGATTCCAGACCAACTCATTATCCGGATCGATATCGAGCGTTAACACCTTATCACTCGGCACTAGCTCATTGTCTTGCACTTCCGCCGAAAAAATATGGATATGGCGAGTCGTAGATTTGAGTAACATAAACAGACCTGGATTCACGTAGCTTGCTTAATAGAAATTGTAAATGCAGTTTCCACCAAAACACGCGATCGCACGAAATCCATCTCTCAATCCTTTCCATTGACTTCCTCCCATGTCCAAAGTTCTCAAGCTGTTATTCATCCGTCACGCTCAATCGATCGGCAATATCGAAAAACGAATGCAAGGTCACGGCGATTACGAATTGTCTCCGCTCGGTCGTCAACAGTCGGAAAGACTGGCGAGACATCTCAAAACCGAATCATGGAGACCGTCTCACGTTTATTCAAGTCCTCTAAAACGAGCAGCCCAAACGACAGAAATTCTGCTGTCTTATTTTCAGAAGCCGCATTTGCCCGCAGCGGTGAGCGATTTGATCGATCCAGAATTAGAAAATTCGCCAGAAGATGAACCCACACCGAGAAAAATCCCGATCGAATATGCCGAAGAATTAAAAGAATTTCAGAACGGAATCTTTCAGGGATTAACCTGGGCAGAAGCGCAATCTCGTTACCCAGATTTATGCCGAAAATTAGAAACTTCTCCCGATTGGATACCGATTCCTGAAGCTGAAACCCTCAACAATGCACGCGATCGCTCACGTCAATTTATCGATCGCATTATGAAACGTCATCGAGACGGGGATCAGCTTTGGATTGTGAGTCATAGTTGGATTTTGCAACACTTAATCGCTGAATTACTCGGAAGTGATAGATCGTGGCGATTACGCGCCCACAATACCGCCATGTTTGAGTTTTGGATCGATCGATCGCGCTGGGAATTGCAAAATCAAAATCGATTTAATACTGACTTGTGGCAAATTCGCAGATTCAATGATTTTCGCCATTTGCATTAGAAAATCCGCAATTAACGCGATCGCTTTGTCAGAAAAACTGCTTTTTTGAAAGTTATGCTTGCTCTTAAAAGCACAACAGGCGATATAGTATCCTAGTGTCTTCCAAGTCAGGGTTTTTCGTTAGCTAATCAATAAATCCCATGATTGTGAATGCGGTCAACGATATCTACAAACAAGCTCACCAAGGAAGTGTAGCGGCAATCATTCAAATTCTGAATGATAAGCTGTCAGATTCCGGGGTGAGAACTCGCGCCATTTTTGCCAATGGTGTCCTTCAGCTTCTTTGTGAAGCAGCAACGCCCGACCAACTTGATCGAGCTTCTCTGACCGAACGCATCCGCAAAATTCTCGAATCGATTTCACCGCGCAATATCCGCCGCGTGAATATCAACAGCCGAATCGTGCGCGAACAGCAGCTTCTTTGGTTTGAGGAAATCAATCGCGATCCAGACGGTCAACTGCTTTGGGCGCAGGAAATCTCGCTCAGACGACCGAATTTTATCAAAGGTATGATTCAGGATTGGCAAGAAGCGTTCAGCGATCGAGACGATTTACCTAAAACGCTTTCCCCCCAAGCCGTTCGCGAGAAACGTCAATTCACCAAAGGCATTTTGGGTGGCGTAGTTATCAGTGCCGCAGTGCTTGCCGCTGGTTGGGGAGTGTACGCCTGGAATCAAGGTAAGCTCTTTGCAGGTGAACAAAATCAACCCGAAGCCAAGACCACTCAACCGCAGTGGAAAGAAACAATCAAGCAAGATGGCGATTCGTTTGCCACAGCGGTTCGAGTTGCAGAACGGGCAGCAAAAGCTAGTAAAGCTGCAAAAACTCCCGCTCAATGGCAGGAAGTCGCGGCTATGTGGGGCACTGCATCGCGCTTGATGTCTGAAGTGCCTAACAGCCATTCTCGCGCAGATGTGGCAAAAAATCGCACTGTTGCCTATCGCAAGAATCAAGAGATTGCATTGAAGAACGTAAAATAATTCGTCAATTTTTTAGCAATCAAAATCTCAGAGATACAAACAAAATTTGTCAAAACGATCGTTTTGATTAGCAGTCCGCCTGACGCGGACTTCGTTTGTTCTGCCTTTGGCAGACAGATATGTAGTGCCGCGAATTCGATTCGCCAGGGCAATTCCGCGATCGACCAACCTCCTAATTGACACTGCGATCGCTGGACGTGTTGATCTACGATCAACTAATCAATGCTACGACCGCGAACCGTCTGCGATCGACGTGGAACCGCGACAGGTGCAAGATCAATTTTGCGCTCCTGAACACGATGACTCTCAAAATGTTTCTGCCACATTGCCGGAGCATCCAACGTTTCTCCACCATGTTTCGTCAATCGCTGGCGAACCTTACACAACACAGGCGTATTCACACACGCGCCAGAAATAATAATTTGCCCCTTCGTCAATGCGGGTAATTCCTTCAGCAAATCTCGTCCCGCCGCTTCCACTCCGTATTTCAAACTT
The DNA here is from genome assembly GCF_050565645.1 of Leptolyngbya sp. AN10. Taxonomy (NCBI): domain Bacteria; kingdom Bacillati; phylum Cyanobacteriota; class Cyanophyceae; order Leptolyngbyales; family Leptolyngbyaceae; genus Leptolyngbya; species Leptolyngbya sp. AN10. The sequence goes on from NZ_JBNXVP010000014.1 coordinate 80,225, forward strand.
TCTTGATCCACCGGATTCACGATTCGCATGAGAAACTGACTCATACACTGAGACAGAACATCCGCATCCAGCTTTCCAGGACGTTGTGTAATCAATCCCACACCTAAACCAAATTTTCGCCCTTCACTCAAAATCGTCCGCAAAACCGACTTACAGCGAGAAGGCTCATGTGCGGGTGCGAAACGGTGCGCCTCTTCAATCAGGATAAACACGGGGTAAGGCAAATAATTCTCATCCTGTGGCGAAATCAGTTCTTTCTGAGTACTCATCCGAGCCTGATTTACTTGCCTTAGAACCGCTGCACAAATGACTTGCTGTTCTTCCTGACTAATCTCGTTCATCTGAAGCACTGTCACTTGTCCAGGCTGAAATAGTTCCTTCGGACTAACCGTGTGTTCTAAGTTGTGGAAATAGTGCGATCGATCAATTTTCTCTAATTTCCATTCCAATGCTGGAGCCGATGAGCCCTGTCGTTCATTCCCGTCATCATCGACTTGGACATCCGCTTCCCGCACTGCCGCAATCAAATCCTGAATTCCCCAGCGATAATCGCCTTTTCGGTGACTCTGAAGAATCCGGAACGCTTTACTAAGCATCGCTTGTTGTCGATCGCTCATTTCCGGCAGCAACGCCAAAATATCGTAATAATCCAGCGAGGACACTCGAATTCTCACGTCATCCGGAGTTAGTACTTTCACTTTTGGCGAATATCCATCCGGTGCAGCAAACGCGGGATGTCCACGCATTTCAGATAGAGTTCCATATTCTCCATGTGGGTCAAAAATCAGAACTGCGGCTCGATTGTGCGGCAACAAAAGCTCCTCGATTAAAACCCCTGCGGTGTAGGACTTTCCTGAACCCGTTCCCGCCAAAATCGCCATGTGTGTACTTACAAGCTCCTTCACATCAAGCGCGATCGGAACTGCTCCCATCTCCCGCAGCAACAGTGATCCAATATGCGCTGAACCGATTTCTTGAGGCTGACGACGATTGAGAATACTTTGTAGCATCTCATCACTTGCCAAAATCACCTTTGCGCCCGGATTGGGACTTTTCCGAGGATTCATAAAACCGAGTGACGGCTCGAAATATCCGATCACATCGACACTCACCTCATAAATTTCTGGATTGTCGTAAGTAAAACCGACTAAAGCCGCGATCGCTTCTGGGCTGATCTCCGTATCCGCAAAAATACGATCGGGTAAGTGATCGATCAAGCGTCGATCGGAAATTTTCCCCAGGATTTTACGGAGAACGCCCGCCTCTTGCACCTCGTAGTAGACATATTCACCAATGCGGACATACCGATTGTCAGACGTGATGAAAACGTATTGATTGCCGTTTTCACCAGGTCCTTTCACCGTACCCACAACGCTCGTCGGGTTTGAAGCAGGCTTTAGGCTCATAAGAGGGGAGAAATCCAGGAGGAATTTCGTTCAAGTGTACTATTAAAAGCGAGAAGGTCAAGCGATCTGACTTAATTTATCGAACTTTTGCTTCATTCGATCTTCATTTCCTCGATCGTAAAAATTTGAGAAATTAATGATCTGGGACTTGTGATCGAGGGAATTTACGGATACCTTGTACGCATTCAGACGGTAATCTTGGACTAACGGTGTAATTAATTGCAGCAAATGGAATGCAGTATTGGTAAAACATTACCGATTCTCTTTTCGATACAGCGCTACGCTGCTCCCCTTACTGAGTGACTGGAGCTTTGTGAAGGGAACTCCCCTAAAGTGACACGGGCAGGCATATCACAGGATGCAAGCAAAAATTTCGCGATCGAGATCAATAGAGTCGCAGGAAGTTGTGGGGCGAGTCATGGATGTTGTCAACACTACAAGAGAAGAAGTAATTCGCCTAGAGTCGGATCGGCTTGCTTCACTGTCTACTCATTCACTTGATCCAGTGCCGCATCCTAATGCCTTTTCATCGCCGTTAGCCAACGTCGAAGCCACGATCGGACGCAAGATTGCCCAAGCGCTCAGTCGAGCCACACGCCCCGATGCAATTTTGCCGGAGGTAGCCGCTCTATTAGGTGAGGCGTATGGGGTTCAAGCTTGTGTGATTTCGGTTCCGTCTGTCTCTGGCAGTTCCCAAACAGCTTGGTTTTCAAAGTCGCACCTTAGTGGAACTCAGCAGAAGGAAATTTTATCGAGTTATGCGATCGTTGAAGCGGAAACGCTAAATCACGGTAAATTAATTGCCTCTGATCTCACCGTCAGCGAAATTACTTACGCATCCAAAGCATTACCGATTCGAGCAGTCCTAAGTCTGCCGACTCTATTTCAAGGTCAACCGAACGGCGTTGTAAGTTTGATATGCACTCAGCCGCAGCGCTGGACGGATCTCGAAATCGATACGCTGACTCATGTGGTCGATCACATTACGATCGCGATTTCCCAAATTTCGCTCCAGCAAAAAGTCGCGAAGCAGGCTCAATATCAAAGGTTGATCCGAGAAGTGACGATGGCAATTCAGAATTCTCTGGAGGTGCCGCAAGTTCAACTCTTGGCGCTAGAAGGATTGGCGCAATCGCTAGAGATTGATCAAGCCTTTGTCTTGAGAGCGAAGTTCTGGGACCCGCGCCAAAGTATTCGATCAAATGACGATCGGATTCCAAGAGTTCGGATGATGGTTGATAGCGAATGGAGACAGCATCCCATTGATCCAGATCCAGAAGTGTCTTTGAGCCAATCGTTTTGGGTGGCGGACTGTGGAGTTTGCCAAATCGCGGTTCGTAGCACCGCTAAATCGTTTGTATTCGACGATTTGACCGAGCTTCCAGAAGAAACAGTCATCGCTCCGATTTTTGATTCCCAGAACATGCCTGCTCTCATGCTCGTTCCATTGGAGAGTAAGAACCGACTGCTGGGGTTTATCGCAGTGCAGCAAAGTCGATCGCGCCAATGGCAACCGGAAGAAATCGAGCTAGTGGAATTATTGAGCGCTCAGATTAGTGCAGCAATTATCCAAACTGAAACGCTGCGCCAAGTCGAATCGCTGGTTGAAGAACGAACCGCACAACTGCAACAAAGTTTAGAACTGCAAGCCAAGCTGTACGAGATCACCCGTAAACAAATCGAGAAACTGCGGGAAATGAATCAGCGTATGGATGAGTTCCTCAGTACGCTGAGTCACGAACTCCGGACACCGCTGACTAGCATGATGTTAGCAATCCGAATGTTGCGAGAAGCCAATCTCACTCCCGATCGTCGTCAGCAATATTTGAATATTCTGGAGCAGCAGTGCGCTCAAGAAACCAGCTTGATCAATGATTTGCTGGCACTTCAGGAATTAGAAACCAAACAGGTCGCATTCCAGCTTGAGAAAGTCGATTTGAAACAAGCGATCGGCGATGTTTCACAATCTTTCAGTCAACGGTGGGCATCGAAAGGACTCGCACTCGATCTGAAGTTGCCGGATCGATCGCCTGTGTTTAATACCGATCGCGACAGTTTCAATCGCATTTTGCTGGAATTACTAACGAATGCAGGCAAATACGCTGATCCAAACAGCACGGTTCATCTTCAGGTCACAGTACAACCTGGACAACAAATCAAGCTGGCATTGTCGAATATTGGTTCGGCAATATCGGCAGAAGAACTGCCGCACATCTTCGAGAAATTCCGGCGTTGTCAGGGCATGACCCAAAATGCAGTTCCAGGAACAGGATTAGGATTAGCGCTGGTCAAGAGTTTAGTCCAACACTTAAATGGCACGATCGAGGCAACGAGTGTCGCAACTTCAGATTCTCAATCCTACGAAACTTGCTTTACCGTGACATTGCCCCAGAATTTAGAAATCATGGGGGCGTAGCTTTCCGTTACAATCCTGACTAGAGTTTGTTGAAGGCGAATTAAGGTTTCAGCATTTTCTGAAAGTGTGCTGTGCTGCTCACCTTATAAGGGATGAGACTGGGTATAATATCTGAAGTTATGTTACAAGCTGCTGTCCCTCCCACTCAATCTCTACGCTGGCAACGGCAAATTTCTTCTCCACTGGCGCGACAAGTGGATATTTCCGTGTCGGCTGCAAAATTGACGTTTTATCTCTGGTGGGATCGGCAAGTTTCTGGGAAATCTGCTCATCACCGCAATCGACGCGCTCAATGGTTGGTAGGGACGCTCCTGGACTTAGGACCTACGTTTATCAAAATTGGACAATCGCTTTCGACACGGGCGGATTTGCTGCCGCTGGAATACGTCAAGGCGCTGGGACAACTTCAAGACCGCGTTCCTGAATTCGACTCGAATCAAGCCGTTGCGATTATTGAATCCGAGCTTGGATATCCGCTTCATTTTCTGTATCAGGAGTTCGATCGCACTCCGATCGCGGCTGCCAGTTTAGGGCAAGTCCACCGAGCGAGACTCCACACAGGCGAAGAAGTGGTCGTCAAAGTTCAGCGTCCGGGGCTTGATCAATTGTTTGCAATGGATTTCCAGATTATCGGGCGGCTTGTCCGCTGGATCGATCGCATTGTGCCGGTTGCACGACATTACAACCTTGAGGAGATTCACGGAGAATTTTCAGAAATTCTTGGTCGTGAAATCGACTATGTTCAAGAAGCAATGAATGCCGATCGCTTTCGACACAATTTCGCGGATCACGATCGCATTGTGGTTCCAAAGATTTATCCGAAGTACACGACGCGGCGCGTATTAACGATGGAATATGTGCCGGGGATTAAGGTCAACGATCGACAAAGTTTACTTGCGATCGGGATCGATCCTCGTGAGATCAACCATCTGGGAATTTGCGCCTATCTAAAACAATTGCTACAAGACGGATTTTTTCAAGCTGATCCGCATCCCGGCAATATGGCAGTCAGTCACGATGGCAAGCTGATTTTCTACGATTTCGGCATGATGGCAGAGGTGCAGCCGATCAATCGAAATCAGATGGTGCAGACCTTTTTCGCAGTTCTGAAGAAGGACACGGATCAAGTTGTCAGTACGCTAGTCGATATGGGCTTGGTCGAGCCGATGGCAGACATGACTCCGGTGAAGCGGATTGTGAATGTGTTAGTCGATCGCTTTGCGGATAAGCCTGTCGAGTTGCAAGCCTTCAAAAGTCTGCGAAACGAACTCTATTCAGTGTTTGAACAACAGCCGTTCCGGTTGCCTGCCAAGATGACGTTCATTATTAAGGCGTTGACAACTTTGGACGGGGTAGCGCGTGACCTTGATCCGCAATACAACTTACTGTCAGCCGCGAAACCGTTCGTGAAAAATCTCGCCACGATTCCCGCTCGTCAAGGGAGCGGAGTCGGAGAACTCGCACGTCAGGCGAAGGATTATTTGGCGTATCGATTGAATAAGCCGAATCCAACCCAGAGCGCGATCGAGCGATTGGAAACGCGGCTCGAACAGGGCGAGTTGAAGATTCAGGTGAACTCGATCGAGCACAATCGCGCTCTCAAAACTTTGAATCTTTCAGTTAGAGCTTTGTTGTATGCTTGCATTTCAGGATTTGCCGCACTGACTGGAGCAATTTTATTAGTCGGTCAGATTAGCGGCGGTGCGGTGTTTGCGTTTACGATCGCGGCAGTTACAGGTTTGTTTTTGATCCGATCGCTGATTCGATTGATGTGGCGCGATCGAGTCGATCGGATGATCGATTCATAAATCTGCAATTAAAGAACAGAAATCGCGTAAGAGGATAAGATCTCTCTAAATTTGCGCGATCGAGCTATTAGAACGGCGTATAGTTCACCGAGAAATAGAGTCCGCGTTCTTGCAGCGATCTCTTTTCGCCACTGGTGGAAGTGAGCGGCAGTCCCCAATCGAGTCGAACTGAAACGCGATCGCTCTGTCTCCAAATTAGTCCCAATCCTGCACCGACTAATGTATTCGAGCTTGGGGTATCGCTGCCAATGTTCCATCCAGTTCCCACATCGATGAAGGGTGCGAGTTGGAACGTTCCGAGATTGCGCGATCGTACAATGGGAAAGCGAAATTCAGCCGACATCAAAGCGCCACTATCGGTTAACAAAGCATCTTGTCGAAATCCGCGCACTGTCACCTGTCCACCGAGTCCGAATTGTTCAAGCGGAACCATCGAATCGCCTGAGAGTTGAACATCGCCACGAACTAGGAAGACGGTTTCGGGAGCGACTTGACGAAGCCATTGTGCTTGACCGCGCCATGAGAAAAAGCGGCTGTCTGGAGCGTTTTCGTTCACGGTTGCATTTAGCCAATTCACACCAAGGCTGAACTGCGATCGTAAAGCGAAAACGTGCTGCGTACTGCGCTGAGTATATTCCTGGAAAAAGCGTAAAGCAGAAACTCTGGTGCGTCCTTCTGAATCCGCTCCCGGAGACAGCGGGAAGCCACCAATGTTATCGAGTCCGAGTGCGGTTTGGCTTTCTTGACGAGAGAAGAGGAAGCCGATCGCGAAATCAGTTGAAGTGCGCTGAATCAAGGGTTGGCGAAATCCGAGTTCGTAATAACGCGATCGAGATTGAATATCCAACACGGTAAACGGTTCTTCGATCACATTGTTGCGACCGGAACCATAGCTCAACCAGGCTGCACCATTTCTGGCATTGATGGGAACGGTGTAGTTTAAATCGATCGTGTTACTGCCTCTGGTATTCGAGTAGGCAACAGTCAAAGCATCTCCGAAACCGAATAAGTTGCCTTCTCTAAGTTCGAGTTTGCGACGGAAGCTTCCCACACTGGGCGATCGACCATTATCGAATGAGGTTCCAATGCTGAAAGTATCCGCTTCTCGAACATCAACTTGGAGCAAGTTTGTGCCGGGACGAACTCCTGATTGCAGATCCGCAGAAACATTGCTAATTCGTGGATCGAGGCGGAGTTGCTGGAGATTTTCGAGCAGTCGGGAAACATTAAGCGGCGTTCCCACTCCGAGTTTGATGCGATCGCGAATGTACTTCGGATTCAGACGATGGTTTCCGGTCACTTTAATGTCTTCAAGTGTTCCTTCCACGACTTGAACTTTGACCACTCCATCCTCGATCGTTTGGGGCGAAATCATTGCGCCCGTGGTGGTGTAGCCTTGATCGATATAGAGTTTTGTAATTGCCGATCGCGCTTCGAGCAATTGAGCAAACGTGAGATCTTTACCCACATAAGGAGCCGTAGCCGTTTTGAAATCTTCGGGCTTGAAGCGGGTACTGCCTTCGATTTCAAAGCGATCGACGCGAAACGTTCCGGTTGCTACTTCTGTTGTCTCTGGTAGCTTGGGAGCCGGGAGCGTTGAGAGTTCAGGAGATTTTGGTTCGGTATCTTTGAGTTTGAGTGGTTCTAAAGATAGATCGCCCGTGAATTTACCAACTGCGGCAGGATTGGCGAAAGCGGGAGTTTGAAGACCAATACCAGCAAGTGCGAGTAAGCCAAGCGTCCAGGGGGTTTTGGAAGACATAGAAGTGACTTGAGTTCGATCGAGATTACTGGCAGTGTTCCCCGACCAAATCGCGAAGAATCAGCAACAACGGTGCGATCGCGCTACGATCGATTTCACGAATTTTGAGTGATAAATCATGGCGCAAGATAAACTTCCTCAGTCGGGCGGTGGAATGGCAGTCGTGCAATATTGGGCGGAACATACTTTGTCGCCTGATGGGGTCAAGATTTGGCAGACGCTATTTCATAAAAGTGCGTGTTTGTCCTGTGCTTGGGGAACAGGCGGACAGAAGGGCGGCTTTGTGAATGAGGATGGGGAAGTGTTGCAGCGATGCGCCAAGAGTGTGGAAGCGATCGCTTCTGAGCTTCAACCTGCAACAACGTTTGAACAGCAATATACGATCAAACAGTTGCAAGCTTTAACTTCCCAAGAAGCGAATAATTTAGGGCGTTTGAGCCATCCGCTGATTTTGAGAAAAGGAAGCGATCGCTATGAGCGACTTAGCTGGGATGAAGTGTACCGAATTGCAGAAGAAGCCTTTCAGAAAGCTCCAGAACGAGTGGCATCTTATAGCTCTGGGCGTTCCTCGAATGAGGCGGCGTATCTATTGCAGTTGATGATGAGAGCATTCGGATCGAATAACTTAGCGGATTGTTCGGATCTGTGTCATTCTGCTTCAACAGTCGGGCTAAAGAATATGTTTGGATCGGGCACTTCGATGGTGAGCTTGGAGAGTCTGAAACAAGCAGATTGTGTGGTGCTGATTGGATCGAATGCACCTGCGAACCATCCGCGATTGATGAATGAATTGATTCAATTGCGCGATCGAGGCGGCAAAGTGATTGTAATTAATCCAGCGATCGAGGTTGGTTTAGTCAAATTCGGTTCTCCTGCTTTCCCAATCAAATCGATGCTGAGTGGTGGTTCTGAGATTTCCTCACTATACTTACAACCAATTCCAGGGAGTGATGTTGCATTGTTCGTTGGATTGCAGAAAGCATTAATTGAACAAAATTTAGTACAACAAAACTTTCTCGAAGCGTATGTAGAACAATGGGAAGCCGCGATCGACTATGCAAAATCACTCTCTTGGGAAGTGATTACAGAAGCTTGCGGTGTTTCTAAACCTGAGATTGATCTTGCTGCGAACATCATTGGAACTTCAAAGGGAGTCGTATTCGCTTGGGCAATGGGTGTCACTCAGCAAGTAAATGGAGTAGATAACATCTATAGCATTGCGAACACTGCTTTGCTCAGTGGCAATGTGGGGAAAGAGGGAGCGGGAACAATGCCTATTCGGGGACACTCGAACGTGCAGGGCTTTGGTTCAATGGGTGTTACCATTCGCTTGAAAAAAGAGATTCAGCAAGCTTTAGAAAAACTATTACAAAAGCCGCTAAGTCGAGTTCAGGGCTATGATACTCGCGCCTTGATTGATGCTGCTGATACCAATCAAGTTGATACTTTGATCTGTTTGGGCGGCAATCTGTATGCTGCAAATCCAGACCTGACTCAAGCAAAACGCGCTTTAGGGAACATTAGAACAATTTTCTATGTTGCAACTAAGCCGAATTTAGGACATTTCCACGGATTAGCAAAACACAATACCATTATCATTCCTGTGTTAGCTCGATTTGAGAACCCGCACAAAACAACGGCTGAATCTGGTAATAACTTTGTGCGATTAAATGATGAAGGTCAAACCCATTTGAAAGATGCGGACTTAGTTTCTGAAGTGGAATTCTTGGCTGAAATTGCCGATCGTATTCTCCCCAACTCCCCCGTTGAATGGCGCAAGCTGCAAGATACAAAATACGTCCGAAAGCTAATTGCCCAAACGATTCCGGGGTATGAAAAGATTGGCTCGATCGACGAAACCCAAGAAGAATTTACGATCGCCAATCGCGTCTTTACGACTCCTACTTTTCCAACTCCAACCGGAAAAGCTTCAATGTTCATCACGCCTTTACCCAAACTAACAGTTCCCACCAAAGCTGATTTTGGTTTATCCGAATCTGCACCCGGAATTGTTCTAATTTTAGGAACCGGACGCAGCTACACGCAGCACAATACTGTGGTGTACAAGCCTGGGGACAAATATCGAGCAATGCCGCACCGCAATTGTATTTGGATGAATCAAGAAGATGCAGAACGAGCCGGATTCAAAGAGCATCAACGGGTCACAGTTCAAGGCGATGCTGGAAAGATGGAAGACGTTGAAGTGATCTATGGAATGATTCGATCGGGGGCTGCAATGATGTTCTATCCAGAAGTGAATGCGATCTTTAAAGCGAAAGTAGATCCGCGATCGGGAACTCCAGCTTATAAGCGTGTTCCGGTGGTAGTTTATTAACTTACTTCATCGCGCCCATTGTATTCTTCCACGCAAGCTCTTTACACAATACAATCAGCGCCCGTTCTTCGGCTCCCTGGAAGAGTTTTGTCTCGATCAATTCCTCTAAAACCTGATGCGTTAACTGCACTGAGAACGTTCCACCACAGTGCAGTAAATGGCTGTAGTAACAAAACTGCGATCGACCCATCTTATTGAGATGAAAATGGTAAATCTCTTCCCAAGTCATTTTCTGGACAGGTGTATTTACCGGAACGACGACTCTCGGAATTCCCTGAATACCGTAGGGCTTACCATTGTATGTGTCTAACTCTCCGACTAACACAGTCCAAAGCAATGTTCGTACTTCTTGAACCTGATCGGGTGTGAACAATGGATCGGGTTCACTGGTCAATCGAATTCCTGTATTCAGAAACAGCGGATTGAATAGCTGTGAGTTGTAGACAATTCCAACTGCCCAATGTCGATCGTCTTCGAGTTTCACAAACGTGCCAAAGCCGTAGTCATCAGGGAGCGGAGCCTGAGCAAAATCCATTGAGTCATCCACTTGCACAATGTAATCACAATGCGAATTCGACTTCACCACTTTTCCGAGTCGCATGACTTTCTCCCCGTACATTCACAGGCATTTTACAGTGCTGTGAGTTTTTGTACTATAAATTTGATCAATTTGCCAATCGATCGAGTGCCACTGCCAAACTATTTAGCACCAAAGCCTCTGGTTTACTGTACGCCTGATAGTAACGATAGTTGTTCATCATCATGCGCGATCGCAATCCTGCATCCTGAAACAGTCGTACAGTCACTTCAGCACATTGCTCTGGTGTTTGGAACTCTAGATAGTTTTTCTCGTTGGCAAAATTTCCTGGAAGCTGATAGTTGAGGGTTTCGCTGACGATCGCTTTCGATTGCGCGACGTATTCTGCCATTTTCCATCCGATCGAGCGATGCAATCCAGTCGTGGCAACACAAATCGGAAACTGCCGCAGTTGCTTCATGTATTGTCCTTGCTTGGATAGTTTTGGCTGATCGAGAAGCAAGTCAGGATAATGTTCTCGTGCATAGTCCCCGTAGAATCCGCCAAAGAATGCACTCCCAAATTCTCGCTTAAGCGACTGGAGACAGCGCGATCGCATTTCATTGATATGGTGATACTCCTCTTGTTTCTCTCTTGTGCTCATTGCGGCTGGGTCCCAAGCTCTTACCATGAATAAGACTTTCGGTTCCTGCTCGAAGTTTGGATATTCTCCAAAATGCTGAACTCTTGGAGCAAACAGATGATTTGAAAACAGAAAATCGAAACCAATGCTGTATAAAAGGCTTTTGATTTTATCTTTCTTTTGATCAAGTTTGATGCGATCGGCAAAGAGCAAATCAATTCCTTTGCTGTATACGGGAAAAATTAATCCGAGCGGAAAAACTTTCTCGGTTGCCTCTATCGATCGAACATACGTTTCGCTAAAACTTCGTTTGAAATACAAATCTGCTTTTTCTAATGCTTTGTGATTGACTTCATAGCTGTCATGCAAATCATAATAAAGCAAATACTGATTGTTTAAAGTCACGCTAATGTGATGCCGCTGCGCGTCTTGTAGGTGCACAGTCTGTGAAAGATCAATGAGATTTTCTTGAACGATCCGCTGTTCTAAATCAACGACTTTTGCATCGCGTAACGCTTTAAACCCAGTATAAATTAGCTGCAACGCATGAAGATTAGACCGACTTTGCAGCTCACAAGTGATAGAATTTTTCATAATTTCAAATGACTGAGACAAAGGCAAGATTAGCAAATTTATCTTTTACTCAGAGTCACGATTTGACGATAAGAAACCGATCTACTTTTCCAACTCTTTCGCATGCTAAGAGGGATTACAGTAGATGACAAGTAATTATTTGGACATAATTGCAAAACAGTGATCCACGCTGAGGTGGAACGTTTTATAGAATCTCAGAATGTGGATCAATGCAAGAGTACTGATTCTGCGCGTTCTTGCCCCAAAGTTGATAGAGTGAAAAACTGATGACTCTTACAGGAACGCGATCGATGAATGCAGACCCCGTAACAATGATGAAGCAGCAAGTTGGTTATGCTGCGGCAGCGAAAGTACAATCTAATTCGATCGTTGGATTAGGAACAGGTTCTACGACTGCTTATGCAATTCAAGCGATCGGAGAACGATTACAGTCCGGTGATCTGCAAAATATTAAAGGAGTTCCGACCTCGTTTCAAGCGATCGTGCTTGCCCGTCAGTTTGGAATTCCGTTGACGACTTTAGATGAAATCGAAAAGATTGATATTGCGATCGATGGTGCTGATGAAGTTGATCCTCAAAAGAATTTGATCAAAGGGGGTGGCGCAGCCCACACTCAAGAAAAGATCGTGGATAGCTTGGCAGATCAGTTCATTGTTGTGGTGGATAGTGGGAAATTAGTCGATCGATTGGGTTCGACTTTTCTGCTGCCTGTTGAAGTGATTCCGATGGCAGTGACTCCGGTGATGAAAGCGATCGGGAAACTTGGCGGCAAGCCTCAATTGAGAATGGGCGTGAAAAAAGCAGGTCCGGTTGTGACTGATCAAGGCAACTTAGTAATTGATGTGAAGTTCGATCAGATTGATAATCCGGCTGAACTGGAGAAGACGCTGAACAATCTGCCAGGAGTGCTGGAGAATGGCTTATTTGTGGGTGTGGCGGACATCATCATGGTTGGAGAAGTGAAAGACGGTCAGCCGAGTGTCAGAGAGTTTTAAAGTTTGACAGATTCTTTGGGTGGCGGATAAACAACCGCTACCTATTACTATTTCCTGGTATTTGTAACAGTCGCACCTTTACTTTTGCGTTTCGCGGTTACGTTCGTTTTCACCGCAGGAGCGCGACGCACCAGCACCCATTCGTCTGTAATGCCTAAGAACTGCATTTGTTTCTGAGGAATCTTTTCTAAAGTGGGTCGATCGATTAACAAATGAGGATGAGGATCTTCGCGCCAGTGTTTTAACAAGGTTTCAGGAGGCGCGGGAATAATCGATCGCTCACTATAAAAGTTCAGCGACGGACGGAAATAAGGATAAGACGTATAAATTGTTTGCCCTCTAGTAGTGGCTCGTTGAATCATTACGCCCACAGGCTTAGCTGCGAAGGTTTCTTGCAGTTCCCACAGCCAATGATTCGACATCATCAGCACCAATAACGTAAGGTAAGTTCCCCAAATGAGAACAACGATAAATTGGATATCTTGGCGGGCAATTAAGATTGCAGTAACGGTCAGTGTTAGCGCCAATGTTGCGAAGATTAGCTGTAAATCTGGCTCTTTTAATCCAACTGTGTAGTAGATTGCGCCTGCCCAAGCCACGATCGATAAAACCAAAAACACTGTTACCCAAATCCGCGCTTTCTGAACTGGTTTCGCATTTAACGGAGGTTGCCAAAATCGCTGCAACTGAGCACCAATCATTAAGGCAAACGCAGGATAGAGCGGCATCGCATACCAGGGAAGCTTCGTCTGCATGATCGAAATCACGATGAAGTAGATTCCGCTCCAAACTAGAGACAGTTTCGCCCAACTGAGCGTTCGATTTTCCCAAGCATTACGAAGTGCGATCGGTAAAAATACAACCCAAGGAACGCCATGCTTGAGGATTTCCCAAAGGTAATACGTCACAAAGCCTTGATTGTTCTCAACCGAATCCGAAACGCGCTTTAAGGACTGATTCCAAAAATGCGCCTGTACAAACGCATCCCCGTAGCGATAAATCTGTGCGCCGTACCACAGTGCTACCGGAAAACAGCCCAGTCCAAAACCTGCCCAGAGATACGGCGAAGTCAACAATCGCGGCGTATCCCAAACGATGAATGCGATCGCGATCGCCAGCAGCAAAATTCCGAGAATTCCCTTCGTTAAGCAGAGACAGCCAAACGCGACACCGATTCCCAGTCCCCAGCGCAAATCTCGACGCGATCGCAGTAAGCAAAATACCAACGCCAAGAAAAAGCACAATACTGCCCCGTCCAGCATGGCTAACCGTCCCTGGCGCACCACAGGCAGCGAAGTGAGATACACCAACGCTGCAAACACAGCCGGACTCCGCTGGAAAAAGATTTCTCGACCAATTCCATACAGAAGAGGAACGGAAGTTGCGGTTAATAGCGCTCCAGGTAGGCGAGCTGTCCACTCATTCACGCCCCAAACATGGAAGCACAAAGCCACCATCCAATGAATCAGCGGGGGTTTATTAAAATAGGGTCCGCCGTTCGGCTCAAAAGGAAACAACCAGACAAAAGCATCAAAAGGATTACTGGCAATTTCGCGGGCAATTTGAGCGACGATGCCCTCATCCCAATCGCGTAGAGGAAGACCGCCCAGATTGATTGTGAAAAGAACGATCGCAACAATCCACAGTCCGATCGTCCATCCTGGGTCAATCCACGCTTGATACCGGGACGTGCCTGATTGATTTCCGGTTGAAATCTCGCGATCCATTTTGCTTTGATCCACTACACCGACTCATTGTGCACCATAAGCAGTCATTTGACGGAGTTCATAGACAAGAAGCACGATCGCACACTTAATTTTTCTACCTTTCGATCGATTAATTTCAGCAATAAGCAATGCTGAAAAATCATTTGTTGAGAAGCCGTTAAATTACTTGTCTACTCTGGCTTTGATCGCCCACAATGAGAATAGAGAAATAAAAGTTAACTTAATTGTTACCCTCCCTGCCGTGCCTCCCATTCTGCCACCCAAAGTCCTGTTGCCTGATTCCGCGTCTGCTCCTCAATCTCGCTTTTCTGGTCTATTTTCTCGCTTTCAACCACACCCGGACACGATCGTTCTCATTTTGGCGGTCGTGATTGGGGGTGGGGCTGGTTTAGGTGTGCTTGCGTTTCGCTTTTTGATTGAATGGATTCACCGTCTCATGCTCGAAGACCTGATGGGAACGATCGGGCATTTTGGTGCGTGGACGTTAGCTTGTGTTCCCACGCTTGGCGGTGTGTTCGTTGGTTTGATCCGCTGGCTGACCAAGGAATTTAGTCCCGGTATTTCTAAGCTGATTGCGAATGTGCAGGCAGGTCAGGAAATGTCGGCAACTCGTCCGATCGCGAAAACGATCGCGGCGGCGATTTCACTTGGAACGGGGGCTTCACTAGGTCCTGAAGGTCCAAGTGTGGAAGTTGGCGCGAATTTTGGTTTGTTCGTGGGGCAGATGTTGAAAGTGTCCCGCGATCGACAACGGTTGTTACTAGGTGCGGGAGCCGCTGCGGGTTTGGCAGCCGGATTTAATGCGCCGATCGCGGGTGTGTTCTTTGCGCTGGAAGTTGTTTTGGGAACTACGTTTGAAACTTCTGCGGCGAGTATTGTTCTGCTTTCTGCGGTGGTGTCTGCGCTGATTGCTCAGATCGGATTAGGGGGACAGCCTGCATTTGATTTGCCTGCGTATGAAGTGCGGAGTCCTTTAGAATTGCCGCTCTATTTAGGGCTGGGATTGTTTGCTTGTGTGGTGTCGATCGCTTATACGAATTCTCTGAAGTGGTCGAGCGACTTTTTTAAGGGCAATATTCCTGGCTCGACTTGGATTGCGAAAGTTCCACGCGAAGTTCAACCGATTTTAGGTGGATTGTGCGTCGGATTAGTTGCGCTCAAATTGCCGCAAATTTTAGGTGTGGGATATGACACTGTAGAGGCAATGCTCAGAGATGTAAAGTTCTCATTGGTGTTGCTGATTTCTTTGCTAATCACAAAACTATTGCTTACTGCGATTAGTTTGGGAAGTGGTTTAGTGGGTGGAATTTTTGCACCTGCAATGTTTCTGGGAGCATCACTTGGAGCAGCTTACGGAAAAGTGTTGCCTTCAGTGTTTCCGATGTTTGCAGGGAGTATTGCGGCTCCTCCTGCTTACGCGATGGTGGGAATGGCGGCAGTATTGGCAGCGAGTGTGAATGCACCTTTAACGGCGATTTTGCTGCTGTTTGAAATGACGCGGGACTATCGGATTGTTTTGCCGCTGATGGCTGCGGTGGGGTTAAGTGTATGGCTCGTGAACTTGTTTAAATCGAGTCCAGAACAGCCCTCGAACTTACAGCAAATTGAAGCGAAACGCGATCCCGATCCGATTCCGAATTCGGCACTTCATCATCAAGAAATTCTCAGAAATCTATCCGTTGCGGAAGCAATGCAGCCTGGATTTTTACAAATTTCTGATTCGCTTCCATTACTCGAAGCGGGATTGCAACTGATTCAGAATCAATCTCACAGTGCATTAGTCGTGAATGACGATCGACAATTTGTTGGCATCATCACACTCCAAGACATCAATCGCTCGATCGCTCGTTGGGAAACAGAACCCAATCACTCAGATCACGGATTAAATCAACGCACGATCGCGGAAGTTTGCACGACTGAGATTCTGTATGCTTATCAAGATGAACCCTTGACTGATGCGCTCGATCGCATGGCAACTCGTGGATTGCATCAGTTACCTGTGATCGATCGAGACAATCCGAATCATATTTTGGGACTGTTGGAGCAAGAAGGCATTACGCTTGCTGCGAATCTTGCCTTAACGCGAGTGCGATTGATGCCCTATCTGCATACAGAAAAGGCAAGCCCGACCGAAACCGAACTTGCCTCACACATTGGTGCATTAAACTAACCGGAACAAGCAGAAATCTTTATTTATTTCTGCTTGTCCAAATTCCTGTAAACATCATCAGCATTCCGCCTAGAAAAATCGCGATCGCGAGACCTGCCGGAGCCGCAGTTGACCAATCAATATTTTCCATTTCATTAAGCCGAGAGTTCTTCTCGATCGAGTTGTTTCAAATGGATATGTTTACGACCGAGGGAAATCTCAAATTCATCCCCAGGTTTCAACTCCATCTGTTTAGTATACGCTGCTCCAATGAGTAGGTTTCCGTTTGATTGGACACTGATTCGGTAGCTTGCACTCCGTCCACCGCGTCCATTGGTTCCTTGTTTGCCGTCTAGTTGAATTCCCTCTGCATCAATTAACGCATTGAGGAATTTCATCATATTCACGCGCTCTACACCGTTTTTTGTCACTGTGTAATAGCCGCACTCTTTAGCCTTTTCTTCTTTATTGAGATGATCGAGTTCCTTCACTTTTTTAAGCAAGGATTCTCCGACCAATGGCTCAATCTTTTTCTTTTTAGTCATCAACCCGAAATCTGAATGATGTGGACAGCAATCGCATTTTGGGATACTCACAGACCCGCTAAATTACGACAATTCAGCCTCCTGCCAGTCGCCCCACTCATATTACACTGGCATCGCAGATTTTTGACACGAAAATGTTGAGCGATCGTGCCTCATTTCTGACAACTTCTATTCAGTTGTTTAAATAGATAAAAAAAGAAGCAGATCCTCTGCCTTGAGCGATGGCGGCGATCTTGACGGCATCATCAATTTCGACACCAGATAGATCAAAAACCTTTAATTCGCTCTAGCAGCAACCTGCTCTTACCATTCATTCACCTGTGATAATTAAGTTATCAATGGGACTTGTCAACGCTGTGTGTTCCTCATGAAGTTCAAATGACAAGTTAGAAGTGCCGACTGGAGCACAGATTGGGGCAGATCTGAAACTAAATTGCCGTTTCAGCGTCATACAAACTGATTACATTAAAGATATGAAGCTGCTCATCTTGCGTCTCGTTCTCGAACCGTTGAGAATAATGATGAAGGCTTCTGAATCGACTGGGGACGCACCATAAAGGAGAGTGACACACCGATGACGACACCTGGAAATACTTGGAAACAATCTGCTATCTATTTCATGCTGCCGCTGGTGGGAGCGGGTACAGCGCTTGTAGGCAACCGTTTGCTCTCTGAAAATCCGATTACGCCACCCGCGATCGCACAAACCACGAATCGCACCAGCACGATCGCTGATCCAAACTTTATTGCCGCAGCGGTCGATCGAGTGGGTCCAGCAGTTGTGCGGATTAATGCGTCTCGAACGGTTCAATCTCGTGTTCCTGAGATCTTTAATGATCCATTTTTCCGTCAGTTCTTTGGCGCGGATGTGCCAAGTCAGCAGCGTCGAGTCGAGCGCGGTACGGGATCAGGATTCATTATTAGTAATGATGGTTTGATTTTGACGAATGCTCACGTCGTCAGTGGTGCAGATACCGTGAGTGTGACGATGAAGGATGGACGCGAATTACGGGGTCGAGTGGTGGGACAAGATCCCCTCACAGATGTGGCAGTGATTCGGGTGCAGGCGAATAATCTACCGACTGTCGCGCTTGGAAATTCGGACACGTTGAAACCAGGAGAATGGGCGATCGCAATTGGCAACCCGCTCGGACTGGACAATACTGTGACAGCGGGAATTATTAGCGCAACAGGTCGATCGAGTTCTGAAGTTCGTGTCCCGGACAAGCGGGTGAGCTTTATTCAAACCGATGCGGCGATTAATCCTGGAAACTCTGGAGGTCCGTTGCTGAATCAGCGCGGTGAAGTCATCGGAATGAATACGGCGATTATTGGTGGAGCGCAAGGATTAGGATTTGCAGTTCCAATCAATACGGCTCAACGGATTTCGCAGCAGTTGATTACTAAAGGTCGCGTGGATCATCCATATTTGGGGATTCAGATGCGTGGATTGACGGCAGAATTGCGAAATCAAATTAACAGCGATCGACAACTCGGTTTCCGGGTGCAGGATGATCAGGGTGTTGTTATCTTCCGCGTGATGCCAAATTCTCCAGCGGCGAGAAGTGGCTTACGTGCGGGTGACGTGATCAAGCGAGTGAATGGTCAAGCTGTGACTAAGGCGGATCAGGTTCAACAAGCCGTTGAGCAAGCTTCAGTCGGTGGAAATCTGCAACTTGAGGTGAACCGCAATGGTCGATCGACGACGATCAGTGTTCAACCGGGAGCATTCCCAACCCAAACGGCTCAGGGGAACAATGAATAATTCTCGTTAGCGATTGAGTACGATCGAACTCCGGATAAGTCATTCGGAGTTTTTCTAATTTAAGGAGATAGAAATGGCTGAAATTCTTGACATCATTGAATTAGGGCATCCAATTCTTAGAGAAAAAGCTCGATCGATTGACAACATCAAAGCCGATCGTATTCAAACCCTAATCGATAACTTAATGGCAACCGTTCAAAAAGCGAATGGTGTTGGAATCGCTGCCCCCCAAGTTGCCGAATCTTACCAATTAATGATTGTTGCTTCGCGTCCGAATCTGCGTTATCCGAATGCTCCAACAATGGAACCGATGCCAATTATTAATCCGAAAATTTTGGCACATTCTAATGAAACGGTGAAAGGTTGGGAAGGTTGTCTCAGCATTCCAGGAATTCGTGGAAATGTGCCGAGATATCAAGCGATCGAACTGGAATTTACCGATCGTTTTGGTAAGCTTCAAAAAATGGAAATGACCGATTTTGTTGCCCGAATCTTTCAGCACGAATACGATCACTTTAATGGAATTGTGTTTGTCGATCGAGTCGAAAGTACAAGGGATTTGATCACCGAAAAGGAATACCAAAAAATTATCCTGACAAAAGAGTAGTTTATTCCTTCACCGATTTACTCTCGAAGCAGTCCACTGAGGTGGGCTTTGTTTTTATTTAGATTCGTTGAGAAAATTTAGAAATATCTCACTTTTTATCGAATTACACTTGCATCCGTATTTCTTGAAACGATTGCGTAAATCTATCTATAGAGAGATGGGAACTTGCAATCCAGGAACTAACGCTGTCACGGGCGAAGCCACAACGTGATCGAATTGCCATTTTCCAGTCCCTTTCTTGCCATTCTTATCCCTACATTCCCCAAAGGTTTCTGGTTATGTCCACGGCTTTGATGTCCGAACTGGATTACGGTACTACTGATGCGGCAGCATGGAACATTCTTGAAACAGAATTTAATCCAGCTAAGCTCCACGCGCAAGAAACAGTCTTTACGATCGGCAATGGCTATCTCGGTACAAGGGGCAGCTTTGAAGAAGGATTTCCAGGCGATCAAGCCGCCACATTGATTCATGGAATCTTCGATGATGCTCCGATCGTTTCAACCGAATTGGTGAACTGTCCGAACTGGCTACCGTTCACGATTCAGTTAGATGGCGAAACGTTTCGGCTCGATCGAGGAGAGATTCTGCACTACGATCGACAATTAAATCTCAAACTTGGATTGCTCACTCGATCGATTCGCTGGCGCAGTCCGAACGGTCATACTTTAGAGTTTCGCTTTGAGCGATTTTGCAGTTTTGCAGATCAGCATTTGATGGCAATTCGGTGTCATATTTTGTCGATCGACTTTACTGGAGAAATCTCGATCGAATCCGGTTTCGAGCCACATCCGACCACGATGACGATCCCGCACTGGATGACTCTAAAATCTGGATGTTTGGAGAATCTAATTTGGCTTTCAACCGAAACATTGCACACTGGCTTAGAGTTAGGGTTAGCAGCAAAACTTAATGTCACCAAAGACCGTGAGATCTTGAATGTGAATAGCAATGCCTTAACGCTGTCCACTTCAACTCAAATCGCTCCAAATCAATCGATTACCGCTGAGAAGATCATTTCGATTTATACTTCACGTGATACTGCCTATCCACTAACGGTTGCACTCCGACGATTAGTAAAAGTTTCAAGTTATGCAACACTCTTCGCGGCTCATATTACCGCGTGGGCAATCACTTGGAAAAATGCTGATATTACGATCGAAGGCGATCCTAAAGCCCAAATCAGCATCCGATACAATCTATTTCAACTGATGATTGCGGCTCCTCGAAGAGACGATCGAGTAAGCATTCCCGCTAAAACGCTCTCTGGATTTGCCTATCGAGGTCACGTTTTTTGGGACACGGAAATTTTCATCGTGCCGCTTTTTGCATTAACGCAACCTACGATCGCGAAGAATCTCCTAACTTATCGCTATCACACCTTATCGGGCGCACGTCGCAAAGCTAAAGAACTCGGCTACGAAGGCGCATTATACTCCTGGGAAAGTGCCGCTACAGGCGATGAAGTGACACCTCGCTGGGTTCCGGGTGCAAAAGGCGAATTGATTCGGATCTGGTGTGGTGATATCGAATATCACATTGCTGCTGATGTTGCGTATGGCGTGTGGCAATACTGGCGGATCACAGGCGATGATGAATGGATGCGTGACTATGGTGCAGAAATCTTGCTTGAAACTGCAAAGTTCTGGGCGAGTCGAGTGGAATGGAATGGAGAACGCTACGAGATTAATGATGTGATTGGTCCTGATGAGAACCATGAACACGTTAATAACAACGCATTCACCAATGCAATGGCGCAATGGAATCTCAGTTCTGCAATTATGCTTTGGGATTGGTTAGCGCGATCGTATCCCTCAACGGCAGTCCGATTACAACAACAATTGGATCTCAACGTCGATCGCTTTTCTGCTTGGACAGCGATCGCTCAAAATCTAACCATCTCTGCTAATCCTGAAACCAAGCTAATTGAGCAATGTGACGGCTTCTTCGATTTAATCGATGTGAATTTGGCAGACTATGAACCGCGCTCCAAATCGATGCAAGCCCTTCTCGGTGTCGAACCCACCAATCAACGTCAAATTCTCAAGCAACCCGATGTATTGATGTTGCTCTATCTCTTGCGGCAACAGTTTGATCATGAAACGCTGCAAGCAAATTGGGACTATTACACACCTAGAACGGATCATGTTTACGGATCATCTTTAGGTCCTGCGGTTCATGCAATTCTGGCGTGTGATTTGAACAAAGCCGATGAAGCGTATGAACACTTTATGCGATCGGCATTAGTCGATTTAGAAGATGTGCGCGGCAATGCAGCCGAAGGAATTCATGCGGCTTCAGCGGGCGGTGTTTGGCAAGCAATTATCTTTGGATTTGCGGGAATTCGCATCACTGAATTTGGGTTGGTTGCCTGTGCAAATTTGCCTGCACATTGGACACGACTGAAGTTCCGCCTGTGTTGGCAGAATCAATGGTTTGAGTTTGATCTATCGCAGAATGGTGCGGTTTGTGAGACGATCGAGCATTCGATTCAAACAGAATTTGCACCGCTATGAAATCGCAATGGGATTGTTTGCTGGAGAATCTAGGCGTGTGGGAAGGTTCGTTTACGCGGCTTTCCCCGTCCGGTGAAATCTTAGAAGATATTTCTTCGATCGTGTCTTTCACCGGACTGAATGATAATCAAACAATGCGTCAAATTGTCCGTCTTTCTCCAGCAAACCAACCCGTGAGCGAGAAAGTTCTCGAATACAGTTCGCTCGGTCGAAATATCTTACTGTTCGACAATGGCGCGTTTTCTCTGGGAACAATCCAATTTGCTCCATTCTCAGAATTTGGTGCAGAGTTGGGCTTGATTGATAGCGATCGACGACTCCGATTAGTTCAACTCTTTGACAAACAAGGCAAACTCACCGGACTCACTTTAATTCGCGAAAAACTATCCGGTTCTGAAACGCCAGAACGCCCACCGCTTCAGGTTGAAGACTTGATTGGAGAATGGAGCGGAGAAGCAACTACGATTTATCCAGATTGGCGATCGCCCGATTCGTACACAACGACTTTGAAAATTCAACGAGAAGGCGATCGCTTACATCAAGAACTGAACTTTGGAAGGTCGATCGTGACCACTGCCCTAATTGAAGGCTCAATCCTAAAGTTTGATGCTTCCAATGTTCAAATTCTGCTTCTCCCTGACGGTGCTTCCTCGAACTGTCCAACAGAAATTCAACCCCGTAAACCTTTCGTTCTCGAAGTCGGCTGGCTGATTCAACCTGATTTAAGACAGCGATTGATTCGTACTTATAGCGCCAAAGGTGAATGGGTTAGTCTTACATTAGTGACAGAGCGTAAAACCAGATGACGCTTACAGCCAAGCATTTAGAGGAGTTTCAAGCTCAATATCCGGACTATCGAATGGAGTTGGTCAATGGAGAAATCATTGTTTCGAGTCCATTAGGCTATCAAGCTGCTGAAGTTGCTGTCGAAATCGCAATTCAACTCGGAAATTGGATAAAATCCCGCAAACTAGGCAGAGTGACAGGTTCTAATGCGGGTTTTCTTTTGAATAACTCAAATATTCGCGCTCCGAGTGCTGCTTTTGTTCAAGCATGGCGATTGCGCCGAAGTCCTCAGAGCTTTGCTGAACTTGCTCCGGATCTAACCATTGAAGTTAAATCACCAACTGACAGCATTACCAAACTCAGAGATAAAATCGATGAATTTCTTGAACTCGGAACAAGAGTCGGAATTCTAATCAATCCAGAAAAAGAATGGGTCGAAATTCGCCGCAGTGGACAAGCTCCGATCGTGCTTCAAAACGGCGACATCATCACAGTTCCCGATCTCTTACCTGGATGGGAAGTCAAGGTCGAGGATCTTTGGTCGCCGCAGTTTGATTAGAGAATCGAACAATCCCGCTCTAATGCCTGCCGCAGCAAATCCTTATAGTTCCGATTGTTAACAATATAAGCCCCGAACCGCTCTAAGTGCGGATTCATCATCTGAGCATCGAACAAAACGAAATTCCGCGATCGTAGATGTTCCACTAATTTCACCATCGCCACTTTCGAGCCATCCGGAATCCGAAAAAACATCGACTCCCCAATAAATGCACCTCTAAGCGACAGCCCTAAAATTCCACCTGCAAGCTGATCCCCTTGCCAAGTCTCAAAACTATGCGCCCATCCCGCTTGGTGTAGCTTCCAATAAATCTCTTTTAGATCACTTGAAATCCAAGTCGTATCGCGATCGGCGCACCCTTCTACAACTTCCTCAAATGCTTTATCGATCGCTACTGTAAATCGATTTTGATTCAGTATCCGCTGTAGTGATTTGGGATACCGAAACCGTTCATCCAGGGGAATCAGCGTTCGTTCGCGACTGGTATACCAGGCTAAATCTTTACCTGATTCGTCGGACATCAAAAAATAGCCTTGTGCATAGCCTTCGAGAATCGAAGACACATCAATTTGCATAACGTAGCTCCGGGAACGTTGTAACAGGGATACTGAAACGATATAGTTTGAATAACCTTGTCTGTTGGGGGAAAGTACTATGGTTGAACCTATCCCACCGATTACATTACCGCCTGCGAAGCATCCGGAGCAGGAAGCCGCTTGGCTTGAACAAAAATTACAGCGGTGGCTTGATGAAGAGTTTCTTCCAGAACCCGCCAACCAAAGGATTGCACAACGCGCAGCCCAAATCTATAAGCGCCACCGCATGGAGGACGAAAACGATTTGGGGTCGCTTGTGATTGCGATTATTGCAGAAATGCAGGCGTTTGATTTTTCAGACAGTTTTTATGGAGAATTCGCGATCGCCAACGCAGTCAGCGATCTCCTAATGGACAGCTTGGGAATCGATCGCTGTTGTGGTCAATAAAATTTTGGATTCCAGACTGATCCGAAATCCAAAATTCTTTCTACCAGCTTGATTTGACGACACCGGGCAACAATCCCGCGTGTGCCATCTCGCGAATACAGTGGCGTGATAGTCCGAAATCACGATACACACCTCTCGGACGACCCGTTGCCCAACAACGATTCCGCACCCGCACTTTTGCGCTGTTGCGGGGAAGCTGTTGAATTTTGCGATGGATCTCCAGCTTTTCGGCTTGAGTCGTGGCGGCTGCAAACTGTTCCTTCAAAGCACTCCGCTTTTCGGCGTACTTCTCGACGGTACGTTCGCGCTTCTTCTCACGCTCAACCATGCTCTTCTTAGCCATGAATGATTTTTGAACCTTTGATAAAAGACACTATTTTTGATTCTACTCAAAAATCGCAGCTTTCTACGTAGTTGTGAGAGATTCCTTGATCGGCAGCATAATAAGCGGTGATTTTATCGTCCGGGATGCAAATCGCCCCAACTTGGTCGAAGATTTTATCTGTTCACCGAAATTTTGAAATTCATACCGTCATCCCTTAGCTCCCTGCTGGATCAGAAAATCAATCACATCGTCGTGCCTCCACCAACCTGCAACCTGAAGCGGCGTTTCGCCTCGCCAAGCTTTAGCATTCACTTCCGCACCCGCAGCCACCAGTAATTGAATAACTTCCAAATGTCCCCATATAGCAGCGTGATGTAGGGCTGTTCGCTTTCTTGTATCTATTCCAGCGTTGACATCTGCTCCTACCGATAGCAAGGTTTTCACCATCGCTGCGTCGCCACGTTCAGCAACTGCTTCTAGAGCCGTGTCTATGTCATAAGCTCTGATGTTGGGATCGAAGTTGTGGTTCGCTAAAAACTGAACCATCTCAGGGTGTCCATTGAGTGCTGTCCAGTAGATAATCTCCTTGGAAATAATGAAAGCACCTTGAGCCATCAAAAACTCTAGCGTTTCCAAATGCCCACCGATCGCGGCAGCATCAGCAGGATTCCAGCGACAATCATCACATTGAACGGCAAGGTTATACCGCTCAATCAGAAACTTCACAAGCTGCGTATGTCCACCAGTAGCGGCTTCCCAAACCAACGAAGATCCTATTTCAGCACCATTCTCAATTAAGAGCGATACCATTTCGCGATCGCCAAGCTGACAAGCGGTTTCAATGTCGCGATTATCTTGTTCACAGTTCATGTCAATCGTAGCGCCCGCTTGAATTAGGAGTCTAGCGACTTCAAGCTGATGATGAGTGGCTGCGATGTAGAGCATCGGACATCCATAACCACTTCCTAACCGAATGTCCGGATCTCCACCTGATTTGAGGTACTGCCCGATCGTTTCCACTTCTCCGATCCCGGCTGCAACATGAAGACTTTTGGTTGCTCCGTATCCCAATAGCAAATCAATCATGTCCCGATACCCCATATACGCCGCAATGTCGATCGGGGTTCGGTGACTCCTACTGTTGGCATTAATCTCGGCTCCAGCCTGGATGAGAAGTTCAACGATTCTGGGCTGTCGTTGCCAAACAGCGCGATGTAAGGGAGTATCGACATTACCTAAACCACAGTTCCAATTAATGTCGGCTCCATGATCGATTAAAAGTTGAATTAGCTCTAGAACTTGATCTGCGATCGCATTCTCGTCGTCATCAGGCTTCCATTCACGAGTTCGCCACTCGGTTGCAGCGTCGATCGCATGATGAATCGGAGTTGCTTGATGCGAATCGACAGCATTAGCGTTCGCGCCTCTCCGAATTAAAACTTTGGCAATCTTGAATTGTGACCATTGAATGGCAAGAGAAAGCGGAGGTTGACCCTCATCTCCAACTGCATTAATATCTTCTCCCCGATCCAGAACTGCAATGACGCTATCAACATTTCTGAATCGAATCATCTGACAAACATTAGCGCACATCTTGAGGATAAAAATATTATCGTGTTGCGATTCAGTCCTAAATTAGAATACTCCCACCAATACGAAGTCTATTCTGCCCCACAAAACTAAGACGAGTTTTGCCGCTAAATCGTGACGTGGTAGGCGGTAATTGCCACTGCACCATCCGGACTATAAATCGCTTCAACTCGTGGATAGGTTGGATGTGTCCACCAAATCTTCAAGCGATTTCCCTGAGCAGGAGCAGAACCAATCTTGTCGTATCCTGCTTCAATCAGCATTCGATCGAATTCTTCAGCAGGTAGAGTTTTTGTTGTGATTTGGGAAACGCCCTCGATCTTGTGTTTATCGAGGGTCATAAGTGCCGTGGTAAGTGGTGTAAATTCGGTAGCCTGGTAGGACTAGGGCAATTCCCATGAGACTATGCAATGTTCCCGGATAAGTAGGTTCAGCGATACTTCCACCGATCCGGATCTTAAGAATACCCCACCAAAAGTAAAATCCTGGGATCAAAGCATCCATGCTGTAAGCGATCGATCGAAGTGATTCATCGCTGGAGATTGGTTTTGATTTGTCGATTTGAGTAGACATAATTGGAAGTTTTACAGGTGAATCGGCAAATAAAAGCAGTTTCACAACGAGGCTACGAATAACTTTCTCTCCCGATCCGCAGCAAAAGCAAGACACGCTTTGATATCCTGCGACGTGAGTTCAGAAAAATCTTCCAAAATTTCCGCCTCGGTCATCCCTCCTGCCAAATATTCTAAGATGTCGTACACTGTGATTCGCATTCCCCGGATACACGGCTTGCCACTCCGCTTTCCAGGCTCAATCGTGATGATCTGTTGGTAGTCCATAAAAGTGGCATGAGTAAGAATACTGCTCAACATTATATCTAGAACGCTTGCTGCTAGAGTTTATCGGCAATGTGTTGAGCCGCTTTTGATAACTACGAGATTTTTACAGGTGGATCGGCAAGATGGGCGGAGGGACAGAGATCAGCGAGAATACATCGATCGCATTGCGGACTTCGAGCGTTACACACGGCGCGCCCGTGATAGACCAACCGAATCGACCAGTTTTCCCAATCCGGTTGCGGTAAGAGCTTCATTAAATCCCGCTCGACTTTCACAGGCTCGGTGTTCTTGGTTAAGCCCAATCGATAGGTTAATCGCTTCACGTGCGTATCAACTGTGACTCCAAGATTGACTCCGAACGCATGAGCAGATACAACGTTTGCAGTTTTGCGGGCGACTCCGGGAAGGCTGGTGAGTTCTTCCATCGATCGAGGAACTTCGCCGCCATATTTTTCCATAATCATGCGACAGGCAGCCTGAATATTTTTGGCTTTGTTGCGATAGAAACCTGTCGATCGGACTAAAGTTTCAAGCTCAGAAACGTCAGCGCCTGCCAATGCCGCCGCATCAGGAAAGCGGCTAAACAAGGCAGGCGTAACCGTATTCACTCGTTCATCGGTGCATTGAGCCGCGAGGATCGTTGCCACCATTAACTGAACTGGAGTTTCATAATCCAACGTGCAAGGAGCTTCTGGATAAAGCTTTTTCAGCCGCACCAGAATTTCTAATGCCCGTTGTTTTTTTGCTGAGAGTCTTCGAGTAGTTGTCACTGTGGAATGAGATTCACCGTGTCACGGATGATCAGAAAAACGCCTAATCCCAGTAATAGCATTAATCCGGTCTGCATCACGCCGTCCTGAATTCCAGACGGAACGGGTTTTCCGCGAACGCCTTCAACTAATAGAAATGCGAGTTGTCCACCGTCTAATGCAGGCAGCGGCAAGATGTTGATAATCGCCAAATTGATGCTGATTAAAGCGGTGAAATTGAACAGGCTGGCAAAATCAGTTTTGGCAATTCTCGCGCCTGTTGCCACGATCGCGACAGGTCCCGCAACTTGATTCGCTGTATTGCTAAAGTTGCTGATTAACTGACCAAATCCCTGAACCGTTAGAACTACAATCCGTTGGAACTCGTTCGATGCCATTGTGAAGACTTCGATCGGGTTTCCGGGACGCTTGTAGTAGACGATCTTTCCATTCGGCTGAGTCTTGAAATGGGGTTGTAGCTTGACTCCGATCTTTCCTTTGCCGTTGTCATCTTTGGGGGTGACGTTCACGGTTACAGGCTGACCTTTGCGCTCGATCGACAATTCCAGCGGTTGTCCTGGACTGGTTTCGATCGTTTTTTGCAAGGTTCGCATCGCAGCATCAGACGCACCCAGCGACTTACCGTTAATCCCAACGATCACATCACCGCTCCGCACTCCCGCTTGGGCTGCCACATCTTGCGCGATCGCTTCGGGGACAATTACGCCCGGATTGTATTCGATCGTGGGCAGTCCGACGAATGCCATTTGCCCAACGAGGATGAAATAGGCAAATACTAAGTTTGCGATAACTCCAGCGCTGATCACGATGGCTCGATCGAGCACCGGGCGATTTTTCAATAAGTTTGGATCATTTGGCGGAATCGTACTCTCTGGATCATCATCCGGGAATCCCACAAACCCACCCAGAGGTAACGCTCTCAGCGCATACTCAGTTTGTTCACCCTGATATCTAAACAAAATGGGACCAAACCCGATCGAGAACCGATTCGCATAAATGCCCTGAAGCCTCGCTGCTAGGAAATGACCGAGTTCATGCACGAAGATCAGAACTGCCAAAAGAAGAATAACCGCCAGAACAGACATAAGCAGTAATGTTTAAGCCACGACGAAAATGTTCTTTTATTCTAGAGGGTCAATTCCACCGTTACGAATCTTTACGGCACAAATCGGTTGAAAGGAGTAGTTAGGGAGTGCGATCGCGCTTTTGATGAACCGAACTTTTGAACTAAAATGAAGCCAATCCGCTCAAAGAACAGTCTCATGAGTCAGTTAAATACTCTAGTGCAGATGGAAACCTGGATTCCGATGACCTGGGAGGAGTTTATCCGAATCACGGACGACCCTGCCTATGAGAAAGTCAAGGCTTACTATTACAACGGACGCATGAGGCTAGAAGGGATGGCAGCACTGGGAAATCCGCATTCTCGCGATCACTACATTGTCATTGCTGCTATTTCGATCTTTACCGGGCTACGAGGTCTGGATATTGATGGTCATGATAACTGCACTTATCGCAAGACTGGGGGCGCTGAGGTTCAGCCCGATGTATCGTTCTATATTGATGCGAATGCGGAAGTTGTACCTTGGGAAGCGACGATTATTGATTTGGATGTTTATCCTGCTCCAGACTTGGTAATTGAGGTGGCGTACTCGTCCTTGACCGACGATCGAGGAGAAAAACGATTACTGTATGAGTCGCTAGGTGTCAAAGAATACTGGATTATCGATGTGCAGAATGCAAGCATCTGGGCGTTTGCGATCGCGGATCGGGGAAGTCGGCGCATCGATCATTCTCTTGTGTTACCAGGTTTAAAGATTGCTGTATTAGAAGAGGCATTTCGTCGCAGTCGTGAGATGAATCATGGCAAGGTGAGTACTTGGTTGATGACTCAGTTTCAGACTGGGATTGAAGAATGAACTTTCCAATGCTGAAGTTTGGCAGAAAGCTTTCGACGAGAAGACATTTAAGCGGATTGGTTCAAATAGAGATTGCGAATTGTGCGATTGACGAAGCTTAAGTAATCGTCGATCGCTTCGTAATGATCAAGTTCTTGATTTTCCTCTGTTGTAAGCCTTTCAATCTGCTGTTTGTCCAGTAAGGTTTCGATCCGATCTTGTACGCTGCTTGAAGCTTTAAAGATCGGGATGCCTTCTGCTAATTCAATGCGAACGGCTCCTTCGATTGGAAATGTAGCGGGAAGATTTTGTAAGGCTGGAAGCAGGTTTGAAGACATAGAGATTTAAGATGCGATCGCAATTACGATTATTTTCGCTGAAATTCTAGGAAGAAGCGCGATCGACGTTCTGAACGCTGCCCCAAACAAACCTTGTAAAATCAACAGTACCACCCGCGATTCGAGAATTTTTGCCATGATTGCTGAACTAAGGTCGCCAATCGTTACTTGGGAAAAGCTTCCTGCGGATTATGTCCTTCCCAATGATCCTGTGGATAATATCACTCAACCGATGTTGGCAATGGCTTTGACCGATAGCCTCGCTCAAGCTGGAAAACTTTCTGAAACGACATTGACCCCGACTAATTACGGGATTTGTGCCACGATCGATTCCAAAATCGTTGTGAAAGCGCCCGATTGGAGCTTTGTGCCTCAGATTACCGTTCCCCGATCGGAGGTCGAACGGTCTTATACGCCGAATCTTCAGGGCAGCATTCCCGTCATTGTGATGGAATTTTTATCACATACAGGTAGCGAACCGTATTCGATCAAGCCATCCTATCCACCAGGGAAATGGTACTTCTATGAGCAAATTTTGCAGGTTCCAAATTATGTCATCTTTGAGCCTGAATCGGGCGAGATGGAGGTTTATCGCTTAGATGAAAAAGGTTTCTATCGCCCACAACTCACGGATGAGAATGGACGATATTGGATTCCTGAGATGCAATTGTTTTTGGGAGTGTGGCAAGGAGAAAGAGACAATCGTTCTGGGTACTGGCTTCGCTGGTGGGATGAATCAGAGCAATTATTGGCATGGGGAACAGTCGCCGCAGAACGTCAGCGATCGCAGCGTTTAGCCGAAAAGCTCCGAGAATTAGGAGTCGATCCAGATCAGCTATAGAACTTCTCGTCCTAGATAAGGCTGCAATGCTTCTGGAATTTTCACGCTTCCGTCTGCTTGCTGATAGTTTTCGAGGATTGCCGCCATTGTTCGCCCGATCGCTAATCCTGATCCATTCAACGTATGGACAAATTGCGTTCCCTTCTGACCTGTCTTGAATCGAATGTTGCCTCGACGGGCTTGGAAATCCATGAAGTTCGAGCAGCTAGAAATTTCGCGGTAAGTTCCTGCGGAGGGCAACCAAACTTCCAAGTCGTAACATTTCGCGGCTCCGAATCCTAAATCTCCAGTGCAAAGCTCAACAGTTCGATAAGGCAGTTTCAAAGCTTCCAAAATTGCTTCTGCGTTCTTCACTAAGCTTTGATGTTCCTGCTCAGAAGTTTCAGGATGAACAAGCTTAACTAATTCCACTTTGTTGAATTGATGCAGTCGAATCAAGCCGCGTGTATCTCTGCCGTAGCTGCCTGCTTCCCGACGAAAACACGGTGTGTAAGCACAGTGATGAATCGGTAATTGTTCAGCCGGAATAATCTCATCGCGGTACAAGTTTGTGACTGGAACTTCCGCAGTTGGAGCTAACCAGAGATCATCTTCAGCACATTTGAAGCTTTCTTCTGCAAATTTAGGCAACTGTCCGGTTGCAGTCATCGATCGAGAATTAATCAACACTGGAGGAATGACTTCGACATATCCCGCTGCAATTTGCTGATTCAACATGAACTGAATCAATGCTCGTTCCAATGCCGCACCTGCACCCATTAGAATCACGAATCGGCTTTGAGCAATTTTTGTCGCCCGTTCGGTGTTAAGAATTCCAAGCTTCTCAGCAATCTCGTAATGGGGGAGAACGTCAATGGACGGTTTAAGCTCATCGCCCCATCGCTTCACCTCAACATTTTCGGTTTCATCTTTCCCGATCGGAGTTGTTTCACTCGGCAAGTTCGGAAATGTCAACAGCAACGACTCAATCTGATCGCGAATTTCCTTTTCTCGCGGCTCTAATTCGCTTAATTTTGCCTTGATCGAATTTCCTTCATCTCGAAGCGGCTGGACTTCAGGATTTTTCGGATCAGCTTTCATCATCTGACCAACTAATTTCCCGATCTCGTTACTGCGGGCTTGGAGTTGCGATCGCTCGACCTCTAATTCGCGACGTTGACGATCGAGAGACGCGATCGCAGAAATGTCATAACTCCCGCCGCGCTGATTCAGCTTGGTTTGCACAAGGTCAGGATTTTCACGAATTAGCTTCAGGTCTAGCACAATAAAACATCCAAAATAGCTCCCTAACCAGGATACATCGTTGATTGGAAGGCGAGAAACGCAATCTAAACTCAGAAAATCAAAATCGTCTTAACAAAGCGAAACAGTACTTTTCGCTAAATTTCGCAATCATTCGTTACAGACTTGAGTTTTGCTTGTAGGTCTTACAAGTTCTACAAATCAATCGCAGCCGCAATTTTGAGAATCTTAAATGATCCTTAAGTTTACAAAACACTACAAAAATGACTCAACTTCTCTCAGAAAAGCAGAAATAATTTAGCTTTGATCCCCGTCAATCCCTGATTTAGCAACACTTCTGGCAAATATTTCGTTGAGCGTGATACAAATCAACAACTTGTAACAAACTCAAGCACTTCAGCATTGTATAAAAGGAAATCGAAGGGGAAAACAAACAAAACAGACCCGCTTAAAACACTATCTGAATAGGATTTGCGCTTTCTCATAGAAATGTGACAATCTCTCAGATTTCTTAAAAAACTCAATTTGTCTCACTCGATACAAGTCGAGTTTTTCGAGAAACTGGATTCAGAGAGTGGGGTTTAACGCCTCTTCAGGCATTCAAACCTCCAAATGGCTTCAGAAACACCTTCCAGTTCTGAACCAAACCGAACTCATACCCAGTTTTTAGGAGAATTCCAATGTTAGATGCTTTCGCAAAGGTGGTCTCTCAGGCTGATGCCAAAGGCGAATTCCTTAGCACCGGACAACTCGATGCTTTGACCTCCGTCGTTCGTGATGGCAGCAAGCGCCTTGACACCGTGAACCGCATCACCAGCAACGCATCGACGATCGTTGCAAACGCGGCTCGTGCATTGTTCGCAGAACAGCCCCAATTGATCGCTCCCGGCGGAAACGCTTACACCAACCGCCGTATGGCAGCTTGTCTGCGCGACATGGAAATCATCTTGCGCTATGTCACCTATGCAACCCTCGCAGGTGATGCAAGCGTTCTCGATGATCGTTGCTTAAACGGTCTGCGCGAAACCTACCAAGCATTGGGCGTTCCTGGTGGATCGGTTGCTGCTGGTGTTCAAAAAATGAAAGAAGCTGCTGTTGCATTGGCAAACGACCCGAACGGAATCACCAAAGGTGACTGTTCGCAATTGATGTCGGAAGTTGCTTCCTACTTCGATCGTGCGGCTGCTGCTGTTGCATAGTTTCTGAGTTTTACCACTCAACTCTTTTACTTTTTTCCTCAAAACGATAAACCCAAAGGGAGAGACTGAACAATGAAGACCCCGATTACTGAAGCGATCGCTGCTGCGGATACCCAAGGACGTTTCTTGAGCAACACTGAACTCCAAGCAGTCAACGGACGCTTTGAGCGTGCAGTTGCTTCGATGGAAGCGGCTCGTGCATTGACCACCAACGCACAAAAACTGATTGATGGTGCTGCAAACGCGGTTTATCAGAAGTTCCCTTACACCACCCAAATGCAAGGTTCGCAGTACGCTTCGACCCCCGAAGGAAAAGCGAAGTGTGCGCGTGACATCGGATACTACCTCCGCATGGTCACCTACTGCTTGGTTGCAGGTGGAACGGGTCCGATGGACGAGTATTTGGTTGCTGGTTTGGCTGAAATCAACCAAACATTCGACTTGGCTCCCTCCTGGTACGTCGAAGCTTTGAAGAACATCAAAGCAAGCCACGGTCTGAGCGGACAAGCTGCAAACGAAGCAAACACCTACCTCGACTACGCGATCAACGCGCTGAGCTAATTTAGCTTCCCCTTGCCCGGAAAGGTATGCGGTTCGCTGGCAAGTGCTGGCTATTGTTTACCCTTCCGGGCATTGTTTTATCAAAATTTGGGTTAGCGATCGAGCCAAAACCGATGGCAATGTCGCTAACAAGAGCTTAAATTCACGTTCGCCGTTGTTTTTGGAGAACTCGATAGATGGCTATTACAGCAGCAGCAGCGCGGTTGGGTACTGCGCCGTTCCAAGAAACGCCCAAGGTAGAACTGCGCCATCCTTGGACGGATGATGATGTTGAAGCAGTGATTCGCGCTGTGTATCGTCAGGTGTTGGGCAATGATTACCTGATGAAAGCAGAGCGTTTAACCAGTGCAGAATCGCTGTTACGTAACGGCAAAATCTCAGTCAGAGAGTTTGTTCGTGCGGTGGCGAAATCAGAATTATATAAAGAGAAGTTTTTGTATAACAACTTCCAAACTCGTGTGATTGAGCTAAACCACAAGCATTTGCTGGGTCGCGCTCCATTCGATGAGTCGGCAGTGATCGAACACTTGGACATCTACGAAACTCAAGGGTTCGATGCGGAAATCGATTCTTACATTGATTCCGAAGAGTACGAGGCGAACTTTGGCGACAACGTGGTTCCGTACTATCGCGGCTTCCAGTATGAGACGGGCGCAAGAACGATCGGCTTTACGAATATGTTCCAACTGTATCGCGGCTATGCGAACAGCGATCGCTCTCAAGCGGCTGGAAAGAATCCTCGCCTAGCGCGGAATTTGGCGACGAATACTTCGTCGTCGATCGCGTCTCCGTCTCAGGCAGATGGCGGCTGGAGACATTTCAGCGCGTCTGATGATCTGGCTCCGAAGAAAGCACTGGGCGGATCGTATGGCGAAAGCGGTCGGATCTATCGGGTAGAAGTGGCTGGAGTCTTGTCTCCGGGCTATCCGAAAGTTCGTCGATCGAGCACCGCGTTCCTCGTACCTTACGAGCAACTGTCGAATAAGATGCAGCAAATTCAGCGCACAGGCGCAAAGATTGTCAGCGTCACACCAGCATAGTTTGGTAGGGAGTAGGGAGTGGGGAGTAGGGGGACGTAAATTCACCCCACTCCCCACTCCCCACTCCCCATTCTTTATCCTCAACTCTAAAGGAGTCTTGAACCATGTTCGGTCAAACCGCAGTGGGAAGCGCCGCAAACACTCCGTCAGGCGCACGAGTCTTTCGTTATGAAGTGGTGGGCTTGCGTCAGAACGACCAAACCGATCGCAATAACTATGAAATCCGCAATAGTGGCAGTGTGTTTATCACGGTTCCTTATAACCGGATGAATGAAGAAATGCAGCGGATTACCCGTTTGGGGGGTCGCATCGTCAACATTGAACCGCTAACTGCTGAGTAATCATCGTGATTGAATCGAACTCTGAACTCGAACCGCAACCTGGAGCCGAACCGTTAACGGTGGAAAGCGCGATCGCAAATTTATCGTGTCCCGATACGAGTTTGCGATATTACGCGGCTTGGTGGCTGGGGAAATTTCAGGTTAAAGATTCAAGCGCGATCGAGGCTTTGATTAGCGCGTTGGAAGACGAAGACGATCGTACTGAACTGGGTGGCTACCCGTTGCGGCGAAATGCAGCGCGGGCGTTGGGGAAATTAGGCGATCGTCAAGCGGTTCCTGGGCTGACTCGCTGTCTTGAGTGTGATGATTTCTACGTCCGGGAGTCAGCGGCTCAAGCCCTGGGATTGCTTGGCGATTCGTCGTGTGTTCCTCAACTCATGGCACTGCTCAAGGGCGGGATCGAAATGGCTCAGTTTGTTCCGGGTCGTCCGCATTTAGTCCAGCCTGTCGAGGCGGTACTAGAAGCATTGGGCGCGTTAGGGGCAACTGAA
Organism: Leptolyngbya sp. AN10; assembly: GCF_050565645.1. Lineage (NCBI taxonomy): Bacteria > Bacillati > Cyanobacteriota > Cyanophyceae > Leptolyngbyales > Leptolyngbyaceae > Leptolyngbya > Leptolyngbya sp. AN10. Next base: position 115,814 of record NZ_JBNXVP010000014.1, read on the forward strand.
GCGATCGATCTTGTTCGTCCGTTTCTCGATCATCCGGTGGCACGAGTTCAATATGCGGCAGCGCGATCGATGTACCAGTTAACACGCGATTCAGTTTATGGAGAGCGACTGGTCGAAGCGCTGCAAGGAACCGATGTGCAACTGAGACGATCGGCGTTAGCGGATTTGGGTGCGATCGGATATCTTCCGGCTGCTGATGCGATCGCGGCTTCTCCAGTGGAAAACAGCTTTAAGCTGCTGTCTTGTAAAGGTTTGCTGGATTATCATCTACGAGAAACGGGCGATCCGTTGTCTTCAGATGCAATCAAGCTTATGACCCTCATGGATAACCTACTGTGAACTGGTAAGCGGTGATTCGGGAGCGAGGCTCTCGATCGCGGATCGCCAAATTGCCCCATCACGAGAATTCTATGATTGCAACTGATCCCACAATTCAATCGTTGATTCATGCTGTCGAAGTGGCAGATTCTCCCGCCAAATTGGTTGGAGCCGTTTACGCTTTGGCAAATGCTCGATCGACTGAAGCAATACCGACGCTGATTCGCGCTCTAGGATTTAACAATCCGGGGGCAGCATTGGCGGCGGTTTCTGGTTTGGTCGCGTTGGGAGAGGTCGCAGTCCCCGAATTGTTAGCGCAAATCGATGGCTACAACTATGGGGCAAGGGCTTACAGTTTACGAGCACTTGCCGCGATCGCTGATCCACGTGCCTTAGAAGCTCTGATCAAAGCTGCCGAAGCCGATTTCGCTCCGAGCGTCAGACGAGCCGCAATCAAAGGTTTAGGACAAATTCGCTGGCAACAACTTGAACCCACAGCCCGCGAGTCTGCTCAATCCCAAGCTTTGAACACGCTCTTATTTGTCGCACAGGATGTCGATTGGGCAAATCGGTACGCTGCGATCGTCGGTCTACAAAACTGGATTAGTTCTGCGGATTGTGTCGATCGTCAGAGCGCGATCGCACAACTCGATCAGATGCTCCAGGCTGATTCTGATGGTGCGGTTCGAGCGAGAGCCGCCCTTGCGAAACAGCAACTTTCATAAGTTCACTTTATTGGGTTTCTCCTCATGGCAATCCCACTTCTCAAAGTAAATCCCAAAACTCAAAATCAGCGCGTCAATGGTTACGACGTGATTGATGAAGACGATCCGGTGATTTACCGTTTGTCAGATGCTCGATCGGCAGAAGATGTCGATCGAATTATCTGGGCAGCGTATCGCCAGATTTTTGCTGAACATCTCATTCTCAGAAGCAATCGTCAAACCTTCCTCGAATCGCAATTGCGAAATCGAGCGATCGGCGTGGCTGATTTTATTCGCGGCTTGGGTAAATCTGATGTTTACCGCGAATTAGTAGCGGATACGAACTCGAACTATCGCTTGGTGGATATCACCCTGAAGCGATTTTTGGGACGGGCATCGTATGGTCAAGATGAACAGATCGCTAAATCGATCGTCATTGCGACCAAAGGATTACACGGTTTCATTGATGAAATCATCGATGGTGAAGAATATCGCGAGAACTTTGGCGATGACATTGTTCCGTATCAACGTCGTCGGTTAGAAGGTCGTCCGTTTAACTTGACCAATCCACGTTACGGCGACTTCTGGCGCAATCGGTTGTTAGAACGGGAATTGGCGACTCGATCGTACTATCAAGTTCGCAGCTACAATTCGGGCGATCTGGATAAAGCGGTGATTCGTCAGGCGATTCCGTTCACGTTCTTGAATATGGCGCAAACGATGAGTACGCCGCATCTCGATACGCAACGCCATGTGGCACGAGCAACATCGAGCGCGATTCAAGTCCCCGATTCGAGCCGTGAAGCTGCTGAAGTGACCAAACCAACGGTCAGCCGTCCGAAGGTGAATTTGCCTTATAGCTATCTTCCGGGCACTGCGAAGGTCTAAGAGCATGTTTGAAAAGTATAGAAAGTCATTTCGCTACGATGTCCTCTCGCCCCGGAATGGAATTCGGGGCTAACAGAACGAAGTCCACTGAAGGGGACTGGGAGCCGATGTCAGCGTCTTGAGTCCCGTTTACTGGACTTCGCACCGTTAGCGCCGACTTCTAGTCCGGCGCGGGTAAATGTGTCCGAACGGCTACTTTTCAAACACCCTCTAAGAGAATGTTTGAGGAGTATGAAAAGCGGCTTTGCTGCGTTGCGAGTCCGCCCGGAAATGAATCTCCGGGCTAATAGAGGAAACCCCGCTGAAGCGGGCTAAGAGAGTAATACGGAGTTCTTAGCCCAGTTTAGTGGGCTTCCCACAATCAGCCCGGAGATTTATCTCCGGGCGGGTGAACGCAACAAACGATTACCGCTCAAACACTCTCAAACACTCTCTAAGTATCTGGCAGGTGGAATTCGCCCTGTACAAATGTGATTGAATTCACCTCTTAGTGTGCGAAGGCACACTTCGTCTGTATAGCCGCGAATTCTATTCGCTAGGCACAATATTCGCCAAGGCACAACAAGCCAAACAACTCGCTTTCTAAAGCGCGATCGCACATCCCCTTTTTTACCCTTGATTAACCATGTCGATTCCCTTACTTGAGTACAAACCCTCCTCGCAAAATCAGCGAGTGGATGGTTACGAAGTTCCAGGCGAAGACACTCCCTATATCTATCGTCTTGAAGATTGCATCGATCAAACCGACATCACAAATTTGATCTGGGCTGCTTATCGTCAAGTGTTCAGCGAACACGTCATTTTACAAAGCAGTCGCCAAAAGAATCTCGAATCCCAACTGAAGAACCGAGCCATTACCGTTCGCGACTTTGTGCGCGGATTGGCAAAATCGGAAACCTTCAGAAGCCTCGTAATCGACAAAAACTCGAACTATCGTTTAGTTGATATTGCTCTGAAGCGCCTACTGGGTCGATCGGCTTACAACAATGAAGAAACGATCGCTTGGTCGATCAAAATCGCGACTTTGGGCTGGGATGGCTTTGTAGATACACTTCTCGACAGTGAAGAGTATGCGACTGCGTTTGGCGATAACACGGTTCCTTACCAACGTCGTCGCTACAAAGGTCGTCCATTTAACTTGGTGACTCCAAGCTATGCGGACTACTGGCGCGACCAGGAAGAATCGAGCCGCTACAAGTGGGGCGATATCAACAACTTCCGGGATTTGGCTCGATCGCTCAACATCAAAACCGTCGAATACAAACCCGTTTCGACCGCAAACATCAGCATTCCTGACACCACTCGTACCACCGCTCCAAACGGCACTCCAACTTCGATTAGCACAGCCGCCAGTTTCCCATTGCGCTAACGCTGCTGTTTCAACAGACGTAGTTAAGGAGATTTTTATGGGAACAAAACTTTCGGTCTTGGAATACAGACCCACCACTCAAGACCAGCGGGTTCAGAGCTTTGGTCGGGCTGATCTGAATGAAGATAGCCCGTATCGGTATCGCATCGAAGATAGTACGACTCCCTCTGAAATCGACGCGCTGATCTGGGCAACGTATCGGCAAGTATTTAACGAGCAAGAAACGTTGCAGTTTAATCGGCAGATTACTTTGGAAACTCAGCTTAAGAATCGTGCGATTACGGTGCGCGATTTTGTGCGCGGGTTAGCCAAATCAGAGCGGTTCTACCGTCTGGTGGTCGAAGCGAATAATAACTATCGCCTCGTAGAAGTTTGCCTCAAACGGTTGCTGGGTCGTTCGCCTTATAACAAAGAAGAAACGATCGCTTGGTCGATCCAAATTGCTAATTTGGGTTGGCACAAATTCGTTGATGCTTTGTTGGACAGCGAAGAATATCTCGAAGCCTTTGGAGAAAATACGGCTCCTTATCAGCGCAAACGAGTCACTGAGCGTCCTTACAGCTTTACACCGCGCTACGGGGCTGACTATCGCGATCGACTCCCCAAACAAGAGTTCAAACCGTCTGCCCAACTCGCTGCGTTCACGCCGCAGTTTGATCAATTTGAACCCTTTAACTGGGAAAAATTTGTCAGAACTTCGGATTGGAGAATGGTATCGGCGGTGTCGATCGCGACGGGCGGCTTGATTTTCTTCTTGCTGCTGTTTTCGGCTGTGAATGCGGTGGGATAAATGCTCACAGCAGTACCATTTTCGGACACCAGACGCGAGATAATGGTTTTACGCGACTTGGATTTCTAATATCAAATCCATCATCCAAAATTTACCTGCCGTTTATATTACGAGGGAGATTCTGACATGGCATTGCCATTGTTAGCTTATAAGCCGACCACCCAAAACCATCGGGTGAAAAACTTCGGCATTGCTGACCAAAACGAAGACACTCCTTACATCTATCGAATCGAGGATGTAAGCTCTGTGACTGATATGGAATCGCTGATTTGGGCGGCATATCGTCAAGTGTTCAGTGAACATGAAACGTTGAAGTTCAATCGCCAAGTGGCATCTGAGTCTCGTGTGAGAAACGGTGCAATCACAGTGCGCGACTTCATTCGTGAATTGGCAAAATCTGAGCGCTTCTACAGCACTGTGGTGGAAGTGAACAACAACTATCGCTTAGTGCAAATCTGCCTGAAGCGCTTCCTGGGTCGTGATTCTTACGATCGAGATGAAGAAATCGCTTGGTCGATCGTGATCGGAACCAAGGGCTTTAATGGGTTTGTCGATGCTTTGCTCGATAGCGAAGAGTACACCAACGCATTTGGCGACTACACCGTTCCGTATCAGCGTCGTCGGATGGAAGCGCGTCCGTTTAACTTGGTGACTCCTCGTTATGGCGAAGACTTCCGCGAAACGGCTGGAACCGTGAAGAACGATTGGCAGTTTGTGGTGCAGAACTACTACTCCAAGCGATCTCAAGACCGTCGTTTGCCTGAAGGTGATCCGCGTCGCTTCCTCAGTGTGGCAGCCGCGATCGCGCCGAAGCAAAACTATGGTAGCGTCACTACTTCGCTGGATTATATGAGCAAAGTGCCGAACCGCAGTCGTCGTTGAGATTAGAGCAATCATACTTTCATTGTGGGCTTGATGCTCAGTTTCAATCTGTCGCTGATGGATTGAAACTGAGCATTAAGCCCACTTGTTTTGTGTCGCTGATTAATTTTTTCTTCGACCCCCTGCCCAAGGCGGCGGTCCACCGGGTTGACGAATTTGAAGAACTTCGCCGTTACTGCGAGTAATAGTATAAGCATCAAAATCAGCATCGTCATACTCACCTGTAACTTTGACCCGTTCACCAGCAGATAGGTTTAGTTGGTGATACCAGCGAGGTCCAGCATCGACAATCATTTGCCCAGTCCCGTCATCCAAAATGAACTCGTTACCCACAACACTGAGAATTTGTCCTGAGATTGCAACACCTGAATTGCGCTGAAGATCGCGAATTGGAACTTGAGCTTGAGTTGCAGACATTCCGATTAACGAAACAGCCGTAGAGCCGAGAGCGAACCAGATAGTTAACTTCAGCATGAATCCTCTTTGATCAATTTTGATCAATGTCTTTTAGGGCTGAGTTTAACAAAGTTGTTATCTTTCATGGAGTGCGAATGTCAATCGTTTTTCTCTAGTGTTCTCTATTCTTGTTTCTTTGAGTAATAAAGTTCGAGCATAATCAGCAACTATGATGAAGTGAATTTAATGCGTCGATCGATATGATTCAAGTCCCGAAACCACCTGTCAGTTTCGATGAATTCCTCGAATGGTATCCGAATCTTCCGGGTGTTCATTATGAATTACGTCGAGGAATCATCCTTGAAAGATCGATGCCGAGTGGCAAGCATTCAGAGATTGCAGGACTTCTCGTACTGCCTATTGGAATCGTGATTCGGCAATCAAAGTTAGACTACTTCATGCCAAAGGACTGTGTTGTAAGAGCAGAAAGGGAATCTGCATACGAACCGGATGGAATCGTTCTTGATAGTCGCGAAATTGCGAATGAGCCAAACTGGGAAGAATTCTCTGCTGTCGAGCATTGCAAAACAATCAAACTGATCATCGAAGTCGTCAGTACAAACTGGCGCGATGACTACTACACCAAATTTGCAGCTTATGAAGCTTTAGGCATTTCAGAATATTGGATTGTAGACTATGCAGCATTAGGAGCGCGAAGATTTCTGGGCAATCCCAAGGAGCCAACACTTTGGGTGTGTGAATTGATCGAGGATGAATATCAAATGAATGCGTTTCGGGGAAACGATCGCATTATTTCCCCCACGTTTCCAGAATTACAATTAACGGCTGCACAAGTGTTTCAAGCAAATACTATCTCGACTTAAGGAAGTCTTGTACAACTTGTTTTACGTCCTCTTTTTTACCATCGACTCGATAGTTCAATTCCTGCATTGTTTTGTCAGAAATCATGCCGCCCAGTTGATCCAACGCTTCTTTTAGTTCTGGATGTTTTTGGAAAGTTTCGCGGCGAACGACTGCGGCAGCTTCATACGGCGGGAAGTAGCGCTTATCGTCTTGTAAAACCGTTAAATCGAGGGTTGAAAGTAAACCATCTGTAGTACTTCCAGCAACGATATCGACTTGTTTATCTTGCAGCGATCGATACAATAATCCCAAATCCATCACCTTCGGCGCTTGTTCAAATTTGAGATTGTAAGTCTTCGCAAGTCCAGGAAATCCATCTTCACGATTGAGAAATTCTGGACCAAAACCCGCTGTCCACTTTGGAGTATGAACGGCTGCTTGGGACAGAGTTTGAATCTTTAGCTTTCTCGCATCTTCGCCTCTGACAACCATTGCAAATGAATTGTTAAAGCCGAAAGGTTTTGTCCAAAGTAGTTGAAAATCTCGTTCAAATCGACTCTTTACGGTTTCCAGTGTTTTCTTCGGATCGCTTTCTGCACCTAATTTTAGAATCGCACCATAGGCAGTTCCAGTGTATTCGGGATAGATATCGAGTTCACCGTTTCTAATGCCTGTTAAACATACGAACGTTCCGCCCAAATTGAATTTACGATCGACCTTTATGTTCGTTTTACGCTCGATTTGTTGCGCTAAAATTTCGCCTAAAATCACTTGCTCGGTGAAGTTCTTCGAGCCAATGACCACTCGATCTCCGCCACCTTGACACGCGACGATCGAGAACATTAAACAGAGTGCCAAAAGCCCAAGTGCGAGAAATCTTTTCATCTTTTAATCGTTAACCGTCTTTCAATCCAACCTAATCCCCAATCTGCACCCAACGCAACGATCGCTGCCGGAACTGCTCCAGCGAGAATCAGTTGATTATCAACGATCGCGACACCTCGAAAAATAAATTCGCCCAGTCCTCCGGCTCCGACTGCCGATGCAATTGTAGCAAGTCCAACTCCGATCACAGTTGCGACTCTGACTCCTGAAAGGATTACGCCCATTGCTAACGGGAGTTCGACTTGAAATAAGAGTTGTCGATCGCTCATTCCCATTCCCCGTCCTGCTTCTCGAATCGCAGGATCGACGCTGTTAATTCCGACGGCTGTATTCCGAATGATTGGGAGCAAGGAATAGAGGATTAGAGCGACGATCGCAGTTCTCGCACCAATTCCCCCGATGATTGGAATCGGTAGTAGAAACCCAAATAATGCCAAACTTGGAACCGTTTGCATCACATTGGCAAATCCCAAAATTGGTTTGCCTAAATTTGGGCGGCGAGTAATCAAAATGCCCAAGGGAATGCCGATAAGAATTGCGATCGAGGTTGCTACCCCGACTAGAAATAAATGCTCTCCCAGTCGGGCTAAGATTTCATTCCCGTAGCGGGTTAGGAATTCCATACGTTCAAAAATGCTTTGGCTTCAGGATGTATCGATCGAGCAAATTCGTCAGGCGTTCCCAATTCTACTAACTGTCCTGCCTGCATCAGTCCGATTCTTGTTCCGAGCTTGAAAGCTTCATGAATATCATGCGTGACAAATACGATCGTCTTTCCTAACTGGCGTTGCAATTGTAGGAATTCTCGCTGAAGTTCCGATCGTGTAATCGGGTCTAATGCTCCAAATGGCTCATCCATTAGCAACAGAGGAGGATCAGCCGCTAATGCTCTCGCGACTCCGACTCGTTGCCGTTGTCCACCCGATAACTGATGGGGATAGCTGTCTTTGAAGCGTTGCGGCTCTAATCCGACGAGTTCTAAGAGTTCAACGACGCGATTTTCAATTCGATCGCGTTCCCACTTCTGAAGCGATGGAACCACTGCAATATTCTGTGCAACCGTGAAATGGGGAAATAAACCAACTTCTTGAATCACATAGCCAATTCGTCTACGAAGTTCGATCGCATTCCAGGATTTTGTCGATCGATCATTGACTCGGACTTCACCTTCAGTCGGAACGAGCAGCGCATTAATCAACCTCAGCGTCGTCGTTTTTCCACATCCACTGCGACCAAGTAGCACCAACGTCTCTCCTGAGAAAATAGTAAAACTCAAGTTAGCAACTAATAATCTTCGATTTAATTGGTAGCAAACTTGACAAAATTCGATCGCATTCATTGAATTAACGCACTAATTGGAGAAACACGGGCGTAAAATTTGATATCCCTCACCCAGTTGGGGGAAGCCGCTGGAGAATATCCCTTTTACTTTAGGGTAGTTGGTGTTCCTGAAGCTCGTGGTTAAATCGTCCCTCAGTTACGGAGATTGGAAGCATGGCAAGCCTCAAATGCCTGACTATCGTGCCATGTGGCTAAAACAGTCAAAGCTTATCCTGTCATTGTTGTCGATCGCGCTCATTGCGATCGTCTACTTTGTCAGCGCCAAGCTTGCTTTCATCTTCATTCAACTGGATGCGACCGCTCAAGCTTCCGTGTTGTATCCGCCCATTGGAATCGCACTGGCTGGCGTGATCTTGCTAGAGCGCTTTTCTTGGATTGGCGTTTTTATTGGTGCGGTGCTGTTTGGTCGATCGCTTGACAACGTGACTTGGCTCACTGCGATCGTAGCGGGATTGGGTAGTACGCTCGAAGTTCTCGTCGCGATCGGGCTACTGAAGCGCGTTGGATTTTGTCGATCGCTAAGGCGGGTGCGAGATGTGCTGGCGTTAGCAACGATCGGCGCAGTGTTAGCACCGAGTCTGAATGCCAGTATTAGTACCGTTAATGGCTATCTGTCTGGGATTGTTCCGAGCGCTGAGATTCTTGGGAATTGGATGGTGGTTTGGCTAGGAGATGCGGTTTCGATTTTGGTATTGACTCCTGCGATCGTCGTTTGGGGAGGTCGATCGATTCGGATTCCAAGATCTTGGAATGAACTGCGTCGGCAGGTGAAACAGGCTCTATTTCGGCAACGAGTCGTTGAGTTTGTGGTTTGGTTGGGGTTGATTGTGATGTTTAGCTGGATGATTTTGAATTCCCCATTGGCGTACCTTCCCGCATCGGCAACGGGCACAATGGCGACGTTACGCGGTACGGTTACTCCAATTTTGCAGTATTCGCCGTTCCTATTTATTGTGTGGGCGGCGCTGCGATTGGGTCAGCGTGGGACTGTAATTTGCCTGCTGATTGCGTCATTTATCTCGATTTGGGGCGTGTCGCAGAACTATCGATATTTTGGGGAATCGAACAGTGAAACGCTTCAGAATGCACTGTTTCAGGTTCAGATTTTTGTTGGTGTGATGGCAACGATCGCGCTGGTGTTGGCGGCTGCGATCGCGGAACGGCATCGGGTGGAATCGTTGCTCAGACGGCGCATCGAGCAGGATCAATTTTTGGCGGAAAGTACGCTACGAATTCGTCGATCGCTTGATGTAAAAGAGGTTTTAGATACGACGGTCGCGGAAGTTCGAGCTTTTCTGAATGCCGATCGCGTCTATGTCAGCGTGTTTGATGAGCAAGGCTTTACGGAAACGGTGGCAGAATCGGTAGCTTCTCAGTGGAGTCCGATGCTGGGAACGCGATCGCCACGTCCGATTCTGCCAGATATTCAAGAGATTTTTGCTCAAACTCCGATTCGAGTAAATGCAGATTCTGAGAAGACTGAAACGAATGAGTTTCTCAAAATCTATTACCAAATGTACCAAATCAAAGCGAGTATTGGCATTCCGATTTATCAAGATGGGCGCTTGTATGGGGTGCTGAATGTGAATCAGTGCGGTGCGCCGAGAGAATGGCGATCGTTTGAGGTGGAATTGCTCGAACGATTAGCGACTCAAGTAGAGTTAGCGCTGCAACAGGGTCGATTGTACGAAAAGGTTCAAGGATTTGCAGCGGATTTAGAATCTCAAGTGGAAGATCGAACCGCAGAATTACAACAGAGAATGTTGGAACTGCAATCGCTAAATCAAGTAAAAGACACCTTAGTTCATGCGGTCACTCATGATTTGAGAACACCTGTGATCGGGATGTTGATGGTTTTAAGACGATTGCAATCGAAGACAGAAGATACGATTTCGTTGTCCCGATCGACGCTCGATCGCATTGTGGATAGCAGTAATCGTCAGCTTGATCTCATTAGTTCACTGCTCGAAGACTACTCACACGAACCGCAGAAAATTGTAATCAGTCCTCAACCGATTTCGTATTCGGAAATGGTCGATCGAACATTAGTCGATTTAGAGCCATTATTCGTTCAAAATCGAATTGAGTTAGTGAATGAAATTCCTAATGATTTACCGATGATTTCTGCTGATCCGACTCAGTTTAGAAGAGTGCTTGATAATCTGATTACGAATGCAATTAAGCACAATCCGCCTGAGATTACATTAACGTTGCAGGCTGAAAAAGTAGGGGCTGAAGTGAAATGTACGATCGCGGATAACGGAGTTGGAATTTTGCCGGATCAGTGCAATCAATTATTTAAGAAACCTTATCTTCGGGGATCACAAAATCAGCATCGAACGGGATTAGGTTTGGGCTTGTTTTTGTGTAATCAAATTATTGCGGCGCATCGGGGTCGAATTGGTGTTTCGAGTAAACCCAATCAGGGAACGCAGGTTTGGATTTGTTTGCCGATCGCTTAAAAGGGTGTTTGAAAAGCAATCATTCATCGCATTCACCCGCCCGGAAATGAATCTCCGGGCTAATCAGGGAAGCCCACTAAACTGGGCTAAGAACTCCGTATTACTCTCTTAGCCCGCTTCAGCGGGGTTTCCTCCATTAGCCCGGAGATTGATCTCCGGGTGGACTCGCAACGCAGCAAAGCCGCTTTTTATCCTTCTCAAACATCCTCTAAGACCTATCAATTTAGAAGTCGGCTGCGGTTGGAACGAAGCAAAAAAATCCTAAGAAAAAAGCCCGATCGCATTAAACAATCGAGCTATTCAGCACAACACTTTGAATGTGACTTAATACTCTAAAAACAGAGTATTTAACGCCGAATCAGGAGCAGAATTCTTTGAAACCGGAGCCAATTTGGGAGCCGATACGTGAGTCGTCTGCTGCATTTCTGCAACTTGACTTTCGAGAAAAGATAGACGTTTCTGAATGCGATGCCGACGTTGTTCGATCGAGTCGAGTTCGTGTTGAAGTCGTTTTTTCTCGATCGCTAACTTGTACAGATTGAGATAAGCGGTAGCCTCCGTTTGGGGACGGGGCATCGTGCTGATCTTGGGGCGGGAATCAGTCAATGAGGTAGGACGCATAAGAACACCTGGTGTGTAAGTTGCGAAGCTTACGTTATCTCGATCTCGTCGTTCGCATAGGACAGCAACTCTCGCTCACGATGGCGTAGAGGTTCCGTAAGTTTCATATTCATAGAGTGCCTCAGTGTTTTTATTTTTTAACAGGTTAACTTCATCTTTTTTTCATATTGGAAGAGTAGCGCTTTTGGCAACGAATCGTGTTAGCTTAGTACACAAATACTATGATTAGTCAAGTGTCTAAACCTTGGCTGAATATTTTGTAATGCAAACACCGCTGTCTGTAGATACTGTTTTGGTCGATCGCTTTTGCATTCTGAAAGTTCTACATCAGAGTGCAGCAGGTTGGGTGTATCTAACAATGGATCAAACGACAAAAGGTTTTTATGTTTTAGAAGAAGTTCCAGCGATCGATTCGGGAGCATTGCCCGTTTTGCAGGAACAATTTACAGAACTATTATCTGTTTTGAAACTGAAGTACTATCAAAACGCGATCGCAGATATCGATCGACTTTTTCTCGTTCGCGACTATGTAGAAGGTCATTCCTATCGCGAATTGTTCGAGCAAAACCGTATCTTTTCAGAAAAGGAAGTTCTCCGATTTCTGAAGCAGGTTTTATTGTTATTACGATCGCTTCACCGCAAAGAAATCGCGCACCAAAATCTTACGTTTAATTCAATTTTTCAGCGTTTAGACGGTTCTTTAATGCTGGCTGAATTCACGCAAGCGGACTTTGTAGAGCAAGACTTTGATGTAGATTTGTATGCATTGGCGGTGATGTCGATCGTGCTTCTTACCGGATGCGAACCGAAGGAACTCTATGATGAGACAACTCAAATTTGGAAATGGCACGATCGCATCAGTGTTCAACCGCGACTACAACAAGTTCTCGATCGAATGCTTTCCCCGCATCCCCAACAACGCTATCTTTCTGCTGCGAAAGTACTTCAAGCTTTGTCTGCACCACCGGATTTTGCATCGATCGTCTTTACTTTTGTGCTCATCGGGCTTGCTGCAATTTCAGCGTATCGATTGATCAATCATCTATCGAATTTGCAACCCGCAATGGTGTCACCTTCGATCGTGGTTGATGCTGCAACGACACCAAAACCAAGAGAAACTGCACAACAGCGATCGAAAAGATTAGGACTACGCGATGATGCTCTTAAACTACTCCTAAATGGAGCGAATAGAACGATCGATCAATTATTAGATCAGTTAGAACCTTTGAGCCAGGAAGCTCGAAGCGGAATTGGAACATACAAGCGTATTCATTATGATGCTTGGTTATCTACTGCAAAAGTTAGCCAGAAGGCGATCGAACTTCTCACAGATGCTCAATTTGTTCTCCGCTTTCCTGAACAGAAAGGGAAAGTCCTCAATCCAAGAACATCTGGGCAAATCTGGTATGCGATCGCTCGTGATCAAATTACAAAAATACAGCCCGAAACTTTGTCGTCTCTGGCAAGTGGAACCTTGAAAAATGGAGTAGGCAAAATCTACCGAGCTTCATTTAAGCAAGGTCAAACGATTAAGCTGAATCTTAAATCTGATACAGTCTCGGTTTGGATCTTTTCAGTTGACACTACATTGCTCAAGAACTTTAACCAATCGGATTGGACAGGGAAAGTTAATCGATCGAGCAATTATGAGATCGTGATAGTTCCGAACACAGTTAGTACAGCGGAGTATGAATTGTCGATCGACATTAGCTCAACTTCTTCAAAATAGGCTGATGCTGTGTCGATCTCTGAATCGAGCTACAACGTAATCTAGAGTAAGCGACTGCACCATAACCGCTGTAGGTTCGATAGTCCCGGTAGATAGATACTAGAAATGGAACACTAGAAGACTTTCTAGAGTAAGCAATAAAACGATTCATTGTTCACACTCACAATTGATTGTTCAAATTTTTGATAACTGATGCACAGGGAACAGTGGGAAAGCAAAATACTCATCCTACAACCAGCCTTGTGGAGTGTTTTGAAAGTAGTCGTTCATCACATGAACCGCCCCTCGAATAGAATTCGGGGCTATCGGAACAAAGTCTGTTGAAACAGACTGAAGAGCTTTCTACAAATAGCTTTCAGTCCCCTTCAGTGGACTTTGTTCCGATAGCCCGTGATTTTCAATCACGGGTGAACTGCAACGAAGCGAAACTGCTTCAAAACTTCTCTCACAACTCATCTCCTACAATCCCAATGCAAGCTGCAATTCAGGAGTAGCACTCACCGTCGTTGGTAACGGAGCAGGATCAAGACTCACCGCAGAACAATACCGAGAATAAGCACATCGATCGCATTGTTTCCCTGGCGTAGGTTCCCATGTTTCATCATGTCGCAACCGTACCGCCAAATCTGAAATCACCGCTTGCACTTGCTTTTTATGTCTACGAGTCGCTCGATAGCGAACTTTCTCGCCCGTTCTCAAATACAGCAAGGTCAAATACTTCAGACTTTGTTGATAGGTCTGCTCCAACGCCAGGTAATACAATCCGATCTGCAAATCCATCTCATCAGATTCTGGAACCTTCAGCTCTCGGCTCGACTTGTAATCAATTAGCTCCAACCCATCATTGAGATAGTCAATTCGATCGTATCTTCCCGTAATGCAGAATTCGAGGCTTTCAACTCTCAGAAACGCCTGAATTCGCCCTTCAACAGCTAACGGCTGACGCAACGATGGAGCATCCAAAATGAACTTCTCGTAGTAGCGATCAAGAATCGATCGACCATCTTCAATTTGACCTGGAGTTAAGCCAGTGGAATGTTCTTCCCAACAGCGATGAACCCATTGCAAATCGGGTGCGGCTTCGTGGTAGTGCCAATCCCGATAGACCATCGCTAAAGCTTGATGCAACGCAGTTCCTAATGCTGCTGATCCGAAGAAATCATTGCTAGTAAGTCGTCGCTCGTACCGCAAATAGTACGCATAGGGACAACGACTATACGACTGAAGTTTTGTGGCAGAAATCTGATAAGGCATGATTAGAGGCAAACAAGGTTATAAAGCGGAAATCCGAAACGGTTAAATCTGTTCGACTGGACGCTTGAAAATCGAATCGAGATAAATTCTTGCGGTTGCTCGATCGGTCTGACGTTCGTTCGCCGGACGATTCTGCAACAAGAACAAAGACAACGCCGCAGACATCACTCGATCTTGATCCCAATCTGGGCGTGTATCGAGGAACGATTGAAACGATTGATGCAGCGCTTCAGGAATTTCGACAAAAAGACTAATGTTGCTATCCATATCCATCAAACCTCAAAAATGAATCGCAGTAGGTGAATCCCAACCGTCCGATTTCCGCAAAATTTCGCAACAGAAATCCACGCCAGTCCGATCCGATCTTCCGATCTCCAACTTGTGGAAATCTTGTCTCGCGGTCGTCTGAGCGCTTTTGGGTTAGTCGCTACATTCTGCGCGATCGCAGGAAGAAGATCAACATCAAGAAAAGTAACAACCGCTTGCTAGATCAAAATTACTGAACGGCAGAATCGGCATTCCAGCCATTTTTTCGTTACTTGACTTCATAAACTGAGCGATTTTAGGCTGGGGAATACGATCTCGATCGACTTTTCCACAGTCCTCCGAAAAATGACGATCCTAGCCCGATCCCCTGTGGAAAACTTTCAATTCGATGTGGAAAAGGTGTGGAAAAGAAATCTCCAACTTGTGGATAGCCTGGGGAAAACCTGGGGAAAACCCAGTTAATTGTAAAGTTTTGTTAAGATTTTCAGAGAACTAGACTTTCGGCTGTGAGTTTAGGAATCAAATTGGGAATTCTCTATTTCCAGCGTGGAAACATCCGTAAATCTACGATCGTTGCGGACTTCCGTACCTCTTTCGGTCATCGCCAATCTAGACATAAGGAGAGATAATAGATTGTTCGTTTGTTGCCGATCGTGAAAGTTCTCGCATGATAGACATCGATTTACCTGCCCAACTCAATCCCCAAACCTTCTTGCTCTTGCTCGTTTTGGTGGCGTTAGAGTGCGTCTTGTCGGCTGACAATGCGATCGCGCTTGCTGCCATCACTCAAGGCTTGCAAAACCCGAAACTAGAGCGCCGCGCTTTAAATATTGGTTTGGTGTTCGCCTATGTTTTACGGATGTCGCTAATTTTGGCAGCCTCGTGGGTGATCGGATACTGGCAATTCGAGTTGGCGGGTGCGCTTTACCTTCTATGGTTGGTGTTTCAGCACTTCAAGCCCTCCAGCGAGGATGAGGAAGGAGTTCATCACGGACCTCGATTTGCGTCGCTTTGGCAGGCGATCCCGGTGATTGCGCTGACCGATTTGGCGTTCTCGCTTGATAGTGTCACGACTGCGATCGCGGTTTCCCAAGACACCTGGCTGATTCTGCTTGGAGGCACGATCGGGATTGTGGCACTGCGATTTATGGCAGGTCTATTCATTGTCTGGTTGGAAGAGTTTACGCATTTAGAAGATGCGGGTTATGTCACTGTGGCGTTTGTGGGCATTCGACTATTGCTGCGGGTGTTTAATGACCAACTTGTGCCGCCGGAATGGTTGATGATTTCGCTGGTTGCGATCGTCTTTGCTTGGGGATTTTCTAAGCGGAATGACATGGCGCAACTTGAAGCGATCGCAAAATCTCAAACTGAAACACTGCCAGATGTTGAACCTGTCTCAGAGAAAGATCCAGTTTAGGAACGCTTAACGGGAATAAGGCTGTGCTGTCACAAGATTTGGAACGACTCGGTAATGCTTCACGTTAAACGTACAAAGCGTTAGATTGTGTCCGACAGCACAAGCCGCAATCAGAGCATCAATTAATCCCAAATTATCTGATAAGTGATAGGCGGTGAAATCTGATAATGCACGAGTGCAATCGGTTTCAGTTGCCCAAACTATCGGTAAAGGAGCAACTAATTTTAGTGCTTTGCGAACGCCTTGCAGATTTCGAGAATCTTGTACCAATTCCATGACAACGAAACCAGGAACGCTTGGTATTTCTGTAAGACTTGCAAACCAAGCGTTAGACCGCAGGAACATTACAATGTAAGAGATGTGGAATCATAATACTCATTACCATAGCCATCTGTTGCACCAGATTCCCAAGCGTGTCTACCGTACACTAGATGTAGGCTGTGGGCTAGGTCTTTTTGCACAAAAACTGGCTGAACGTTCTGAGATTGTGGATGCACTAGATGTTGATAGTGCCGTTCTAGCAGAAGCATCAATTCTTAATCCTGCTCCCAATATTTTTTACTCAAAGGCTGACTTTCTTGTAGCCGACTTACCAGCAGATTACGACGTGATTGTGGCGATCGCTACACTGCATCACATGGACATAGAAGCAGCTTTGAGTAAGATGAAGTTACTACTGCGCCCTGGTGGTAAACTGCTAATTCTAGGGCTTTATCAAGAGAAATCCCTGATCGATTACGCTTATAGCGCAGTTTCCATTCCGCTCAACTTTGTGTACTTGAAATGGCATCAAGTATTAATTGCAAAACTGACTACGACTGCACCGACTCGTCCTGCTCAGTTGTCACTAAAACAGATTAGAAAAGTTGCAGACGTTGTTATTCCTGGTTTCCGTCTCCGAAGGCGTTTGTTCTGGCGCTACTTATTGATTTGGCAAAAACCTTAGCTTCTCACATCTATCCAATGAGTTAAGATCGAACTGTTTGTGCTCGGCTGGGTATGAGTGAAACTGTCTATATCGAAACCAGTATTTTAGGCTATCTGACTGCTCGACCTAGCCGAGATATTGTTGTGTCTGCAAATATTCAAATAACGCGAGAGTGGTGGGATACGCGCCGCAGTGACTTCCAACTCTACTCATCTCAAGCAGTTGTGAGGGAAACTTCTCAAGGGGATGCCGAGATCGCCTCTGAGCGGCTAGAAATCCTTCGCGATTTTTCGCTCCTAGACTTGAACCAATCTGTACTTGATTTAGCAGAACAATTCTTGGGACGTAGTAACCTTCCCGCAAAAGCTGATGTTGACGCTGTTCATATTGCAGCCGCAACCGTTCACGGCATGGATTATCTGTTGACCTGGAACTGCAAGCACATCGCCAATGCTCAAATCCAGGGAAAGTTGGCAGAGATCAGCCTTGATTTTGGATACGAGTTGCCAATTCTTTGTACACCCTATGAACTTCTAGGAGGTTGATTATGTTTCAGGATGAGATTGTAGAAGAGATCCATAGAATTCGTGAAGAGTACTCTCGTTCATTCGATCATGACTTGAAAGCCATTTTTGCTGATTTACAGAAACAGCAAGCTGAAAGTGGTAGGGAAGTTGTCAGCTTGTCGCGAAAGCCCGGTCTAACAACACGTTGGAGCGGACGGACGAGAGATCTTAGTGAAGATGCAAAGGGTGCTAGCCGCCGCTCAACTTAGCCGATCGCAGGCTCATGACCCCGTTGGATGTCGATCAAAATATCGGTGTCTAAAAGGTGCATGGTTTACGATCGCGTTTCTGCATCGTGCCGCAATCGTCGTGCATGAGCTTGGCTATCCGTGATATCAGGTCTCGAATAAATTACAGCTTCATTTTGCCAATATGCCACCAGTTCGGCTCCTGTTTTCGGTGGATTGTTCAGCGGTTGGCGAATCAATAAAACACGCAAAATATATTCTGATAAAGGCAGGTTTAATCGATCGGCTTCGCTGGACAGTTCATGCTCCAATTCCGGTGGCAAGTCTAGACGAATGCTCATTGCGGGTTCCTCGGCTTCTATGCTGATCCTAAATGAAAGAACCCCAAATCAGCTTGAGGTTCTATCTTTCGTGTCGATCGCGATTTATTCGTAAATCCAATTCAACACGGTTGGTTGCCAATTCACCAATTCTTCATCCTTAAACCACAGCGCAATTTCGCTTTGAGCGGTTTCCGGTGCATCCGATCCATGAATCAAATTCCGTCCAATATTCGCGCCAAAGTCACCCCGGATCGTTCCCGGTTCAGCGGAGAGCGGATTCGTTGCGCCGATCACTTTCCGCGCCCCTGCAATCACGCCATCGCCTTCCCAAACCATTGCGACAATTGGACCTGAAGTAATAAATTCGACCAAGCTACCGAAAAACGGACGTTCGCGGTGAACACCATAATGGCTTTCTGCCAGTTCGCGACTGACATTCATAAACTTCAGACCTACGAGAGTAAAGCCCTTCGTTTCAAAACGGCGAATGATTTCACCGATCAGTTTGCGCTGTACGCCATCGGGCTTAATGGCTAAAAATGTGCGTTCCAAGCTGGACTCCCAAAAATGAAGTGAAATTTACAAACCCTAGATTAGCCTATCGTGATCCGTTTGGGTGATAGCGGATGGGGTGGGGAGTGGGGAGTAGGGGGTGGGGAGTGGGAAGATTGAGCGAAAACGATCGCTTTCATAGCAGCAAAAAAAACAACCCCCACTCCCCACTCCCCACTCCCTACTCTCCTTCAGTAATGCGAAACACGTCCGTTTTTGATAGACCGCGATAGACTGAATCTTGAAGATTCATTGCAATGAGGACAAACCACGATGGGAGGACGCTCCGCGACTGCCAAGCCTGAAAAACAAGTACCTGATCAGGGTTTGACAGATGAGGATTTGAACGCCAAAAACGGCAAATCAAATGGAAAATCGAACGGGAAAGCTCTAACACCCGAAACGACTCCGAAAAAATGGTCGATCGAAGATAGCGAAGAACTTTATCGCATCCAAGGCTGGGGCGATCCGTATTTTTCCATTAATGCCGCTGGGCACGTCACCGTTTCACCGAAAGGAAATCGGGGCGGATCGTTGGATTTGTTTGATTTGGTGAATGCTCTGAAGCAGCGAAATCTTGGATTACCGTTGCTGATTCGGTTCTCGGATATTTTGGAAGACCGGATCGAGCGGATTAATTCGGCATTTTCTAAAGCGATCGCACGTTACAGCTATCCCGGCGTTTACAAAGGCGTTTTCCCGGTTAAATGCAACCAACAGCGGCATTTAGTCGAAGATTTGGTTCGCTTCGGTCAACCGCATCAGTTTGGACTAGAAGCCGGATCGAAACCGGAATTGATGATCGCGTTAGCATCGTTGAAAACTCCAGGTGCGTTGCTGATTTGCAATGGGTACAAAGATCGCGAATACATTGAAACAGCAATGTTGGCGAGACGATTGGGACAAACGCCGATCATTGTTCTGGAGCAAATTGAAGAAGTTGGACTCGCGATCGAAGCCAGCAAAAAACTCGGCATTAAACCGATCTTGGGTGTTCGAGCAAAATTAAGCGCGAGAGGCATTGGACGCTGGGGAACTTCGGCAGGCGATCGAGCAAAATTCGGTCTAACCATTCCCGAAATCATTAATACTGTGAATCAGTTGAAAGCGGCAGATATGCTTGACTGTCTTCAACTGTTGCATTTCCACATTGGTTCTCAAATCTCTGCAATCAGTGTGTTGAAAGAAGCCATGCGGGAAGCCAGCCGCATCTATGTTGAACTGGTGCAACTGGGTGCGAGTATGCAGTACCTTGACGTGGGTGGCGGTCTGGGTGTGGACTATGACGGTTCACAAACGAACTTTCACGCCTCGAAGAACTACAGCACTCAGAACTATGCCAATGATGTGGTGGCAGCGGTGAGAGATGCTTGTGCTGCTGCTAGTATTCCAGTTCCGACCTTGATTAGTGAAAGTGGAAGAGCGATCGCATCTCATCAATCGGTCTTAGTCTTTGATATTCTCGGAACCAGTGATGTCGCGGCTGAAAATCCTGAAGCGCCTCAAGCAGAAGAACATATCATCATTCAAAATCTCTACGAAACCTACACCTCGATCAATGCTGAGAACTTTCTAGAGATGTACCACGATGCCACTCAGTTCAAAGAAGAAGCTGTGAATCTCTTCGGATTCGGCTATCTCACTTTAACTGAGCGGGCACGAGCAGAGCGTTTATATTGGTCTTGCTGCCACAAGATCATTACGTACTCGCGGCAACTTGAGTACATTCCTGATGACCTCGAAGACCTTGAGAAAATCATGGCTTCGATTTACTACATGAATCTCTCCGTGTTCCAATCGGCTCCAGATATTTGGGGGATTGATCAACTATTCCCGATCATGCCAATCCACCGTTTGAACGAAGAGCCAACTAAACGAGCAACCTTAGTCGATTTGACTTGTGACAGTGATGGCAAGATTGATCAATTCATTGATCTACGCGATGTGAAATCGGTGTTAGAACTGCATTCGCTCAAACCTGGAGAGCCTTACTATGTGGGAATGTTCCTGAATGGTGCATACCAGGAAATTATGGGCAACTTACATAATTTGTTTGGTGACACTAACACGGTTCACATTCAACTGACTCCGAAGGGTTATCAGATTCAGCACGTCGTTCGGGGAGATACGATCGAGGAAGTGTTGGGCTATGTGCAATACGATGTGGAAGACATGATCGAAAGCATCCGTTTGCAGACTGAACATGCACTGGAAGACGATCGGATTACCTTACAGGAATCTCAATTGCTGCTCCAAAACTATGAGCGCAGTTTGAGCGGTTACACTTACTTGCTGTCTTAAGAAAGGCTGGAGAGATGCAACCTTTACCAAGGAAGTATCTCTCCATTTGCGTGCCAGAAAGTTCCTGTGTTCTCTAATGTCAATTGATCAATTCGATCGAGTAATCCACTGACCGATTGTTCGGGTGTAATTCCGCCTGCTGTAAAGTTCGTCATGCGAGTTTGAACGAGTCCAGGATGCAGAATTGCAACTGAGATTTCACGTGGCTTGAGGTCATGTGCCAGAGATTTCCCCGCCATTGATAAAGCCACTTTCGACATTCGATAACCATAGGAACTACCCGAAGTATTGTCTTCGATCGACCCCATTCGACTCGTCATCAATACAATTTTGGAGCCTGATTTGAGATTAGGTAACAATGCGTGAGTCACCCGCAAAGCACCTAAAGCATTGACCTCGAATTGTTCGCGAATGCTATCGAAGTCTAAGTTATCTAAAGTCACCCGTTTGATGATGCCTGCATTGTTGATCAGAACGTCGATAGATGTATTGTTTAAGCGATCGCACAATTCCGCGACGGAAGCCTCTGAGGTGATATCAATCCCTGTTTCAACTTGGATTCCAAGCTGCTGCAATTCCTCAGAGGCAGAGCGACAGATTGCAATGACTGTTTCGCCTCGTGCTTTTAATTGGCGACAGTATTCGTAACCAATGCCGCGATTCGCACCTGTGATCAGATAAGTTGCCATTAGCTTGCTTGTTGCAGTTCGTCTAATTTTGCCAGAACTTCACGGCTGTGAATGATTGGATTGACTCCAGTAAACGTTGCTCTGAGCGTTCCATTTGGATCAATGATGAAGGTATGACGAGACGAACGAATTCCTAACCAAGAACCGTAAGCCTTACTAATCTTGCCGTTGGCATCTGCAAGCAGCGGAAACTTTAAGCCTTCAGAATCGCAGAAATCCGCGTGAGAATTGATATCATCTGCACTGATTCCGAGAATTTGAGTGTTTCGATCGAGATATTTCGGCATATCCTCCTGAAACTTTCGCGCTTCGAGGGTGCAACCCGGCGTAAAGTCCGCAGGATAAAAATAAGCAACGACCCATTTTCCACGATAGTCCGAAAGCGAAACAGTTCCATCGCCTTCATTGCTCGGTAACGTGAATTCGGGAGCGGGTTGATCGATCGACGGTAAGGTTCCACCCAGTGCAAAGGCAGGAAGCGTAAAGTTTAGACTGGCAGCGATCGCTAAAACACTAACGAGTAAAGCTCTGAGCAAGTTTCGGCGCGACATAACAGCATTCTCGAAATAAAACTTAATTAAAGTTTACCGTGAATGTGAAAGTCTATCTTGAAAAAATGGGGGCAGAAGTTTTCGATTCTACCCTCGTTGAGAGCATGTTTGAAAAGTATAGAAAGTCATTTCGCTACGATGTCCTCTCGCCCCGGAATGGAATTCGGGGCTAACAGCACGAAGTCCACTGAAGGGGACTGGGAGCCGATGTCAGCGTCTTGAGTCCCGTTTACTGGACTTCGCACCGTTAGCGCCGACTTCTAGTCCGGCGCGAGTGAATGCGTCCGAACGGCTACTTTTCAAACACCCTCGTTAAGATTAAACCGTTTGAGGAACTTGATAAGGATTGGTCAACTTCTCAAGCTGTTGAACTAGCAAGCTCAAGAACAATCCCACATCAGTAACGACTCCAACCGACTCGATCGAACCTCGATCGCTTAATTTCGTCACAACCGCTGGATTGATATCGACACAAACCATCTTCACGCCCGATGGAGTCATGTTGCCAACCCCGATCGAGTGCAACATCGAAGACAACATTAGAATCATGTCTGCCCCTTCAATCAGGCGAGCATAATCTTCTTGCGCTTCGATCAGATCCATTTTCGTATCCGGTAATGGTCCATCATCTCGAATCGATCCTGCTAACGAGAACGGAACGTTATTACGAACGCACTCGTAAAGGATGCCACCTTTGAGAACACCCGCCTCAACAGTTTTGGTAATACTTCCGTAACGCCGCACAGTATTGATCACCTTCAAGTGATGGCGATGTCCACCTCGGACGGAAACACCACGCTTCATATCAACGCCAAGCGATGTTCCTAGCAGCGATTGTTCCATGTCGTGGACTGCGATCGCATTTCCCCCTAAAAGCGCTTGCACATAACCTTCTCGAACCAACTTAGCTAAATGCTCACCGCCCCCCGTATGAATTACCACAGGTCCAGCAGTGACCACAACACGACCGCCTTGATCGCGAATTTGCCGGAGTTCCCAAGCAATCTGTTCAACGACTAATTCAACCCGCCGTTCGCTCGATACGCCTGCACCCATAAAGCTAAATTCTTGAGTGTTGCGCTGATCACGAGTAGAAGACTTACGAATCGTGCGAATTCCTTCAACACCAACAACCACTCGATCGCTAGTGGTCAAATCCCGAAGTAGCTTACATTGAGCGCTCTTACCATCTGCGGAAACAGCGATCGCGCCGTCCATTCTTTGTCGATCGACTTTCACCCATTCACAGTTCACGCGAACTTCAGTCGGATAGATAGTCGTCACATAGAAATCATCTGGTGCGACTCCATCTTGCACAACAGCTTCAAGCTCTGCATCACAGATTTCTTGCGGACGTGGTAATGCTCCAAGGTCAATCAATTGCGACATGATTGTTTCCATCACGTCATGAGAGGGAGCAGTCACTTTCACTTCTGCCGATGAAGTACTTTGCCGCTGAGTTCCTAAGTTAAAGTTCAGAACTTGGAAGCTACCACCTGCTTCAACAATCACATCAAGCGCACGATTGATCACACCGGAATCGAGTAAATGTCCTTCGAGTTGAACGACCCGACTCTCGATCGTGGCACTTGCATGAAGTTCAACGCGCACAGGTTCAGTCACCCGTAGAGTTAAACATTTCGCGGCTCCTCCAGCTTTGAGGAATTCAGTGAGCGGTGTTTCGAGAACTTCAAACCCTGCATTGGCTAACTGTTGCTTTAGGTCTTTGCTTGCTTTGTTCATGATCACAATGTGATCAACATTCACCGCATTACAAGCAAAGTTCACCGCATCCGGTTCAGCGATCGCAATTCTCTTTTCTGCGGGTACTCGCATCTCGATCAATCGATTTGAGTACGCATCGAACGCAGGCGGATAGTACAAGAGATAACCATCTTTCAAGGGACAGAAGCAAGTATCAAGGTGATAAAAGCGATCGTCCATCAATCGCAGAGATAGCACCTCAACATCAAGCCATTTTGCTAAATATGGATGCGAATCGAGTTCCGAGCGGAAACCATATCCAGCCCAGAGCCAGCGACCTTCTCGATCGAACAGTGCATCTCCCGCGCCTTCAAACGGCAATTCTGGCGGTAGTTCGTGAACTGTAAAACCATTCTTCTCAAACCAAGCTTTGAAGTATGGCTCTTCACCTTGGCGCTCTTTGTGATAGAACCGACTTAACACTGCTGTATCACCGAGAACTAAGCCTGCATTCGCGGTAAAGACCATATCTGGCACACCTTTTTCGGGAGTTACCAAATCTACGATCGCGTGTTGCTTGATCAGTTGATGAAGTCCTTGCCATTGTTCCACAGCGCGATCGCGAGAAGACTTGTGGAGATTCCCTTCCATCCACGGATTAATCACATAATCCACGTCGTAATGGTCAGGCGCACACATCAGAATCCGAATCGAGGAGGTCATAGAGAAAAATCTGGGTAAATGTGTAATCTAGGCAATTCAACCTAGTGAAGTTGAGATTGATCCGTTGAGTTGTATCGGGCAATACGGAAAAGGGCGGAGGCTGACATCCGATCCATTGTAGGGAAAAGGGGACGCGATCGAGAGTGTCAGAAATTTCGGGTCAGGGTTTCAATAGATTTGAAGCGGGATCAATTTAGACAATAAAAAACCCAGTAGCGCGACACCACTGGGCTGGTAGCTGTGAAAGTTGATACTCTCTAATGAAATGACTTATGTGCTAATCATCTCAGTCTGACTCGAATTCCTCATCTGTGGATTTACGGGAATGTATCCTAAAGAACGAAGAGGATTTTGAAGTGGCTCAGAGAGAATCCGTATTCACACGGTGTATTTTTGCTGTCAATGAGAAGAGAATTGAAAGTTTTGCGCTAAATTGCGGAGAAGCAACACTTTGAAAGCTTAGTTCACCGTTTGCAAATCCATCGTGGTCTGAGTAATTTTACCCGTTCTCAACCAAGACTCCAATTCGGCTGGTGCTTGCACTCGACTTAATTCAGCCCGCAGCGCTTCACCTTCAAGGACTTCTTGATTCAGCAAGGTGTGAGAAAGTTCCTCAAGCAGCGATCGATTCTGATTCAAAATCGCCAAAGCAATATGATGGGCGTTATCGACGATCGTTTTCACTTCTCGATCGATTTCTTCAGTAACTTTTGCACTAATCTGACGACGCGAAGGACTATACCCTTCAATGAATTGCTGCTGTACTTTTTCAAAAGCAACCGGACCTAATTCACTGCTCATTCCATAAATCGTGACCGTTCGTTCTGCCAAATCAGTCGCTTTTTGAATATCATCACTAGCTCCAGTCGAAACCTTACCAAAGATGACTTCTTCTGCTGATCGACCTCCAAGCAAGACCGCAATCCGTCCGCGAATTTCATCTTCTGCCATCAAGAAACGATCTTCTTCAGGAAGTTGCAGCGTATAGCCTAATGCACCGACTCCACGAGGCACGATCGAGATTTTTTCAACCTTACCGCCACCCGGCATCAATGCACCGATCAAAGCGTGTCCAACTTCGTGATGGGCAACGATCTTCTTCTCGGTTTCGTTCAGAATCCGCGATCGCTTTTCAAGTCCAGCAATCACACGCTCGATCGCTTCATTGAAATCTGCCATTACAACCGAATCCCGATTGTTTCGAGCCGCGAGTAATGCTGCTTCATTGACTAAGTTCGCTAAGTCAGCCCCTGCGAATCCAGGAGTCCGAACTGCGATCGCGCCTAAATTCACATCTTCCGCCAATTTCACAGTCCGAGCATGAACATTGAGAATAGCTTCCCGTCCGATTTTATCCGGTCGATCGACTAAGACTTGACGATCGAACCGTCCCGGACGACGCAATGCTGGATCTAACACTTCAGGACGGTTCGTAGCTGCCAAAAGAATCACTCCCGTATTGGCATCGAAACCATCCATCTCAGTCAGCAATTGATTCAAGGTTTGTTCGCGCTCATCATTGCCGCCGACAAAGTTACCCGAACCCCGCGATTTTCCTAAAGCATCCAACTCATCAATGAACACGATACAAGGGGCTTGCTGTTTCGCTTGTTCAAACAAATCCCGAACTCGTGAAGCACCGACACCAACGAAGAGTTCGATAAATTCAGAACCAGAAATCGAGAAGAAAGGAACACCTGCTTCACCCGCGATCGCTTTCGCTAACATGGTTTTCCCGGTTCCAGGAGGTCCCACGAGCAGCACACCTTTGGGAATTTTTGCACCCAAGCGCGAATACTTCTCCGCATTCTTGAGAAAGTCCACAATCTCTTGCAGTTCCGTTTTCGCTTCATCTACTCCTGCCACATCGCCAAATTTGACTCCTGTAGTTCCTTCAGAATAGATTCGAGCCTTACTTTTTCCTACAGTCAGTGCTGCGGCTCCTCCACCTTGGCGATTGATGAAGAAACTATAGACTCCGAAGAAAATCAGCGGAGGAAGCACCCAACTTAAGATCGTGCCAATCCAACTGTAAGGGCTAGGAGTCGGGGCGCTAAATTCCACATTATTATCGCGGAGAATCTTCGGCAGATCTAAATCGATCGCCACTGGAGTTGTCGCAAATACCTGAGCGCGAGTCCCATCTGAGGCAGGCTGCGTCGATTTCAGCGTAAATTCAATCTTGTCATTTCCAATAATCGCTCGATCGACATTCCCCGATCGAACCTGGGAAACGAAATCACTATAAGCGACCTGCTGATTTTGCGATCCAAAGCTTGGAACCACAAAATTAAGCAGCAATAAGAGCGTGAATACAATCAGCAACCCGCCCCCAAACTGCCTGGGACGCTGAGTACGTTTATTGTTTGTTTCTACTGGCATTGCGGATTTATCCCGAATGGTTTTACCCATATTGTAGAAAATGCAACGCGATCGCTCTCGTCAGAAAGCTCTGCCAAAAGGTAAGGATTTCCGTACTTTTAGAAGAACGTTCTCACTCGCTCTGCTGTCCCAAGAAAGTTGAAAACGCCAGTAATTCAGCCCGAACCTGAGGAAACAGACTTGGAAGCGTTTCAACAAGCGGTTGGATTCGTTCTGCATCAAATTGCTGTGTGTAAAGGTGGCGAACAATATGCCGAAATCTGCGGTAGTCATCCAGAATGACGCGATTTCTTTCAGAGATGACTGCGGGACGGACTTCTTGAACTTCGTCTGCCATCTGATTTAGCAGTGTTTGATGCCAATTATTTCCCTCTGGACGGGAGCGATCGATTGTTGCTGCAATGAGTTCAAATAACCGCTCCATCCCGTTGTAAAAGCCATGCAAATTTAACGCGACGCTATCGACGTAAAGATCATCTCCTGACTGTTGAAACCGCTGCCAACTCTGTTGAGTTCGATCGACAACGGTTTCAATTTCATTCAATTCAGTGACAATACGATCGGCAAGCTCCCGTAGAATCTCGCTCAAACGACGACTCCTGTTTGCTCGATCGCTTGCTTCACAGATGAGCGACAGAACGGATCGGTCGGATCAACGAGATCAACTTTGAAATCTGAACTGACTTCGTTCAACACACCAACCGCAACATAAAACCGCTTTGGCTCAATTCCCCAAACGGCTAGGTCAATATCTGACCAAGGTGTATAACGATTTTTATCAGTCAATGAGCCAAAAACGACAACTCGTTCAGCCGCAAACTGCTCTTTGAGAAGAGTTACCAATCTGGGTACTAATTCCCAAGCTTTCTGCCAATGTTCGTCTGCAAATTGAGGATCAATTCGCTTGGCAGGATTGTAGTGACGTAACTCTTCGGAAGTCAGATCTAGCGCTGTTTTCGTCATGAGTATCCTTGCGTTTCTGGACTCATTATAAATCGCTTCTTCAACTACATCGATCGACTTGTGCAGTTTGCAGCACGATTTGATCGATCGCGCTTGCCAGGGCTGTCCCTGATTGTCCAGGCTGATTCACCACAATGCTAAACGCGATCGTGCCATAGCTCGGATTCTCTAAATAGCCAGAAAGCGCTCTCACGCCGCGTAATGTTCCGGTTTTGCCGTGAAGATTGCCCTGAACTAGAGTATTACGGAATCGATTTCTGAGTGTTCCATTCACGCCAGCAACGGCGAGAGAGCGATAAAACAATTCGTTCTGAGGTGCGGTAAACATGGCTTCTAATAAAGTCACCAGTGCGGATGGAGTCACTCGGTTACTCCGGGAAAGTCCTGAGCCGTCTACCTGTGCATAGCTACTGGCATCAATTCCCAAACCTGCTAGGGCACTTCTAATCGCGGTTTGACCTCCGATTCGACGACGTAGGGCATCGGCTCGATCGTTGTCGCTGTATCGATTCACAACCGTCAGCCAATTTTGAAAATTAGCCAGGGGATTACGATCGGCAATTTGAAGCGCGGCGGCTGTGGTTAAGAGCTTGACATTCGAGGCGGGAATCAGGGAAAGATTCGGATTGCGCTGGTAGAGAATTGTGGATTTCTCGATCGGTTTAATTACGATGCCCCAGCGAGCAGTGCGAAATCTGGGTTGCTGGATAATGCGATCGATTCTAGATGCGAGATCGCTTGAACAGAAACTTGTAATTGGAGCAAGACTTTGATTCGTTTGAGCGATCGCGGCTTCGGGACGGTTCCAAAATCCTAAACTTAGACTGGCAATAATCGCAGTCGCTTTTATTACTTGCGAAGTTCGGATTCGGGCGGTTTGATCTGATTTTTGCATCGGGCTAATCGTAGAATTCACTGAGATTTTCCGTAGCAGAATCTGTCCTGCCGCGAAGCAATATATCACAGGATTGGACATCGATCGCGGTTCTAAAATCTGTTGGGATGTTAGAGAATAAAGAAGTTAAGAACACAAAATTATGCTTCTAGACCTAAAGCGAATTGAAGTTCCACCAGGGCAGCGGGTTCTACTCCAGGATGTTTCATGGCAAGAATTTGAGCGGATTTTAGAAGAATTGGGCGATCGACGTTCTGCCCGAATTGCTTATGAAGACGGAATTTTGGAAATTATGACCCCATTGCCCGAACACGAAGTAAATAAAGAAGTCATTGGAGACTTGATTAAAGCTTTACTAGAAGAATTAGAGCTTGAATTTCTAACGTTAGGTTCAACAACGTTCAAAAATCAGCAAATGCTCAAAGGAATTGAACCAGATCAATGCTTCTATATTCAAAATGAAGCTAGAGTGCGAGGAAAAGATCGATTAGATTTAAGCGTTGATCCACCTCCGGATCTGGCGATCGAAATTGATTTAACTTCTCGAACTCATCCCAGCATCTATCAGGCATTAGGAGTTCCAGAGCTATGGCGATTTGAGAAAGGGCAACTCCAAATCAATGTATTGAGAAATGGTCAGTATGAAGTTTCAGAACAGAGTGAGCTTTTTACGTCTTTATCAATTGCACAAACTATTCCATACTATCGATCGCAGTGTCGCACAATTGGAAGAAATGCAGCCTTGAAAGCATTTCGACAATGGGTAAGACAGCAGATCAATTCGTAGTGGGCGCGATCGGTAATTCAATCCGAAATTCTGAACTTTCTCCAAGCTTTGAGAAACATTCAAGTTTTCCACCATGTTTCTCGACAATAATTTGGTAGCTCACGGAGAGTCCCATTCCTGTTCCTTATAGCATTCAAGTTTTGTCAGGTCAGCCGATTTCCGAAACCTGCGGCAAGATAAGATAATTAACGCAATTGTTGAAATTTCTTGACCAATGGCTACTCCTCTTAGCGGCGCTCAAATTCGGCAAACGTTTCTCGACTTCTTCGCACAGCGTGGACACCAACCGCTTCCGAGTGCGTCGCTCGTGCCTGAAGATCCGACGGTGTTATTAACGATCGCGGGAATGCTCCCGTTTAAGCCGATTTTTCTCGGTCAGCGACAATCAGAATTTCCTCGTGCCACGACTTCGCAGAAATGTATTCGCACGAATGACATCGAGAATGTGGGACGCACAGCGCGACACCATACGTTCTTTGAAATGTTAGGGAATTTCAGCTTTGGAGATTACTTCAAGTCGCAAGCGATCGCATGGGCATGGGAGTTGTCTACGAAAACGTTTGGTTTGCCTCCAGAACGAATTGTGGTGAGCGTGTTCGAGGAAGATGACGAAGCGTTTGCCATCTGGCGCGATGAGGTTGGCATTCCTGCCCATCGAATCCAAAGGATGGGTGCAAAGGATAATTTCTGGAATTCGGGTCCTACTGGTCCATGTGGTCCTTGCTCGGAGTTGTACTATGACTTCCATCCGGAGCTAGGAGATGATCATCTTGATCTCGAAGACGACACTCGATTTATTGAGTATTACAACCTGGTATTCATGCAATACAACCAGGATGTTGACGGGAATCTAACACCGCTGCAAAACAAGAACATTGATACTGGAATGGGCTTAGAGCGGCTGGCACAGATTCTTCAACAAGTGCCGAATAACTATGAGACGGATCTGATTTTCCCGATCGTACAAACTGCCGCGAAGATTGCTGGAATCGATTACGCAACCGCAGATGAATCGACAAAAGTATCTCTCAAAGTGATTGGTGATCACGTTCGTGCAGTCGTTCACATGATTGCAGATGGTATCACCGCATCGAATGAAGGACGCGGCTATGTGTTGCGTCGATTAATTCGTCGAGTAGTACGACACGGGCGATTGATTGGAATCGATCGAGATTTCACACCTGAAGTTGCAGAAACTGCGATCGCGCTTTCTGAGTCGGCTTATCCGAATGTGCGAATGAAAGAAGTCGCGGTAAAATCGGAACTTAAGATCGAGGAAGAACGCTTTAGAAAGACGCTCGATCGTGGTGAAAAACTGCTAGAAGACCTCTTGAGCAAAGAAACCAAGCAAATCTCAGGCAAAGATGCGTTTGAGCTATACGATACTTACGGTTTCCCAGTTGAACTGACTGAAGAGGTCGCAGCGGAAAAAGGTTTAACCATTGACATGGAAGGCTTTGAAGCTGAAATGGAAGCTCAACGGCAACGCGGTCGGGATGCACATAAGACCATTGATCTAACCGTTCAAGGAACACTCGACACCTTAGCTGAAACACTCCAGGAAACAGAATTTCTAGGCTATAAACAACGATCGAGCCAATCAGAGATTCAACTGTTGCTCGTCAATGGTGAAACGGTCGATCGAGTCGAATCTGGAACCGAAGTGCAAATCGTTCTAAACCAAACGCCGTTCTATGCAGAATCGGGTGGACAAATTGGCGATCGAGGTTATCTCTCTGGCGATGATTCTGTGATTCGGATCGAAGATGTCAAGAAAGAATCTGCATTCTTCGTTCACTTTGGACGAGTCGAGCGTGGAACTGTTCAAGTCGGCGATCGCATCACGGCTCAAATCGATTTATCCTGTCGTCGTCGCGCTGCTGCAAACCATTCGGCAACTCACTTACTCCAAGCTGCACTCCGCAGGATTGTTGACGATGGCATCTCTCAAGCGGGATCATTAGTAGACTTCGATCGCTTAAGATTCGACTTCAACTATTCCAAGCCGCTAACTGCTGAACAATTGCAGCAAATTGAAGAACAGATCAACACTTGGATTGCAGAAGGACACCAAGCGGAAATTGCAGTTATGCCGATCGCCGATGCAAAGGCGAAAGGCGCGATCGCAATGTTTGGGGAAAAATACGGCGATGAAGTTCGCGTGATCGATTTTCCAGGCGTTTCGATGGAGCTTTGTGGCGGAACTCATGTGAGCAATACCGCAGAAATTGGACTATTCAAGATTGTTTCTGAAGCGGGTGTTGCTGCTGGAGTTCGACGGATTGAAGCGATTTCTGGAGCTTCGGTTTTAGAGTATCTGAATGTTCGAGATACCGTAGTCAAAGAGTTAAGCGATCGCTTCAAAGTCAAACCTGAAGAAATCAGCGATCGTATTACTTCACTGCAAGCTGAACTGAAGAACACTCAGAAGCAGTTGGAAGCAGCTAAGGGACAGTTAGCGATCGCAAAAGCGGATCAACTCTTAGCCGAAGCTGAAACGGTTGGAGACTTCAAAGTTCTCGTCTCTCAGCTTGAAGGCGTTGATCCGGCAGCACTTCAAAAAGCGGCAGAACAATTGCTGCAAAAAGTGGGAGAAGGCGCGATCGTGTTAGGTTCAATTCCTGAAGCTGGGAAGGTGAGCTTTGTCGCGGCATTTAGTCCGGCTGTGGTGAAGAAAGGGCTGCAAGCAGGTAAGGTCGTGGGAGCGATCGCAAAAATCTGCGGTGGTGGCGGTGGCGGTCGTCCGAATCTTGCACAGGCGGGAGGACGCGATACTAGCAAGCTACCGGAAGCATTGGCGGCAGCAAAGCAACAGTTAGAAGCTGGATTAGTCTAGTGGTCAGCCAGATCATGAGGGGTAGGGAGTAGGGGGTAGGGAGTAAGAAAAACAGTAACTCGCCTCCCCACTCCCCACTCCCCACTTTTCTATTCCTCATTCTCAATTTGACTAACCACTAGAGAACCTGCTCCACTAAAATCTATTACAGTAGGGCAAATGTTAGATTGAAACTGTGCTATCTCTCAGGAGAAGATTCTATGTCTTCGATTCAACAGGTCATTCTCGAAAAGCTGCAAAAACTTCCACCTGAGAAACAAGGAGAAGTTCTGAGCTTTATTGAATCGCTGCAACCTGAAGCCAAGCAAGAACGATCTACTCCTAGAGGCATCTGGAAAGAGGGAGCAGAAATCACAGAGGATGATATTGCCCAAATTCGACGAGAAATGTGGGCAAATTTTCCGAGAGAGATCGAATGAGTTCAATTCTTCTCGACACCCACGCGATCGTTTGGTATCTCCGAAACTCTCCGAAACTTTCAGCAGTTGCAGGCGAGAGAATTGACCAAACGATTCGTTCCGGTGATTTTGCTTATCTTGCAGCAATTTCGCTTGTAGAATTGATTTATTTGATTGAAAAGGGAAAAGTTACGGATTCAGAATTTTCAGCATTGATTGACCTAACATCGAGTAGTTCAAGCGGAATTGTGGTAGCGTCCCTAACGACAGAAATCGCGATCGCACTTCGACAAATTTCCAGAGCAACCGTTCCCGAATTGCCCGATCGTATTATTGCTGCAACTGCGTTATCGTTGAGCCTGCCCCTTGTCACTTGCGATCACAAGATACAAGCTTTAACCAATATTGAAACAGTCTGGTGATGAAAATGAAGTGGCTTTTGAAAGGGCTGAAAAGCGCATTGGTAATCTATGTAATGGTCTGTTTCGTCCTCTTTCTCATTCAATCGCGCTTTATTTTCTTTCCTACTCGAACCATTTATAAAACACCGATCGATCTCGGTTTGCCTGCTCAAGAAGTCTGGGTTCCAGTAAAAAACTGGCTTGGTCAAACTGAGCGAATTCATGCTTGGTGGCTTCCGGGTCGCGATGCGAAATTAGGCACTGTACTTTACTTTCATGGTAATGGTGGAACGCTTGGCGGCGTTGACCAGATGGAGCGAATTCACGAACTAGGATTTTCCGTGATGGTGATTAGCTATCGGGGATATGGCAAAAGTGAAGGCGGATTTCCCTCAGAATCTCAAGTGTACGAAGATGCTCAAGCGGCTTGGAATTACTTGATTAACGATCGCAAAATTCCCCCGAATCAAATCACGATTTATGGCTATTCGATCGGAGGTGCGATCGCGATCGATTTAGCCTCGAAACAGCCCGATGCGAGAGCGCTGATTGTTCAAAGCTCGTTCACGTCGATGCGAGATATGGCATTGCTCCAGAAGCCGTTTCGATTATTTCCGATCGAGCTAATTTTGACGCAGCGATTTAACTCGATCGACAAAGTGAAAACGCTTAAAATGCCTGTGCTGTACTTCCACGGAGATGCAGATGAGATTGTTCCGCCCAGAATGAGCCAAGCGTTGTACGATGCCACTCCAACTCCGAAACAATTATTATTTATTCGAGGTGCAAATCATAACGACGCAGAATTTACAATTGAACACTTAGAAGCGATTCGGAAGTTTGTGGAAGGCGTTCGATAATTCGGAGTGCGATATGTCAGGGAAAAAAACCGACGATTATAGTAACCAGCTAAGACATGAGTTTGGAGAGTTAATCGACTCACTGGATCTCAAAGAGCAACGCAGCAGAGAATATCTTCGGATGCGCTGGCTCGATCAAGTGATGTGGATGGAAAAACGAGCCGGAGAAATGCGCGATCGACATCGACGCTTGAGATTGAGTGTGATTATCTGTAGCGCGATCGTGCCGATTATTGTGGCGATGAACTTTAATCAAGACAAGGAAGTTGATAAAGTTCTCAAAGTGACCGTGATTGCTGTGAGCGCAGTTGTGACGGTGAGTTCTGCGATCGATGAATTTTATCAATTCGGCAATCGCTGGTATAGCTATCGTAAATCAGCAGAACTATTGAAAACTCAAGGTTGGCAGTTTTTTCAACTCAGTGGTGCATATCGCAACTACGAAACACACGAGGAAGCGTTACCGATTTTTAGTGATGAGATTGAAGGTATCATTCAGCGAGATGTCGAAATCTATGTTTCTGAAGGTATGCAACAATTGAGTGCACAAGAGAAAACCCCTGAACTTCCACCAACTGATCCTACTCTATGACTGATTTGCCATCCTTAAACGCTGATACAATTTGGGCGATTTTGAACGATACGATCGACGATACGATCGCGAATCGCCTCGTTTGTCATTATCTGGGGTATGACAATGGAACCGTTGATCCGCAATGGTTAGAAGCTTATCCTGAACCACCGAACTTTATTGAAAGTCGTCCAGCAGTTGTGAAATTAACGCGATCGATTCCTCCAGAAAACAAGCAACTGTTGAAAGAGCAGCTTGGATTTGGTGGCTATAAAGTCGATGAACTTGTTCCACGCAAAACTCGACGTGCAACAATGGCGAACTGGTTGTTAAGCTACATGCAGCAGAATCAAATTCCACTTTAGGAGACGACTGTTATGGGAATCGAACGCCGAATGTCGAGAGCTATGTTTCTGCCCGCTGAAACGGTTCAACTTCGTCAAATGTGCTTTACTCCTGGAAAAGTGTATCAACCGGGTCGCTACATTGCAGGAGAGTTGCCCGATGTTGCGTTTGAAATGGGTTTAGTCGATAAACTGCCTCCGGTGCGCGGTAAGAGTGCTGAAATTCGCGAGCAACCGGATGAAGAATGATCCTTATGCTTGGATAGGACAATCATTAAGTGCGATCGACCGCGCAGGCTGGCATCGATCTGTTAAAACTATCGATCGTCCAGGTGCAGTGATTCAAATTGAAGGTCGCACTTATCTCAATTTTGCTAGTAATGACTATCTAGGACTTGCAACAGACGATCGATTGATTCATGCTGCGATCGAAGCTACTCAAAACTATGGTACAGGTAGCACAGGATCGCGATTGCTCACAGGACATCGACCGCTACATCGAGCATTAGAAACCGCGATCGCACAACTGAAACAAGCTGAAGATGCGATCGTATTTAGCTCTGGATATTTAGCGAACTTAGGCGCGATCGCGGCATTGGTCGGCAAACGCGATCTCATCTTATCGGATCAATACAATCATTCGAGCTTGCGAAATGGTGCAATTGTTAGTGGAGCAACAATTTTAGAGTATCAGCACTGTGATATTGCAGATTTAAAGACCAAGTTAGAACAACAGCGATCGCACTTCCAAAGATGCTTGATTCTAACTGATACTGTGTTCAGCATGGATGGTGATCTTTGTCCTTTGCCTGAGATTTTAGATTTAGCAGATCATTTTGAGTGCATGGTGCTAGTCGATGAAGCTCACGGAACAGGCGTAATGGGCGCGACAGGTGCGGGATGTGTAGAGCATTTTGGTTGTACTGGACGTGCAATTGTTCAGATGGGAACCTTGAGCAAAGCATTAGGAAGCTTAGGAGGTTACGTTGCTGGATCGACTGCATTGATTGATTTTCTGAGAAATCGTGCTCCGAGTTGGATCTATACGACAGGACTTTCTCCGGCAGATACGGCGGCGGCGTTGTGTGCAATTAGAATTGTTCAATCAGAACCGGAACGTCGATCGCAGCTTTGGCAGAATGTAACTTACCTCAAATTAAAACTATTGCTACCTTCAGATTCACCAATTCTCTGCTGGCAGTTGCCCGATGTTCAAACTGCGCTTCAAACTGCACAGTTACTCAGCGATCGAGGTATTTTTGCTCCTGCAATTCGTCCTCCGACTGTTCCAACCAGTCGAATTCGCATGACTGTAATGGCAACACATACGAGAGAACAACTCGATCGACTAATCACAGCACTAAATTAATACTATGAATTCCTCCGATCGCCAATTTGCTCCTGCGACCCAACGCAACCGCGAACCAATTCTAGAAGTCTTACGCGAAGTTTTGCCACCGACTGGAACTATTCTAGAGATTTCTAGCGGCACTGGAGAACATGCAGTGTTTTTTGCGCCGCATCTTGCTCCTCGAAAATGGCAACCTTCTGATCTAAACCCGATCGCGATCGCGAGTATTGCTGCATGGCGTGAGTTTGAACCTGCTGAGAATTTAGCGGCTCCGATTACGATCGATGCTCGTGACTCGGTTTGGAATATTGAAGAGCCAATTAGCGCGATCGTGAACATCAATATGATTCACATTTCGCCCTGGTCAGCCTGTTTGGGCTTGATGGCAGGCGCAAATCGAATACTTCCCTCTGGTGGAATCTTGTATCTATATGGTCCTTACAAGCAAGGTGGAACTCATACCGCACCAAGCAATGAGATGTTTGATGAAAGTTTACAATTACAAAATCCAGAATGGGGTGTAAGAAATCTAGAGGACGTTGTTGCTACGGCTGAACATCAAAAACTGGCACTGTTGAAAGTAGTTGCAATGCCAGCTAACAATTTATCAGTTGTGTTTCAGAAACAGTGATTGATTCAAATCTTGTTCCGTCGAACTCTGACTGATACCGTTCTGCCAAAGCTCATGTTCACTAATATCAATTTCATCATTCCAAACTAGCCCATATCCCCCAAAATCAACCTTAAAATTCCTAAAAAAGTGCGGATTTTGCAAGGGTTTGAACATTGGTTTGTCCAATAATTTAGAAATATCGTAATGCTTAATCTCGTGATTGGAAAATTCAACTAATAGAGTACGATCGTCGATCGCTTGAGCAGACACAATTTTTGGAGGCTTCATCTATCAATCTCCAATTACTTCAAGGGTGGAAGCTTACGAAAGAATCGTGTGACCTCTGTATGAATCTTCCACCATAGAATTTAGAATTGACCGTCGATCGCTGGAACACATCGCTCACACAACAATGGATGTAAGGAGGATTTCCCAACCTGAGTCGAATAGTTCCAACAGCGATCGCATTTCTCACCCTCTGCTTTAACAACACCAATTCCCAAGCTTTCTGTTTGAGTGGTGTACTTAGCTTCGGTTAATCGATCTGATGACTCT
Source organism: Leptolyngbya sp. AN10 (assembly GCF_050565645.1). Lineage (NCBI taxonomy): Bacteria > Bacillati > Cyanobacteriota > Cyanophyceae > Leptolyngbyales > Leptolyngbyaceae > Leptolyngbya > Leptolyngbya sp. AN10. Next base: position 153,485 of record NZ_JBNXVP010000014.1, read on the forward strand.
AACAGTTCAACTTGCGAAGTAATAAACAGATAGCGCAATTCATCCACTCGATTTCCGCTCAAACTATCAGCAGGATTCAGCAGTTGTAGCACTGATCGTAATTCTGGATCAGTCACAAACAACAATAATTTTGCTTCGAGTGAAGACCCGATCGCTTTATCGGTTCGTGCTTGTTCCAGTACTCTATTGGCTTCTCCACGAATGTCACGCAGCTTTTCCCATTTCTGCGAGAGTTCCGGATTGCGCCATTGATCGTCCAGCTTCACCCAACCCGCTTCAAACACCGATTTGTAAGGTGTTTCGTAAGGTAAGTACTGCCAGATATCTTCTGCCATGTGCGAGAGAACAGGCGCGATCGACTTCGCTAAGTTCTCAAGCGCGATCGCTAATACAGTCTGACAACTCCGACGACGTTCTGCATCTACAGAACTGATGTACAACCGATCTTTTGCAATGTCGAGGTAGAAGTTCGACAAATCGACTGCACAGAAGTTTTGAACAGTTTGGAAAAATCGGAAGAATTGATACGTCTCAAACGAGTCCTGGATCTCGTCAAATACTTCCGTCATGCGGTGCAGCATATATCGATCGAGTTCCGGTAACTGATCGTAAGCAACCGCATCTTTTGCTGGATCAAAGTCGTGTAAGTTCCCTAGCAAGAATCGGGCTGTGTTGCGGATCTTCCGATACACATCTGACATTTGCTTCAGGATGTTTTTACCGATCGGTACATCTGTGGTGTAGTCTACCGATGACACCCACAAGCGCAGAATGTCCGCACCATAAGGCGGTTCTTGCTGTTGGTTCTTACCGCCATTAATCACAATCATTGGATCAACCACATTACCCAACGATTTACTTTGTTTGCGTCCTTGCTCATCCAAAGTAAAACCATGAGTCAGCACTGTTTTATAAGGTGCTTGTCCCTGAGTTGCAACACTCGTGAGTAAGCTCGATTGGAACCAGCCACGATGTTGATCTGAACCTTCGAGATAGATATCGGCGGGATAGCGCAACTCTGAACGCTGTTCGACGACTGCTGCCCAAGAAGAGCCAGAATCAAACCAAACATCCATTGTGTCTGTACCTTTGCGGTACTTCTTGCCGTGGTACTTTTCGGGGAGAAGTTCCTCGATCGACATTTCCCACCAAGCATCTGAGCCTTTTTCCGCCACGATCGCTTGCACGTGTGCGATCGTTTCTTCATTCAATAATGGCTCTCCAGTTTCCTCGTCGTAAAACACTGGAATCGGTACACCCCAGCTTCTTTGACGAGAGATGCACCAATCCGATCGCTCTGCCACCATTGAGGTAATCCGATTCTCTCCTTGTGCTGGAATCCATTGCACTCCAGAAATTGCTTCCAATGCTTGATCTCGGAAGCCTTCCACTGACGCAAACCATTGTTCAGTTGCGCGGAAAATTGTTGGCTTTTTAGTCCGCCAATCGTAAGGATATTTATGTTGATAGGGTTCCTCTTTTAACAGCGATCGAGCTTCTTGCAAGGCTTCAATCACCGCAGGATTACCATCACCCAATACATTCAAACCTTGGAACTGTCCCGCTTCTTCGGTAAAGTTGCCATCATCATCCACCGGAGACAAGATTGGCAATCCATAGCGTTGTCCAACTAGATAGTCATCTTGACCATGACCCGGAGCTGTATGAACTAATCCTGTCCCAGATTCAGTCGTGACATAATCACCACCGATTACGATTTCACTAATACGATCGAACAGTGGATGCCGATAGGTCGTATGCTCCAACAATCGACCCATCATCGTTGCTTTGACTTCGAGAGAAGTACCGAGAACTTCAGATAAGCGATCGACCAAATCTTTCGCCACGATCAGATACTTAAATCGTCCAGGTTCATTCTCCCCAACTTCTACCACCGCGTAAACCAATTCGGGGTTCACACTCACTGCTAAGTTTGCCGGAATCGTCCAAGGTGTCGTCGTCCAGATTGCTACCCCCAACTCACCCAAAAATGGATCAAGTGGCATCTGCAAATCTTTCGACAGATTCAGCACTTCAAACGCAGCATACAAACTTCGAGAAGTATGACCTTCTGGATATTCCAATTCTGCTTCTGCAAGTGCCGTTTTAGAACTCGGACTCCAGTGAACAGGCTTTAATCCGCGATAGATATAGCCTTTGAGAACCATTTGCCCAAACACACCGATCTGAGCCGCTTCGTACTCAGGTTTCAAAGTTAAGTAAGGATGATCCCAGTCACCCCAAACTCCGTAACGTTTGAAGCTGGTTGCTTGTTGAGCCACTGTGCCGATCGCGAAATCTCGTGCTTTCTGCCGTAGCGATAACGGAGTCAATTGTCGCCGCTCTTCGGGCTTGAGAGTTTGTAGGACTTTTAGCTCGATCGGCAATCCATGACAATCCCATCCGGGCACGTAGCGAACCTTTCGCCCTTTGAGCAGTTGATACTTATTGATCGTATCTTTGAGAATTTTGTTCAGTGCGTGACCGATGTGGAGTGCGCCATTTGCGTAAGGCGGACCGTCATGCAGAATGAACTCTTCACCCGGATTCTCTTGCGACAGGTGTTCGTAAATCTGTTGCTCTGCCCAAAATTTTTGCAATTCAGGCTCACGTTTGACGGCATTGGCACGCATATCAAACTTGGTTTGGGGCAGGTTCACGCTGTTTTTGTATGAACCGGGTTCTGTCGCAGTCATAAGAAAAGGGGCTAAAAATCACATATCCGTCTATTTTGTCAGGAATTTCGCCACTGTGGAGAGAAGCGCGAAATTTGTTTCGGATTTCCTGGGCAGTTTAAATATGTCAGAATTGAGGAACGAATCATTAATCTCACCACTGCACAAGCGTTCAAATCCGTTGAGGTTTGCCAAAGTCTCTCGAATATGCTGCGGGATATCCATCTTTTCCGATTTGATCACCTGACTGGAAACATTTACATCCTAGCTTCCGAAAGCATCGAAATCGTGATTAATCAAAATGGAGAGATGAATTTTGTATGACGAAACCAGACTTTAAAGCAATGAGTAAAGATGACTTAAGAGCTTATGTATTGGCTCATCGCGAAGATGATGAAGCAATTCGCGAACTGTTTAGCCGTGGAAATCCAAATGCGGTGAGGTATAAAACGAATTCTTTTGAGGAAACTTACGAAATCATTCGGAAGAAAATCCAAGGCGAAATTTAGTTAGGAAAGGGATCGCAAATCGATCCCTTTTTAATTCTGTTCGTCCTGTTCCTGCATGAAGCGTTCAAGATCAGCGAAGGCTTGTTCGATGTCGAGTGACGGTTCTTCCAACTCTGCTGGTTCAGCTTCAGGAGTACAAAGCGTCTGCTGTAATTTATTCAGCGACTCGGCAAAGTCTTTGGCGGCGCGGGCGCGTAATTCTCGCTGTTGTCGATCCATAAGGTTACTCCTTCACAGTTTGAGACAGATTGCCTCAAGGCGATGTTCTCTTTTTTCTCAGTGACTTCGCTTGAATCAGGATGCCCAGTTCGAGAGAAACGGTTTCACTTGAGGGAATCGGTACGGGAGAAATCGGATTCCTGTATTGTCGAATCGACGCTTTGCAGATGAGAATAAATAGGCATTGAGAACGGGAGGGAACTGTGGCTTACGATTACGATTTGGTTATTGTTGGTGCGGGCGTGGGAGGTCACGGCGCAGCACTTCACGCGGTGGATTGTGGTCTGAAGACTGCAATTATTGAAGCGGCGGATATGGGCGGAACCTGCGTCAATCGGGGCTGCATTCCTTCTAAGGCACTGTTGGCGGCTTCTGGACGAGTCAGAGAATTACAAAACGCGCATCATTTAAAGTCGCTGGGGATTGAGGTGGGCGATGTCGCGTTCGATCGAGCGGCGATCGCGAATCATGCAATGTCGATCGTGACAAAACAGCGCGAAGGCTTGATCGGCAGTCTCAAACGACTCGGAGTCGATGTGATTCACGGAAAAGCACGAGTCGCGGGCAAGCAGAAATTAGTCGTTTCGACTCCAGAAGGCGAGAAGAGCGTTACCGCGAAAGATATTATTCTGGCTCCAGGTTCGATCCCATTCGTGCCGCCGGGAGTTCAGACCGATGGCACGACCGTGTTTACGAGCGATGACGCGATTAAGTTGGAGTCGTTGCCGCCTTGGGTTGCGATCGTGGGTAGCGGTTATATCGGGCTTGAATTCTCGGATGTCTACACTGCGCTGGGTTGCGAAGTCACGATGATCGAAGGACTCGATCAATTGATGCCGGGATTTGATCCGGATATTGCAAAGTTGGCTCAAAGAATTCTGATTACCCCACGCGATATCGAAACGAAAGTTGGTGTGTTTGCGGCGAAAGTGACTCCAGGATCTCCAGTGACGATCGAGCTAATTGATGCCAAGACGAAAGAATTGGTCGAAGTGCTTGAAGTCGATGCTTGTCTCGTGGCTGCGGGTCGAATTCCGTATGCGAAAGAGTTGGGCTTAGAAATGGTCAATGTTGAACTCGATCGTGGTTTCATTCCAGTCAACGACAAGATGCAGGTGTTATCGAAAGGCAAACCTGTATCGAACCTATGGGCGATCGGGGACGCGACTGGGAAAATGATGCTGGCTCATGCGGCTTCGGCTCAAGGAGTCGTGGCGATCGAGAATATTTGTGGACGGAAACGTGAAATTGATTACCGCAGTATTCCTGCTGCCGCATTTACCCATCCTGAAATCAGTTTCGTCGGATTGACCGAGCCACAAGCGAAGGAATTAGCGAAGAAAGAAGGATTTGAAGTTGCGGTTGTACGGACTTACTTCAAAGGAAACGCGAAAGCGATCGCAGAAGGGGAATCGGAAGGAATCGCCAAAATCGTGTATCGCAAAGATACTGGAGAAGTGTTAGGAGCGCATATCATCGGGCTACATGCGGCGGATCTGATTCAAGAAGCGGCGAATGCGATCGCGAAACGGGAATCGGTTCGATCTCTGGCGTTCTTGGTGCATACGCATCCGACACTTTCGGAAATTTTGGATGAAGCGTACAAACGGGCGGCGGTACACGCCTAAATGAGCGCTTCGTTTTAGTTCTTCCAGCCCCCTAAGTCCCCCACTCGTGGGGGACTTAGGGGGCAAAGCCCGATCATTCCGAACTCAAAGAAAATCCCTAACCCTCGCAATAATTAATGGAAATTCGTCGTCGTTCTCCTAATCCCGCTGTCGCTGTCCAAGAATTGCGCTATCAAGCCAAAGTTCCCGACAGCGAACCCCGCAGCATTCTCGAAGAAATCGTCTGGCACAAAGAAACCGAAGTCGATCAACTGCGGGAAAAAACGCCCTTAATCGAACTCCAACGCAAAACCAAAGATTTACCTGCACCCAAAGATTTCCTGGCAGCGTTGAAAAATAGCCAAACTAAGCCTGCTGTAATCGCAGAAGTCAAAAAAGCATCACCGAGTAAAGGCGTGATTCGGGAAGACTTTGACCCAGAAGCGATCGCACAATCTTACCAATCCGGTGGCGCATCCTGTCTCTCTGTTCTCACTGATGCCAAATTCTTCCAAGGTAGCTTTGAGAACTTAGCGAAAATCCGCGCCGTTGTTGATCTCCCGCTGTTGTGTAAAGACTTCATCGTGTATCCGTATCAGATGTACTGGGCACGATTACACGGAGCCGATGCAGTCCTTCTGATTGCTGCGATTCTGTCTGATAAAGACTTGCAGTATTTCCTCAAGATTGTGAAAGCGATGGAAATGACTGCATTAATTGAAGTGCATACCCTGGAAGAACTCGATCGCGTTCTCGCACTCGATGGAGTTACGCTTGTCGGGATTAACAATCGCAATCTCAAAACCTTTGAAGTCAATTTGCAAACCACTGAAGATCTGTTGCGCGATCGAGCTTCGGTGTTAGCAGAAAAGAACATTACGATCGTCAGTGAATCTGGACTCTATACCGCTGCTGATTTAGCGAGAGTTTCGCAGGCGGGAGCGACTGCCGTTTTGATTGGAGAATCGATCGTCAAACAGCCTGATCCTGGACAAGCACTCGCACAATTGCTGGGCAAATGAACCTGAGCATTTCTGCGCTAGACTGTACTGCAATAATTTTTTAGAGTAAACCTTGAGTTTCTAGGGATTCAGCATATACAGTCTAGACAGTGTTCTCTACTATTCCAATCCTTCCTGGTAGGTCTTTCATGGAACCGATCCCCTTGCCATCGCACATTCATTATGAATTGCTCTTACAACTGTTAGAACGTCAGACAATGTTTGCGGTCGATGCGAAACACCGAGACCAGGTTCAACAACTGATCATCGCCCTCCGCAAAGCGCTCTCTCAGCAAAAACGTCTTGAAGGCGAATTAGAACGATTGAATATCTCGATCGAATATCGCTGGTCGCTTAATAGTGCCGAAATGCCCACCGAAGCTGTGACCTTGCCTCCAGAACCGAAACACTGAGGCGCAAATCTGAGACTGCGTGTACGTTGGTAGTCGAGTTTTTGGAGATTCGAGCGGTGTCAGAACCGGAACAACTCAGTTTGAGCTTTGAGGATTCTGCTGCTCCGGACTTGTTGCAACAGGTTCAAGCCCAACAGCGACGAATTCGTGATCTAGAACAAGCCCTCGATCAGTCGATCGCGAGTTTGGAAGAATTGCGATCGCAAGCGGTGAATCAGCATTTCCTCGAACGGCAATTAGCTTCGACTGAGGAAATTGCCAATGTGCAACAGCAAGCGATTCATCAACTCAAACTGCTATTTTCCCAACAAAAAGCGGAACTCGAACTCAAAATCCAACAGGCACAACAGCGAGAACGGGATTATCAAGCGCTTTTAGCGGCGGCAGAAGCACGACAAACTGAATCGGCGGATGTTCAACCGTTTGCGATCGAACAACAGTTTCAAGTGCTTCAAACCGATTTGCAACTAAGACGACAACAGTTACAAGACCTCGAATCCCAAAAACAAGAAGATCAAGCGCGAATCATCGAACTCGAAGCGCAAGTTGAAGCGTTAGAATCTCGAATTGCGCGACACATGACCACTCAGGCGCTCCTTCAGCAAGTCTGTCAGGAATTAGAAGTCGATCGAGAACAAAGTCAAACTCGTATCACGGAGTTAGAGAGTCAAACTGCCGAAATGCAGGAACAGATTCTCAGTCAGGCACAGCAGGCGAGTGAATATGAAACGGCAATTCAGCATTGGAAGACTCGATTTCAGGGATTGCACGAAACCGCGATCGCGCTGAAGCAAGCTTTGACTGATCAAGAATTGCCGCCAGAGGTAAGAGCGTTAGTCGATTCGATCGATACCACTGCGCCACCGGATTTAAAGTCGATGCCTCGATCGAATTCTTTCAAAACCGAGAGCGATATTCCTGAATTTTTGGTACGTCGCCGCACCTATCGCACTCGGAAAAGTTAGGTTTAAGATTTTGTGCCGATGATGGTCTGTCGCTGCGATGAAGTCCGCCCGGCGCTAAACCGACCGGGCTAATGTAGGAAAGGAGGCTGAAGCCCCCTCAGATCGCAATCTTAGCCCACTTCAGTGGGGTTCCTTCGATTAGCCCGGAGGTTTAGCTCCGGGCGGGTTCGCGGATGAACGAACACACCAACGTCTACAAATCCCTAAAGAGCCGCGACAAGAGCATCCCCAATCGCTTGACACCCAACAAGCGTTTTACCCTCAGACATAATGTCCCCAGTCCGATAGCCCTGATCCAGAACTTTCAAAACGGCTTGCTCGATATGTGTTGCAGCTTCCGCTTGATCAAAACTGTATCGAAGCATCATTGCAGCACTAAGAACTTGTGCCAACGGATTCGCTTTATCTTGTCCAGCAATGTCGGGAGCGGAACCATGAACAGGCTCATACACACCCGGATTCGACGCGCCTAAACTCGCAGAAGGCAACATTCCAATACTGCCCGTTAACATTGCCGCCGCATCTGAGAGGATGTCTCCGAATAGATTGCTGGTGACGATTGTATCGAACTGTTTTGGCGCGCGAACCAGTTGCATCGCAGCATTATCCACGTAGAGATGCGTTAGTTCAACATCGGGATATTCACTCGATAACGCAATCATGCGATCGCGCCAGAATTGTGAGACTTCCAGAACATTCGCTTTATCAACTGAGCAAAGACGCTTCGATCGTTTCTGAGCGGTTTCAAAGGCGACTCTACCAATTCGATCGATTTCTGATTCGGTGTAAGCCATTGTATTCACACCGCGTTTTTCGCCTGTTTCAGTCGTAAATACACCGCGTGGCTGACCGAAATAAATTCCGCCTGTTAGTTCCCGCACGACCATGATATCGACCCCTTCTACGACTTCGCGCTTTAGAGTAGAGGCATCAATCAGTTGCGGCAGAATCGTTGCAGGTCGAAGATTTGCGAACAACTGTAAGCCCGATCGTAGTCCTAATAATCCGGTTTCAGGACGCAAATGACGCGGGAGAGAATCCCATTTGTAGCCGCCAATTGCCGCGAGTAAGACCGCATCGCTATTTTTGCAAGTTTCGAGTGTGGCAGCAGGGAGCGGTTCGCCAGTCGCATCGATCGCAGAACCTCCGATCAGCGCTTCTTGAAACTCGAAGTTCAGATCAAACTTTTCACCGATGGTTTTGAGGACGCGAACGGCGATCGACATGATTTCAGGTCCAATGCCGTCACCGGGAAGAAGTGTGATTCGATACTGCTGTGTCATGGCGCGTTTCTCAAGTCTGCGGAGAGTATCATATCGCTAAAAGCAAAGGAATTCTCTGAAACTCTTGGGTTTAACTTCAGAAGACGATCGATAAGACAAATCGCCGCCGTTTCAGGGCTTTGGAACAATTTAGATCCGTGAAGGTCATAAGATGAGAAATCTTAATGCTATTTTTTGCACGTATTTTTCCCGTCGAAGCCGACTCGCCGCGTAGATGGGATAAGAGAAATCGGATTATTGTAAATTCGATTATTTTCGCGTGATCAATCAGGATGTAATCGTTAACGTCGTTTCGGTTGGTCATCTTTCTTGTTTCTCTACCAGAACGAGAAAGACAGTCAACATCGCAAAAGTGCCACATGATTTTCGAGTCGAATCACTGCCCGGAGGATAGTCGTGTCGAAACCCAATTTTGTCAAAACTTAATTGCTCAAGCGCAGATCGATCGAGCAGTGACTCCGGAGCGATCGACGCAAGTATCGCCCGATTCAACGCGCCCGAATCCAGCACAGCGAGAGACGGAAGAGATTCGGCAAATGATTCTATTCACACCGTCTAGGGCGAGTAATCCACAACTTCAGGCGGCATTGGTCAAAGTACAAAATCAGGTGGCGGCAGAACTGCGATCGAGAGGGTTAACGGTTCAGATTGTGCCGCCCGGACTCGATTCAACGGGTGCGATCGCGTGGATTAATCGACGTGCAATTCCTGGCACTCTGGCGTTATCGCTGCAAACAGATGCGTTTCTGAATCCGGATGCGAGAGGGACAGCAGCATTTTATCGAGCAGGAGATTTGAAGCGGCAACAGCAAGCTCAAGACCTGATTCAGCGGATTGTGGTCACGGTTCCAAATTTGGTCAGTCGAGGAGTGCGACCGGATACCGAAACTGCATTTGGTCGTCTTCCGTTTGTGCGTCAGCTTCGGATTCCAGCGATCGTATTGTCGATCGGATTTTCGACCAGTCCACAAGATCGCACGATTTTGTTGAATCGCTCAACTGCGATCGCACAAGGAATCGCGAATGGACTTGCACCAAAACCTGCTCAAGCGCGATCGACTACTGCCCAAGTTCCGATTCGGATTCGCTTGAATGGAGAACTTTCTGAGAATCAAGGCTTTGTTTTAGGAGGCAATGCTTATTTACCGATCGCATTACTTAACGGAGCGATCAATTTTAATCGTCCTGGAACAGCGCAATTAGTCACTTATCGCAATACGACTTATGTAAGAGCAATCGATTTACGTAATGCAGGCGTTGTTGTCGGTTGGAATCAGCCAGAACGAACACTCGTGCTACAAACCAAAACTCCCACTCGAATTGGGCGCGTGATGGGACGCGGATATCTGTCAAAAGCAACGATCCAAGCTTTTTTACAGCAGAACAATCCACAAGCGCTGAAAACTTTTCCTCAAATTATCGATTTGTATTTAGAAGAAGCTTCGATCGAAGGTGTGAATCCGGATATTGCATTCACTCAAGCGTTGTTAGAAACCAATTTTTTTCGCTTTGGCAATACTGTACAACCAACTCAGAACAATTTTGCGGCTTTGAGAGAAGTGGGAGCTTCCGATACCGCAACTTTTCCAAATGCGAGAACGGGTGTTCGTGCTCATATTCAGATGTTAAAAACTTACGCCAGTACAGAGCCATTCACCCAAGAATCGGTCACTCCAAGATTTCGCTTCATTGCACGAGGCATTGCTCCGCAAGTGGAACAGTTAGGCGCGTTCTATTCTGCCGATCCGCTCTATTCCCGAAAGCTCATTTCAACTTTGAAACAGCTTTATCAATATCAATTCGATCGATTAAGTTAGGAGGGTGTTTAAGAAGCGATCGTTTATTGCACAAGTCGCCCCTCGAATAGAATTCGGGGCTATCGAAACAAAGTCTGTTAGAAACAGATTGAAGAGTTTGCTGTCATTGAATTGTAGTCCCCTTCAGTGGACTTCGTTTCGATAGACCGTGATTTCCAATCACGGGCGAACAGCAACGCAGCGAAGCTTCTTATTTATGCGCTTTAAAGTGTTCTCTAAGATGCGATCGCAATTTCTTGTGTAGCTGCCCATTGAGCTAAATCCTGACGATTGATCGCGGCTGCCATCAAATCAGGAAATAGATCGGGAGTGCAAGCAAATGCAGGAACACCTAGAGATCCAAGAAATTTTGCATTGCTGTGATCATAGTAGGGTGCGCCATCATCATTCAGCGCGAGAAGCGTAATGAATTGAATGCCTGATGACACGATCGAACTCATGCGCTTTCTCATCTCTGTTTGATTGCCCCCTTCATACAAATCACTGATTAGCACTAAGATTGTTTCCTGGGGTTGTCTGACCAATCCCTGACAGTAAGACAAGGCTTGATTGATATCCGTTCCGCCGCCTAACTGTGTTCCAAACAGAACTTCGACGGGATCTTGCAGCATTTCAGTTAAGTCAACCACAGCCGTATCAAACACAACGAGATTGGTTTTAACCGCAGGAAGAGAAGCCAGAACTGCACTAAAAATCCCAGCATAAACGACAGAAGTTGCCATCGAGCCGCTTTGATCAACACAGAGAATAATGTTTCGCAATGCCGATCGCTTGCGCCCGAAACCGATTCGACGCTCAGGAATGATCGTTTTGTACTCTGGTTGATAGTGTTTTAGATTCGCTCGAATTGTTCGATGCCAATCGATTTCAGAATGACGTGGGCGATTGTTCCGAATAGCACGATTAAGACTGCCAAGAACAGCTTGACGAGTTGGATTTTCAAGTTTTCGGATCAATTCTTCAACGACTCGACGAACGACAATTCGTGCAGTCTCTTTGGTCTTTCCGGGCATCACATTGCTCAGAGACAATAGATTCGAGACGAGGTGAACATCAGGCTCAACAGCTTCTAATAGTTCCGGTTCGAGCAGCATTTGGCGCAAATTCAAACGCTCTAGAGCGTCTTGCTGCATGACTTTAACGACTGAGGTAGGGAAATAAGTGCGAATATCTCCGAGCCATCGTGCCACTTTGGGAGAAGACGCACCCAGCCCACCGGATCGATCGCTGTCATAGAGTGCTTCAAGCGTTTGGTCGATCGCTTGATCTCCAGTACTTAATCCGCCTGGGATTGCAATGCCATCTGCTGCTCCTCCCCCTAATAGCAATCGCCAGCGTCGTAATCGTTCTGTTTCAGCACTCATGATTGAACTCCTAACAATTGAGCAAGTAAAGGCAGAATCGCATCGGCTCGATCGACATTTAATTCACTGATCTGCGTTTGAACAGTTGTTTCTCCCTGTCGAACTTGCTCGCCCATCTGTCGCCGTTCAGCAGGTGCGAATGTTGAAAAGGTTCGACGTAACAATGGCAGAATGGCAATGAATGTTTCGGATGGTAGTTGAATAATCCATCGATCGACAACATTCCAAAGTTCAAGATTATGCAATAACAATAGTCCACTGCCTGAAAGAAATCCTTCAATCCAAGCCGCAGCTTGAGCGGGTTCAGTTGCCGTTGAAAGTGCAAGTCCTAATCGTCTTGATGTTTCTTCAGTATCAAAGAAATTTGCTTCAAATAACAATCGACAGCAACGACCTGCAAGCAATCCATGTAATCCTTTTTGGTCTGAGAGCGTTGCTAATACTTGCCGCCATGTCTCTAAAGCTTCATTGTTCTGTAGCAATGCGATCGCACTATTTACTAAGATAATCAACTCATAGAACTTAGCAGCGGCATCATCATCTAAGCTGCTAACTGCGATCGGTAAACCAATGCAAATCCGAGCAATCAATCCATCAACAACGTGCTGAACGATTTGAGCATCAAACTGGCGCACATTCCCATAGCGAATGATGTTCACCAATGGCAGTAGAGCTTCCATGAGATGCGTCATATCTGATGCGATCGCGGCTTCCGATTCTAACCGAGTCATCAAATGCGAAATTGCGATCGGTAAGTTTGCCAGCAAGGTTTGATCAATCAGCTTGGTTAACTCTGGAAGATTCGCCCGATTTGCTCGATCGCAGGTTAGAGCACTGGAAGCATCTTCGATCGTATTTCCCCAAATGCCTGCCTCGATCAATTTCAAGGTAAATTCCGGTTTCCAGTGCAATCGCCAAGATTCTCGGAAGGTTCCCTTCCCTTTCACAGCTTGAGTTTTGCCCCAAGGAAGACCAAGAAGCAGCAATCGATGGAGAAACTGCGATCGATCTAAATCCGTTGCTTTGCGTAAATCCAATTCTAAATTCGTTTCGATCGCTTCAGGCTTGAGTCTCAATCGTTTCTGTTGCTTCTGAAGATCCTGTTGCAGCGGAACCATCGGAGTTTCATCAGGAACTTTGCCCAGTCGTTCTCCTACAATTAACTGCTGATGGATTAACTGCATGGGAAGTGAATCACCGAAGCAGAGAACTGTTTGAGTTGCTTCATTGAGTTCTTCTAAACCGGGAAGAGCGCGATCGCGTAATGCTGCCAAACTTTCTGCGAGTCGAACTGCTTCGATCACACTCGCAGAAGAAGCATCTAAATCTTGTTTACGCAACAGTCTTGCAACCTGCGTCATCCAACGAATTGAACTATTCAAAGTCGAAGCATTCTTTCGTTCTCCTTGTTTCCAGAGATGATGATACCAACCTGGAGAATGAATGCCTGCACCATAGCCGCTACTCATCGACAAGCGCCCATAAGTCCAAGGAACCCAAGTTGTTTCGACTTTCAGTTTTGGTAATCCTTTGAGCAGTGCAGTATCTTCTTTTGCAGGCGGCATCTTCACTAAAGCAGGACTGTGCCAAGCTCCACACACCACGGCAATGTTTTGGAATCCTTGTTTTTCAGCTTCGCGGATTGTTTTTCGCATAAAAGCTTCTCGATAATTCTCGATCGATTCACCTTCCGATTGAACTTCATTCCGCAAAACTGTCATTGCTTCTAAAATTGCAGTAAATAGCTCGGTACTCTCTTGCCGTTGTTCGACGAGATGTTCCCACCAGCGTTCGCCATCTTGGTAGCCTGCGGCTTCAGCGAGTAGATTCAGGGGATCAATTTTTGTCGATCGCTCTAATTCCGGTTGAGTTTGAGCGAGTGCAAACTGATGAGACTGCGGCAAATCCATAAACCGTACTGGGATTTGCTGCTGTAGTCCATACTGAATCGCTTGCCACTCTGGAGAAAAGACTGCAAACGGATAGTAAACAGCTTGCTCTGGATGATCCACAACGTAGAGCAATAAAGCAGCCGGAGGACGCATCTCAGCATGAATCAACAAAGGTAGGCGTGATTCTGCATCGGGTGGACCTTCGACTAAAACAATGTCCGGTTGCAAGGTTTCCAGGGCTTGACGCAAGCTACGAGCAGAACCAGGACCGTGATGACGAATTCCAAAAACATGGATTGACATAGTTTGCTCCTAGAGCATTTCCCGACTGGCGCGATACAGATCTTTCCAACCATCCCGCTCTTTCACAACGGTTTCAAGATATTCTTTCCAAATCACTTGATCTTGAACAGGATCTTTCACGACTGCCCCAACCAATCCAGAAACTAGATCGCTTGCTTTCAAAGATCCATCACCAAAGTGAGCCGAAAGCGCCATTCCACTGTTCACGACCGAAATTGCTTCTGCGGTGCTTAATGTTCCCGATGGTGATTTCAGCTTCGTTTTGCCATCACTTGTCATCCCATTCCGAAGTTCTCGAAAGATTGTTACCACTCGCTGAATTTCTTCAAGCGCAGGAACTTCCGCAGGTAATTCTAGCGCCCGTCCTAGACTTTCAACTCGTTGCCGAACAATTTTAACCTCGGCTTCAATGCTATCGGGAACAGGTAGAATCACAGTGTTAAATCGGCGTTTTAGAGCGCTCGATAGTTCATTCACACCTCGATCGCGATTATTCGCCGTTGCAATCACATTAAAGCCCTTATTCGCCTGAATTTCTGCATTCAGTTCAGGAATCGGTAAGATTTTCTCAGACAAAATCGTGATCAGCGTATCTTGCACATCTGACGGAATTCGCGTTAATTCCTCGATTCGAGCCATCTTACCGTCAGACATCGATCGCATCATCGGACTCGCGACTAACGCATTCATCGAAGGTCCCTCAGCTAACAATCGTGCATAGTTCCATCCGTACCGAATTGCTTCTTCGCTTGTTCCTGCCGTTCCTTGAATTAGCAAAGTCGAATCGCCAGAAATAGCAGCGGCTAAATGTTCAGACACCCAAGATTTTGCAGTGCCCGGAACACCGTAGAGCAGAAGAGCGCGATCGGTTGCGAGAGTTGCGATCGCAACTTCCATCAGTCGCCGATTGCCAATATATTTCGGAATCACTTCAAAGCCATTGTCTAACTTTCCACCCATAAGATAGGTAGAAACTGCCCAAGGTGAAAGCTTCCAGTTCGGCGGACGTTGGCGAGAATCCGCTTTCGAGAGTTCATCAAGCTCCTGTGCGAATTGTTGTTCGGCGTGTTGACGGAGTAAGGTAGCCACTTTTGTTTTTGCCATTGTTAGTTCTCGAAGGATTGAATCATGTCTTGACGGAATTTTAGAATTGCGATCGCAAAGTTCAAGGCTGCTTGTGTATAGGCGGGTAAGTCATCTTTGATCATGTTCTCCAACTGCACGATCGCGCTAGGAATGATGCTCCTGGGAAATCGCCTTGTCCATCCTTTCAGACGGCGCTCTAATTCCCAGTAGAACTCAAACTCAGTAACATGAGTAGACAGACTTTCTAGAAAGTGCTGTGCTAATTGTTCACTCCAGTACGAGTCGATTTTTCCTAGTTCTTCAACGACAACGAAAATATAGGGATCTCTGATGCCACTTGGGGTTTTCTCAAAGAGTTGACAGAGCCAGTGATCGCGCTGTTCAGGCTGTAATATTTCTAGGAGCGATCGTAAATTCGTAGTATCCATCGCAAATTTAGAATCTTGCAGTAGAACTTGCGCCCATTCCGCGCTGTTTTGAGCTTTTGCGGCTTGTTGCCAACCTTCTCTCAGAGCGGTGTACCATTCGCTTCTTTTCCCTTGCTCAACGATGGTTGCAAGGTTCATCAAACCTGATTGAGTTTGCCAAACTGTTAATGGAGTTGCAGCAACTAACTGTAATAACCACCAAGCTTTATTTCCATATTGTTTGTTGCTTGGCGGTTTTGGCTCAAGTCCATCTCGCTGCATGGAACTATCACAAGATGCTGGAACAGTAATCTCGATCGCATTTGATTTTGGTTTGATCACATTTGATTTTGGTTTGATCAATGGAGTGAGACGCTGAATCATGCGATCGCAATATCGCGAATCCGGTAAGCGAACCAGCAAATCAGCGGCTTTCCGTCGAACCGCTTTACTACGATCGTTGAGTTGCTCTTCTAAAAATGGCTCATCTGCCATACTTAATTCGATGTGGAGAACTTCAAGGAACTGAGTTCTTACCTCTGCCGATTCCTCTTTCCAAGTAGACTGTAAAAGCTCTCTCGCTTGATCAGGTTGAACTTGTCGCAATTGTCTGAGATAGACCCGTCGAGCCTTTTCCGTACTGGTCTCCCAATCAATCTCGGTGAAAGGGTCGATCGCAGTATTCCACTCTGAATTTTGAGCCGCTAACCAACGTCCTCGCTCTCCCAGAATCGGTAAAATTTTCTGTAGTCGATTACCTGATGCTGCTAGTGTCAAAAGGCGAGATAAACATTGCTCTGGAACTCTCTGTTCTTTTTGTGCTGCAAGCTCTAACCATTCCGATAAATGCTCAGAATGAGTGCTTCCTGATTCAAGAATTTGCTGTAGAAAACTAGCAGCACGAGGACGACAACAAGGCTGATCATTCAGGTCGCAAGCAGGAAATGGAACTGTCGAATCTTTCTGGGGTTGCTGTCCAGCCTGTTGATAGAGCGAAAGAATTCCGGCAGACAGGAGCAAAGCGGATTCAGACGATCGTGTTTCATCCATCTGCAAAATCTGTCCGAGTTTGCCCGATGTTACGATCGACTTGAAGGGCTGTCGTTCTGTACCCAGCAATGCGGCTGAGGTGATCTCTTTCCACAAGTTAGAGTCCATAGAGTTCGTCTCCTATCCAGCTACTCAGTAATCGAAATTCTTTGCCGTTCCACTCTCCGAACGCAGTGAATGAATGTCCACCACTGAGCGCTAAAAGTGTCCAATTATCCGTGTCTGAGCGGTAAGGGAGATAGTGTTCTTCAGCATCTCGAAGCATCCAGCAATCTCGATCTCTCACCAAAATTACAGAGGATAGAATCATGGGCATTTGTTCGATCCAGGGGCATTGTGCGATCGCGCTTCCATACTTTCCAATTGCTTCTGAAACACTCATTCCTAAAGGTGCTCTTGTCAATTGAGCCGCTTCCTGTCGAGCTTTGATTAATGCTCTCAAAGGATAAGCACTAGGATAGAACACGATTTCTGCTTCTAAGCAAGTTCCACTGATCCAATGTTCGGAAAACGGTTGATTACCATGTGCAAAATCTAATAACAATGCAAATCGATTGGATTGAATTCCAAAGAGCCAAGTGCGTCGAACTTTCAAGCGTTCCTCAACTTCGGTTCGTTGTCCCACTACCAGCCAAAGATCAGTTTGCGAAGGCTCTTTCAGAACTTCTTCTTGGCTCATTGTCCAACCAATTTGAGTTCTTAAATCGGCTTGAACTTCTGGAGGTAAGCTTTCAATTCGCTGATACCCTTCTGTAATCAAATAAAGCTGTCCTAATTGTTCAAGTAACAGTTGATGACCACTTGAACCAAGGTGAACAATACCCGCTAAATCTCTCAATCTTCGAGCCAGTCCGGGTGCTTGAGCATCCACCATTCGGGCTGCAATACTATCCCACACTTGATAAGAGTCTTGTTGAACTGCGATCAGTCCTTGTCGAATTCGATCTTCTAGCCACAGTCGTAACTCTTGGATTCCCGCACTGACTTTATCTTGACGGGCTGCCGCTCTTTTTGCTTGAGCAATTGGATCAGCGGATTGTTCTTTCTTCTGTGCCTGCTTCTCTGCTTTTTGCGATCGACTCCCAATCCAATCCGTCACCCAATCAGGCGGCTCACTTTCCAAAATCTGATTCGATTGTTCTGCCAGAATCAAAAACAATCCCAACCCATGCTTACAAGGAAATTTCCGACTCGGACAGCTACACCGAAACGCAGGTTCGCTGAGATTAATCTGAGTTCGATAAGGATTCTTGCCGCTTCCCTGACATTCTCCCCAAATAAAAGTTTCATGGCTCCCCAAAGCAGTCCATTTACTTAAGGTTGCTAATCCTCGCCCGTTCTTTGCTGAGGACGCATCTGGGGCAAGAGCTAACACCTGTTCAGATGTCCACGGCATAGTTACTCCACAAGATGTTTGGGATTGTTCTTCCTGATACTCGTCACGGGGCGCGATCGCCATCCGTGTTTTTCCTTTAATTCAAATAATAGTATTTCTGTACCAATTTGGAAACTCCCCTGAATAAATCTTTTCAAGTTCTTTATACGTACCGCTCTGATGATGGTCGTGCGATCGAGATGGTGATGCCAGGAGATCGAGTGAAATTGTCGATCGGGCTTCAAGATGCGATCGCGATCGAACCCGGAATGCAATTTGCCATTCGCGAAGGTGGTACACGGTTGGAGCGGGGGTGATTGCTCGAATTACCGCCTAAAGGATTGGGACTGTGGGAAACCTCTTACAGTCCCAATTTACTGTTCACGGATAGATGCCAAGATAGTTTCAACCCAGTGTTGATCAGCCTGAGAGAGCATCGGAGGCGGTAAAGGTTGTGTGTAATCAATGCGACTACGATATCGAGCGCGATCGTAGACCTGAGTAAACACAGTTTGGAGTTCTACGATCGGTTCAGTTTCTCCAGCTTTGAGCGGGATTGGAAGATTCGGCAGAGCTTGATCGAGCATCACTGCATACAAATTTGCGCGTGGACGTTCAGAACTTCGACTGATGAGAATTCGATAGGGTGAAGGGGTTTGAACTCCTTGCATTGCCATTGGTTTTGCAGCTCGAAGTAGATCAATTTCCACTAAATGAGTTTGGCTACTCAAAATTTGCCGTCGCTTCTTTTCATATTCTGCCCGTCCATCTTTTGCGCGTTTGTTGGTTGGTGATAGCAATTCGATTACAGCAATCACATCATCTGTGCCCATTTCTCGCACTTCTAAATAGCGTTCTTTTACTTCAATTGGCAACGGAACGAAAACAGTTTCAGGCTGAGTAGCAACCGCAGTTTCAGAAGTTGAACCAGCAGATCGATTGGATTTCTCAGCAAAGACGATCGCATCGGGAATTCCAATCAAAATCTCTTCACCCGCTTCGCTTTGATAGGTTCGCGACTCTACTTCAACGTAGTAGTTGGAACTCAATTGAGGTTCGATCGCATCCGCGATCGCGACAATGAATCGGGTATGAAACGAAGACCAGAACGCAGGATATTCTAGATAAGGGTCCATGCCAGGAAACGGGGAAGGCATAAATTCTCCATCACTGCTGATAGTTCTATCTTATTTCAGCAAATCGACCAGTTCGATCGTTTGAGCAGGATCAACGATCGTATTTGCACACAAAATTCCCGAAGCCGCCACCGCAGGCACTCCAATCCCAGGCATCGTACTATCTCCAACTCGGTAAAGATTCTGAATCGGAGTGTGACAACTCGGAAACAAACCTTGTCCGGCTGGAATTCCTGCTCCGTAAGTTCCTTGATATCTTCGCAAGTAACGAGCATGAGTTAACGGAGTTCCAATTAGTTCTAGAACAATACGATCGCTCAAATCTGGAATGACTTTCTGAACTGCTTTGAAGAGAGAGTGCGATCGCGCTTTCTTTTTCTCTTCGTATCCCGAATCTTTGATCCAGCCATCAAACGGCTCCAAAGTGTAGGCATGAACCACATGATGATCCGCAGGAGCAAGGTTCGCATCCCAAACAGACGGAATTGAAATCATGCAGGTATTTCCGGGGACGGTAATATCTCGATCGTCATGTACCACGACATGATGCCCGGTCAAATCTGCTAATCCGTCTGCTCGAATGCCTAAGTGCAGGTGCATAAAGCTATCGATCGCAGGTGTTTTTAGTGCATTCTGTCGGTAAGACTTTGGAAGATCGTTTGGTTCTAGCAATTGAGAATAAGTGTCCCAAATTGTTGCATTGGAAATGACGATCGATGCCAATAATTCCTCTCCATTCCGCAATCGAACGCCGCGAACTTTCCCAGATTCGACCAAAATCTTTTCAACGTGTGTTCCTAGTCTGAGTGTGCCGCCCCATTTCTCTAAGCCGCGAATCAGAGCATCTACGATCGAGCCACTTCCACCGATTGGATAATCAATTACCGATCGCGTTCTTTCTCCAAACATAAACGCAACTTCAGGTGCAATCGTGCCATGTGCTTTAAGTCCAGAAAGCAAGAAACACTCTAAATCGATTAATCGCCGCACCCAAGGATCACGAATTGTTTGATCCATCAAGTCGCCAACCGAAGCTTGAATCATTCCCAGATTGGGAAGCAATTTGAGAAGCGAGGGGAGATACCGAGAAATCAAGATCGGGGCTAACTTCCAATCGGCTCTAAGCGCTAAAGTTGGAATGCCTCGTAAGCCTTCGTAGAGCGCGAGGAAACGTTTTTCGAGTTCGACAAGCTCGATCGCACCTTGGGGAGAGATTTGGGAAATTGTCGATCGATACTTTTCCAAATTTCCATACACCGGAAGCGTCGCATCGGGAAAGTGGTAATGTCCAAACGGATCATAAGGAACCGCTTCGACCGATTCGCCCAAAGCATCTAATACTTGACGCAATGGATTTACAGAATTTGGATCGCTCAATCCACAGTAAAACGATGCACCTGAATCAAAATGGAATCCTTGCCGCGAAAAGCTGTGAATTGCTCCTCCTGCAATGGTGTGACTTTCACAGACAATCACTGACTTTCCATATCGCGCTAATAACGCACCTGCAACCAGTCCACCGATTCCGCTGCCAATGACGATCGCGTCCGCATTTTGCATCATTTCTACCCTAGAGTTCTTCCATTTCTAATCATTATTGTTAAAGTGAATTGTCGATGTGAAACAATTTACTATGGCACAGGCAAAATTAGGTGATACCGTCCGCGTACACTACACAGGCAAGCTCGATGACGGTACAGTATTTGACTCTTCCGCCAATGGAGAACCCTTAGAATTTACGATCGGAGATGGCAATATCATTCCAGGATTCGAGAAAGCCGTCGTGGGAATGAGTCCGGGAGATGCAAAAACAGAAGTAATCCCGGCAGAGCAAGCATACGGCGAGCATCGGGAAGAAATGGTCGTGATTGTCGATCGTGCTCAGATGCCGCCCGAAATGCAACCCGAAGTTGGACAACAGTTAGAAATTCGGCAGCCCGATGGCGGGACGATTCCGGTGGTCGTTACGGACATCTCTGAGGCGGACATCACTTTAGATGCAAATCATCCTTTGGCGGGAGAAGATTTAGTTTTTGATATCCAACTGGTTGAAATTGGTTAGAAAAACTGATTAATCGGAAAAAATACGGCTTTGTGGCAAAAGTTTTTGTTCGCAAAGCCGTTTTGTTTGTCAAAATTCCGTAATCTGTTCAAAACCATGTGAAGTTCTCTCGTGATCCGGATTTGTTTGTTTACGAGAGAAATCTATTAGCAGAACGGCTCTACATCCTAAGCAATCTTACTCAGACACTCAAAAGTAGAAACAGTAAGGTTTTGAGTGAATTCGATCGTCGATTTTATTCCTCTGCGGATTTGACAACTTCTGTAACACGTGGTTTCTATCTATTGAGAACCCTTTTAGGTTGTTAAAAAACTGTTATGCGTAAGGGACTGCTGCACAAGCCCGTTTCGGTCTTCGGTCCGATTCTTGACAAGATTGTTTTAACGCATCTTGTCGTGATCGGTCTACCGACGGTGCTGTATTACTACATTCTGGAGAACGGCTGGGATCTGTCGTTTCTCCATGTTCTGATTCCGGTTTTGTATCTGGTGACATCGATCGTGGTGATTGGAGAAGCAGTGTCAACGGCGATCACGTATCGTCGAGGTCACGTCGCCAAGATGCCAAAATTTGGAATGGTGCAGCGGTTTATGCGTTCTCCCAGAACTCAACCGCTTTATCCATTATTGCGATCGAGCGGAGACATTCCAAGAAGTTCGCTGATTGTGGCAGCCTATCTGCCCAACGAGCAGCAGATTATTCTCGAAACGCTGGAACACATTCTGAAAACCGTGGAACGTCCTGAAGACGGTTTGGAAGTGATTTTGGCGTATAACCGACCGGAACGCTTGCCCGTGGAAGACCGACTGGAACGAATGGCAGAGCAGTATCCGGAGTTGAAATTGCTGTGTGTTGAAGGCAGTCGATCGAAGGCGCAAAACATTAATGCGGCTCTAGAAATTGTGACCGGGGAAATAACCGGAATCCTAGATGCGGATCATCATCCAAATTCGGATTGCTTTACTCGTGCATGGCGCTGGTTATCGAATTATCGATATAGCGCAGTGCAAGGACGCAACGTGATTCGCAATCAGGATGTGAACTTCATGACGCGGATGATTGCGGTGGAGTTTGAATGTATATACGGTGTGAGCCATCCTGCCAAATCTTTGCTGGTAGATACGGGCGTGTTTTGTGGGGCGAATGGCTACTGGAGAACTTCGGTTCTAAAACGCATTGGGTTTTCGTCACGTATGTTGACGGAGGACATTGACGCGAGTTTTAGAACTTTGTTGAGCGGTCACAATATTGTGCATGATCCAACGATCGTAGTTACAGAGCTTGCTCCTGTGGATGTTCGATCGTTCTGGTTCCAGCGGAAACGATGGGCACAAGGTTGGCTCGAAGTGACGCTGAAGTATCAAGCCACGATCTTGAGAACAATGCGGCTAGATGGTTGGCAAAAGTTCTATTGGACATTACTTTTGGTCTATAGTGCAGGCTTCCACTTCATCGCATTACAAGCCTTTCCAATTACGTTTAGTTTGGCGTTAACAGGTTCAGAAGCACCGAACATCGCACCCGAATATATCTGGACAATGACGATTCTCACGTTAGCGAGCGGTCCGTTGCAAACTCTAGCAGCTTGGATTGTGCGAACTGATGCAGTCAAGCAACCTGCTAAGGATTATTGGGTCTATTGCTTATTTATTCCGTTCTACTGTGTGTTCAAAAGCGTAATTGCAATTACGGCAATCTATGATCATGTGGTTGGAAATAATGAGTGGGTGGTGACTCGTCGATCGACAGAGGAAGCATTGCCAGAAGCAAAATAATCCCTCTGGAAGTCTATCCAGAGGGTAGTATCTCAGGGGGTAACATTGCAGCCAAGATCAATTTATCCGCCTTGATTGGTTGAAGCTCGTGTCCCAGTCATGGCGAAGGTTTCGGTTGAATTAGCACTCAGCACTTCAGCCGTTCCTTGCAATTTGTTGTTCACAATCTGAGCATTCACACGAACTCGCATCTCTTGACCATTGATTTTCTGACGATGCTCGAATGTTAAGCGATCTCCCACCAATTTAATCTGAGGCAAACTCACGGTAGTACCAGCAATTTCTGCCATTGCGCGGGCATTCTGGAACGACTGCGTTACTTGCATTTTGTAAGGAATCGATTGTCCTGATTGCGTTGAAAGTGTTCCTGTCCAAGTACCTTCGACTCGTGCCGGAATAATCCAGAGATAGGCAGTGCGATTATCCACAGTGACTCGTCTATCCGGTTGCCAATCTCCCATCGAAAACGCATGAGAAACGACTCGGCTTCCGGGTCTCAGTTCGCTCAGGAGCTTCGGACGCAGTTCAAGATTAATCCGAGGTAAGAGATACAGCGTCACTACGGTTGCTTCTCGAAAATCAGATTTGAAAAGATCTTGATTGAGGAACTGAACGCGATCGCCAACTCCTGCTTCTTTTGCATTCTCCCGACTTTTGTTCACCAATCCCGGATTAATTTCAATTCCGACTCCCCTTCTGGCTCCAAACTTCTGAGCCGCCGTAATCACTAATCTGCCATCTCCAGAACCCAAATCGTAAACCACATCTTCGCGTCCCACATTCGCAAGCTCCAACATTCCCATCACAACCTCTTCAGGAGTTGGAACATAAGGGACAGCGGGATTACCCAGTCCAGGCTTTTCAGCTTCTTGGGCGTGAATCTTTGGAACGGGGGCTGCAACAACAGTGAGCGCAGCGAGAATACTTAGAAACTTTAGCGATCGACGCATGGGGAACTCCTCACTAGAACTCTGGGAAGATTTAGCGCGTTCGACCTTTTCCCCGCATCTATCGCAAAGTGGATCAAATTTGTGAATTCAGTTGGAAAATTTATTCTCAAAGCGGGTCTAATGTTTTAATGAATTGGATCGAGAATGAAGCATCGATCGCACATAGATAATCTTTGAGATCACAGAAATGGCACGTACCAAAGCGCAAATTGATGATTCTGAAACAACTCCTGATGAAGAGTTGGAAGTTGTAGATTCTGGAAATGGAAGTTCTGAAAGCACCTCTGAGGCAGTAAAAGATCCTCAAGATATTGATGAAATTTTGAACTCGCTCAAAACCTTGTTGAGCACCGTGGAGAAATTGCAGAAAGTTCGGCAAGAAGTGGGCGATATCAAGCCGCTGATGTTGAGAATGCTTGATGGCGAGTTAATGAGCGGCGAAGATTTAGAACAACTCAAAACGGGTGTCGGTGGATTGACAAAATTAGTTCGTGCTCATAGCGATCACCAAGCCGCACTGGTGAAGGCGCAAGCGGCAAGGGATTTGTTGGATGAAGTGTTGAAATTTTGAGCGAATTGACGAACTTTGAAGAATATTCGAGAGCAGTTATCGGGCTTTAAGGAGTGGTTTGGCAGTAATCGGTTATCGCATGAATCGCCCCTCGAATAGAATTCGGGGCTATCGGAACAAAGTCTGTTAAAAACAGACTGAAATGCCTATTGTTATTCAGCTACAGTCCCCTTTAGTGGACTTTGTTTCGATAGACCGTGATTTCCAATCACGGGCGGATTGTACCGCAGTGAAATAACTCTCTCAAATCTCTAAAAAAAAGCAACAAAAAAGAAGGGTGCAATGCCCTTCTTTCAAGTTCTGAATCAATGCTGATTAGTCTTCGCGTTTGTCAAACGGATTAGAAATCTGTTCTGCTTCGGGGCAATCATCCGAGACCAGCGGATCGACACATCCTTTCGGTACAGAGGACAATTTTTGAGTCACAGCCCCAATACTTTCGAGCCGAACCATTTCTTCCCAAGAGCAATTTTCGTCTTCTTCATCGGTTTCGTAGCGCAACGTGACCAAATCTCCTTCGATATCTAGAATTTTGGCGCGTTCGATCCAGCGCTGTTGATCCCGCAAGAAGATCCAGACTTCGCGACCATCACAACAGAGTTGATAGATCTTGCGGTGTAGCATTATGCTTCTCCTGAGCGAATTACTCGAATTTCACTAAATTAGACCGTAGCTTGAGATTTACCACAGTCTTCCATTAAACAGAATCGATCGCATTTTCACGGATGAGCCGCGATCGACAAACAATCGGTCTGATCCAAAGGGAGGTGATTCATTACATTAAGCCTAGCTTTGAATCAGGCAAAAGCTCTCTCACCAAGGACGGGATTTGAAGCGCAACACGGTCGCAGCTTGGGAGTCGGGACTGAGGAGACACTTTTAAATTCATTGTTGAGGCAGTAAAGGGACTGAGCGCAACGCTTGAATGGATGGTGATTCCCAATTCAAGAGGGTAGAGAACACAGGGGATTGGGGGCGAATTCGGGGTCCGAACCCTTCCCAGAGGCAATCCGCCCGTTGGGTATTCAATTCTACTCTTATTTTAGCGAACCCATCGCTGTTTGAATAGAACATTTTTACTATATTTCGATTCTTCTGCGCGTTCCTATTAACAAAATAAAAGGATGTGGCAGAAACGTCACATCCTTTAAGAAATCTTATACCGAATTAAACGGTGTTGAGCGATGCCCATTTCAGTTGTGCTTTGAGATGTTGCCACAAGCGCTCAATCGGGTTGAGTTCTGGACAGTAAGGCGGTTGAAACAGCAAAATGATGTTCTCTGGCACGACCAAATCCTTGCTGGTGTGGAATCGCCCGTTATCGACTTGCAGAATGTTCAGACTGTCCGGATACTGCCGCGAGAATTCGTTGAGAAACTGCTGATAGCAATCCGTGTCCACCTGTGAAAACTGTAAGAAAAAGCTGTCTCCGGTTGCAGGTTCAACCGCTCCGTAAATCCAGAAGGCTTTGAATAACCATTGCCATGTGCCAATCGGTTTGACTCCACAAGCTGTAATCACCCGCCCCAGCAATGTTTTCAGCCCAAAGCGACTCTCATCTTCGGCAAAGTAGCGAATCGGGCGCAGGTCTTGGCGGACTTGCCGAGCATATTGGCGAATCAGGTTCAGGTCATCGGTAAGGTTTGCTTAAACCCCTCCCGCTTGGACTACTGTGTATACACAAGTCGTTTTTGCTGCAGAACGAAATTTTGCAACCGCTCGAATACTGAATTATTTCTTTACAGTCTTAGCTCGGCAATTCTCAATACCGCGTCCGCAACCAGTCTAAATATAACGCTGGTCTCAAGCAACGCGGAAGGCTCACTTTCTGGCGCGATGAAACAGTCCTGAGTCAGTGAATTGTTCCAAACTTAAGCAGTCAAAGGGGGTGCAGCGGTGTTCTACAGTGACAAGCGCTGCAATCATGTTCGCGCTATTTCTTGGTCCTTGCGCTGTTCAAGAATCATTTTAGGTGTCACACCAAGCAGTCGCTTGTACACATTCAAATACGCTTGAGCTATATCAAGCGACGGGGGTTCCTGAACAATCTCTGCAAATTCAGGTGACGCAAAAATGCGGTTTCGGTAGACATAATCTCGTGATTTACCAAAACTGGGCTTATGCTTAATCGACCACCTTTGCCTATCTTGTGGGCATCGGTGGGAGTTTTTTGACTACTTGATCTGGAATTGCAGCCACAATTTCTTCAAAGCAGTAGTTGTTAACCAAGGCGCTTAAGCTTTTCGCTAGTGAGGAATTGGATTCAGGAATTTGCTGAATTAAGTGAAGGAGTTGCGTTGCATTCACTTTCATTGCAGCATCGTGTAGTTGATTGATCCAATCGATCGACATTTCCTGAAGATCTGAAGGTGTCAAACTAGGAGACAGACCTGTATCGATCACAGTGCTTTGATTGTATGTTTGTGGAACGACTCCAGCTTGAGATATGGCTTTTTCTGCATAACAGTAGCGAACGCCCAAATGCTCTGCCATCTTCTCAAAAATTACGTCTGCATAGACAGGTTTGCGAACAAAATCATCACAGCCTGCGGATAGCGCAGTGACCCGATCTTCTTCAAAAGCACTGCCCGTTAGAGCAATGATAATCGGGGCGGGATGAGTGAATGCTTTGATGCGTCGAGTCGTTTCATACCCGTCTAAAACAGGCATTCGCATATCCATCCAGATCAAGTCAGGCATCCAGTCTCTTAAAAGTTCGATCGCGGCTTGACCCTGATTCACCGATCGTACTTCAAACCCGATCGGAGTCAGCAATTCGAGTAAGAGTTGCCGATTTTCTGCTTTGTCCTCTACGACTAGGATTCGATAGATTCGCTGTCCAGGTGCTAGTCCAATTACTTCGCGAGATGGGGGTTGAACGGGCAAGGTGTCGGGTTCTACCGCACGAGTCCGAATCTCAAAGGTAAACATTGCGCCTTTGCCTAACTCACTTTTAACGGTTAGCGCTCCGCCCATCATTTGCACAAATCTTTGACTAATGGGCAAGCCTAGTCCAGTTCCTTGCTGAGATTTAACTCCCGCTTCGGTTTGTACAAAGGGTTTAAACAACAGTTCGAGATCGCTTGAAGAAATGCCCGGTCCAGTATCTTCCACGCTAAACGCAAGACGCAAATCAGGATTTTCTTTGCTCACTCTGACCCGCAACATCACACTGCCGCTTTGCGTGAATTTGATCGCATTGCCAAGCAGGTTTAGAAGCACCTGGCGCAGTTTGCTTTCGTCGGTATGAATGTATCGAGGGACATTGTTCGATCGATCTAAAATCAACCGCAAGCCTTTGAGTTGAGCTTTGAGCTGAAACATTTGCTGCGATCGATCAAGCAAACTATAAAGGTCGATATCCGATTCGTTCAGCGTGATTCGACCCGCTTCAATTTTCGACATCTCTAGCACATCGTTGATTAGCGCCAGTAAATCTTCGCCGCTGCGGTTAATCGTGTCTAAATAAGCTGCTTGACGGGTGCTGAGTGTTCCTTCACCTGTCGATCGATAACGAGATAGCAACTGAGTAAAGCCTAGAATCACATTCAGCGGTGTTCGTAGCTCATGACTCATATTCGAGAGAAACTGGCTTTTAGCAAGGTTTGCTGCATCAGCCGTTTCTTTTGCTTGCTTGAGTTGAGCATTCCTAACACCAAGTTCTGTCGTTCGTTGAGCAACCCGATCTTCTAGCTCTTCATTGGTGCGCTCTAGCTTAGAAAAAGATTCGCGCAACTGAGCCGCCATTTGATTGAACGATTGTCCTAACTGGTTTAGCTCGTTGGTGCTGTGGATAGAAACGGTTTGATCGAGATCGCCACTTGCGATCGCAGAAGCGGCACGTCCCAAGCGTAGAATCGGTTTCGTAATCCAACGAGCGGTGAGAATGCCGAACAGGGTTGCAAGTCCAAAAGCTCCAATACACAGCAAAATTGTGGTGCGAGTATTGGCTTGGATTTGATCCATAAAGTCCGATTCAGGAACAACGACGACAATTAGCCAATCTAAACCCTGTTCGGTCTTGAGCGGTGCAACTTGTAAAAACTGCCGCTGACCGTTGACCTCAAAATCGAGTTGTTGTCGATCGACAATCTGATTTAAGCTACCGAAACGTTGTAATAGATATTGAGTCGTGCGTCCTGTCCAGGGATCAGAACTATCAGTCGCCTTGACTCGATTCGATTTCTGTATTGTTTTTGGTGCAGACGGATTTTCAACGACATAGGGTTGCTGATTCGCTGAATTTGCGACTAGCAATCCGGTTTGTCGTTCAATGATAAACGTTTCGCCAGAACGCCCAATTTTCATGCTTTTGAGGAAGTTGCTGATTCGTTCTAACGAGAAATCGACAGCGGCAACACCGACGAGATTTTTACGATCGTCAAAGATCGGTAGACTTGCATTTAGTACATAGGTTGGAGCAGCAAACAACTTGTAGATTTCTCCCCAGTTTGCTTTGCCTTTTTGCACCGCAGTTTTATACCAAGGGCGAAGCCGAGCATTAAAATTCGGTTTTGCCTTCAATAGTTTTGTTCGACTGAGATTTTGGTCAACCGCGTAGAATCGAACTTCATGCCCGGTTGCATCTCCTGAAACCTTAACTTGAAGAGTGCCATCGTCTCCGCGCTCTGCGCCAATATGGGAGCCATCTTGTTCAGTGCCCACATAAATTGCTCGCACCGATTCAAAGACTTGAATCTGATTGATGAAGTGTCGTTCTAGCTGATCGAAGTCTTGCAGATTAAGCTGATTGAGCCGAATCGCATCGGCATTCACGCGATTAATCTGGTGGGGAGTTGTTACATAGGTTTCTAAGTACTGCTCAATTCGAGCCGTGATCTCGCTGCGAAGTTGACTTGCAACATCGTTTACCGCTTGTTGTCCATTCCGAACAGAGAGCCATCCGGTTAGTCCCACCGCTAAAGAGATTTGTAGAACAAATGGAACCACTAGAACAGGATGTAATGATAAGCGCTTTGTGAAATTTGAAAGGCGATGGGAGAGAGGTCGCATTTCCACACTCCTCGATTAAATTGTTTCAATTAAAGCATTCGGTAGAGACTGATCTGAATGCGTTGCAAATCTTGCTCATGCTATCGATGTTTAGCATAAAGTGAAATTACCCGTTCGGGTGACAAAACGCCGAAAAGCTTAACATAAGCAAAGTGGAGCTTTAACACTGAACAGTGTTAGAGTTTCTAGTATTAGAGTTTCTAGTGTTCGAGCCAAACTATCCATTCTTCAGAACATGGCATGAACTATCATAGAAAAGGTGACATTCTCCTAGTCGATGATACCTTAGACAATCTTCGACTACTATCAGCAATGCTGAATGAACAAGGCTACACCGTTCGCAGTGTTACGAACGGATCAACGGCACTGATGGGGATGCGGGCGCAACCTCCTGATCTGGTGTTGCTAGATATTACAATGCCAGGTATGGATGGATATGAAGTTTGTCAGCACTTACGAGAAGATCCAAACACTCAAGAGATTCCAGTCATTTTCATCAGTGCTCTTAATGAAGCGATCGATAAGATTCGAGCGTTTGCAGTCGGCGGAGCAGACTTCATTACCAAGCCGTTCCAGGTCGAAGAAGTGATTGTGCGAGTTGAACATCAACTGAAGCTCTGTCGGTTGAAACAACAGCTTCAAGAGCAGAATCGCCGCCTACAAATCACAGAAGAAGAACTTCGTCGATCGCTCAAACAAGAACGCGCTCTGAATCAAAGAATCGAGGAAATGGTCGCAATCGAAGAGCGTAACCGCATTGCCCGCGATATTCATGATTCTTTGGGACATTTGCTCGTCGCTCTCAATATTCAAATCGAAACAGGACTCACCTTGTGGGATTTTGATCTCGATCGAGCGCATAGCTTTTTAGCTGAAGCGAAACAGTTGGGATCACAGGCGCTACAAGCAGTGCGACAATCGGTTTCGGACATTCGATCTGATCCGCTGCAAGGGCAGTTGTTGGAAAGTGCGATCGTCAAACTCACCGACGAATTCCACCTAACAACAGGAATTTTGCCCGATTGCTCTGTTGACTTATCTCAGATGCTCTCTAACACTGTCAATCATGTTGCTTACCGGATTGTGCAAGAAGGCTTAACAAACATTTGTAAGTATGCAAATGCGACCAGTGTTGAGGTTCGTTTGCAATCAACAGCGGACGGATTAGCACTCGTGTTGAAAGATAATGGCAAAGGATTTTATCCTGATGAACCTTCGGTGGGGTATGGACTGCGAGGAATGCAAGAACGAACAGCGGCAGTGGGTGGAACACTCAGGATTGAGAGTTCACCTGGAAACGGTTGCTGTATCAGTGCAGAATTGCCAGGGGCGGAGGATTCACGATGATTCGAGTGATGCTGGTCGAAGATCAAGAGATTGTGCGTCGGGGCTTAAAGACGATTCTGGAAACAAAGCCTGATCTTGAGATTGTTGCTGAAGCGGAGAACGGACAACGAGCGATCGAACAATTTAAAGCATTACAGCCAGACTCTCCTGATGTAGTGTTAATGGACGTTCGGATGCCTGTGATGGATGGAGTACAAGCGACTCAACAGCTCTGCCAGCAATTTCCAGATGCCAAAATTTTAATTCTCACGACTTTTAATGATACGAACTATGTAGCTGAAGCGTTACGGTTTGGAGCAAAAGGATATTTGCTGAAAGATACGCCTGCGGAGGAACTCGCGAAGGCAATTCGATCGATCGAGCAAGGCTATACTCAGTTCGGTCCTGGCATTGTTGAGAAGGTAATCGCTCAGGCTCAAATACAGGAGCTATCAATACCACCTGAACTCGACGAATTGACCGATCGAGAACGCGATGTGCTGCAACTGATTGCGACTGGGGCAAACAATCGAGAAATTGCTCAAGCGCTGCATCTTTCTGAAGGCACTGTGAGAAACCACATTTCGCACATTCTCGATCGATTGAAAGTCCGCGATCGTACTCAAGCTGCGATCGTTGCCAATACTTATTCTACTTGGCTAAAAAAGCCAAAGCAATGACAAATGTAATGTGTCAGTCGTGACATTCATTCGATGCGATCGCAGTTCACTTTCGCATAGATTAAACAGTGTTAAATCTATCTCAACCAGATTGGGGAGGATAGTACAAAGAGGCAGAACCGATGCAATCTCCTGAATCTCCTCGAATTCGCGTCTTGCTAGTGGATGATCAAAGCTTGATTCGGCAAGGACTCAAGGCGATGCTAGAACTAGAACCCGACCTACAGATTGTAGGCGATGCGGACAATGGTAAAGTTGCTTTAGAACTGGTGGCACACCTTCAGCCTGATGTTGTGCTGATGGATATCCGAATGCCAGAAATGAGCGGACAAACGGCAACCCAGTTGATTACGCAGGAGTTTCCCACAGTCAAAGTTTTGATTCTCAGCACCTTTGATGATGATGCTTATATTGCAGGAGCGATGCAGGCAGGGGCGAGAGGGTATTTGCTCAAAGATATGCCATCACGCGAACTTGCAACCGCGATTCGATTTGTGCATCAAGGTTATACGCAGTTTGGTCCGGGACTGTTTAACAAGTTGTCGATCGCATCTTCTCCAGAGGCTCAAAATCGTCCAGAAGCGACTCCAAAGATTCCAGACCTGACACCCAGAGAACAAGAAGTTTTACACCTGATCGGGCGCGGCGCAACAAACCGCGAGATTGCCCAACAACTCTACATCACAGAAGGCACTGTTAAAACTCATGTGACCAGTATTTTTAATCGGCTCAATCTTAGGAATCGATCGCAAATTGCAATTTACGCCAATTCTGTTCTTCGTCCGAAAGCATCAAACAGCGACAAACCAAACTTAGATTGATAAAACACCTGCCAAAATCAATTCTGGCAGGTTTAGCTTTTGTCGTTAATCTCAAGCGGCTGCCATTGATAAAAACTGCTTTAGTGCATCTGGATGCGTAAAAGCGAGATACTGTGTCGCGAATGTGGGTGGCAGGAACTCTAGCAACTGTTGATTTTCAATCCAAACCTCAATCACTTGAAAGAATCCCTCGCGATCGCAAGTCTGCACTTGCCAACCTTCGCGCTGAGCAATCTGATGAATTTGTGCTTCAGAGGTTGAAACTGAAACTGCGGCGTGAAAGGCAGTGTAGCGAGAACCCTGCTCACAAGGAGGCAGTTTAATCTCTCCAATCGGCTTTAGTTCTGTTCCTTGTGGGTGAACTTCGATCAGTGTTCCATGCGAATCGAAGGTTAACACAATGTAGCTACCTTCGTGGTAAGGAAACGGCATTGCTTGTCCTTGACAGAGTTCTGCCAGCACTTCAGCAACGTGTTGGGGGTAAAGGGCTGCGATCGAGATGTGATGAATCATGAAATATTTCTCCTTTGTGGTCTAAATTTTACTGATGTGGGCAGCAATAATCTGCCAAGTTCCATGCTCAGAAATTGCCCAAACGCGAGTGTAGCGAAAGTCACCGTTTGCTGGACTGTTATTGTAGCTGCCCATAAGTTGCATTCGGACTGACACGATCGCGATCTCTCCATGCAGTTGAATCCTCTGCTCTGAGGGGTTCAACTCTTGTATCTTGAACAAACCAGATTGATGTGCAGCGAGATCATCTTGTTTGCTGAGTAATTCTCCAAGGTGACTGGTGATGATAATTTCGGGGGCGAGTAGTTCATTCAAAACATCGACATCAGACGCAAGCATGGCTTGTCTCAGTCGTTCTTCGATATTGATAATTTGAGCTTTGATAGCTTCGGTCATGGTAATTCTCAACCTGCATTTAGCAGTAGAGGGTAACATCTTCTCCACACTGATCGGCTAAGTACATCAGTGATTTGAAGCGAATTTCGACGATTTGATCATAGAACGGATTCAATTTACAAAGGGGTGGAATTGATGCGATCGTGCGATCGAAGAGTTTAATTTCTCGCTCAAACGGACACCGAGCCGGAATCATTTTGCACAACAATCGTGCTGTTTTAGGTTGCTGAATCTCAATGGATTCGAGCCATTGACGAATCGGAGAAATGAGACTGTTTTTGAAGCGTTGCATCAGGTTGTACCTCGATTGGGATAGCTCCATCTTAGGAACTCTCCCTGCTGTAAACCTCTGAAAAACGTCTTGAACTGGATTGCACAAAGTCATGATGCTGATCTAACTTTTGTCACTTGCTCGTCTATGAGGATTGTCATGAGTTAGAAAGAAATACACGATCGAGCATCGGTACGTAACACAGATTGTTGCTGAAATGTGCTTCGGTATGCTTCTCGAATGTGCTCGATGCGGCGGTTACTTTCACCGTCAAAGGGATAAAGCAACAATAATACCTTTGATTCTTCTTTGATCACTTTTGCGTTCGAGTCCTTGAACTGTCCGATCGCGGTTAGTACCGTTAGCCCATTCGGAAACAGCGGCGTGATTTCTTGGTCCACGAAGCGCTGAAACTCTTTTTCAGTTACAACAGAGCCATTTGGTTTTGATAAGCCAAACAGTAGCTCAGTTCTATTCAGTGGGTTCCCGTGTTGAGCTTGGCAGACACTAGCGGAACTTTCGATACGGCTTGGATCAGTAGGCGGATTGAGAAGCGCGATCGCAGTAAATCCCAATCCAGCAGCAAGAAAAAGATTGGTAATTATCCTAAATTTCATTGAATAGCTCCCATTAGATTTTTTGTCGTTCGATCAATTGCGCGAATAGTCCCGCTTGATTTGATAGTTGATCGAAGTTGCCTTGTTCAACGACTCGACCGTTTTGAAGGACATAGATCCGATCGGCGTTGCGAATCGTGCTGAGACGATGAGCGATCGCAATTCGAGTGACTTTGAGTCGTTCTAGACTTTGAGATACGATCGCTTGAGTGCGATTATCGAGCGCACTGGTCGCTTCATCGAATAGCAAAATTTTGGGCTTGAGAACCAGCGATCGGGCAATCAATAACCGCTGCCGTTGTCCACCCGAAAGATTAGTTCCACCTTCGCTAATGACCGTGTGCATTCCCATTGGCATCGATTCAACGTCTTCAGCAAATCCCGCCATTCGAGCAGCTTCCCAGGCTTCGTCCATTGTTACTAGCGCCCCGCTTGCAATGTTCTCAAAAAGCGATCCTGACATCAATCGGCTATTTTGCATTACCACCCCTAACTGACGACGCACCGCATTCACATCGAGTCCAGATAAATCCTGTCCATCAAAGTAAATCGTTCCAGATTCAGGCACATCAAAGCCGAGTAGCAATCGAAACAACGTTGATTTACCACTGCCTGAAGGACCCACCAAGGCAATAAACTCCCCAGGTTCAGCTTCGATGCTGACATCATCAAGCGTTAAAGGACCATCATCTCGATAGCGAAAGATTGCATGATCGACCAGTAATCGACCCGTTAACCGACCCGGATCAGCCTTATCTGTATCAACTTCAGGGCGAGCTTCTAAAATCGGTTGTGCCCGCTCCCACAACGGAACAATCTTTAGCACATCCACTACTGTTGTACTTAGACTGGTTGCCCCCGCAATGAATGTTCCAAAAGCGGCATTAAACGCAAGAAATGTTCCAGTTGAAAAGCCGCCACCTTGAGTTTGTGATTGTTGTAGTAATGTCGTTGCAAACCAAAATAGAATTGCTGTTGTTAGAGCAGGAAGCGTCTTGTTCAAAACGGCAAGCACATCTTCAACGCCTTGTGTGCTGAGCATCCATTTAATCTGCTGACTGTATTGTTTGCCCCAGTGTGCGAAGGCGCGTGATTCGGCTCCAGCAACCCGCAGTTTGGTCACTCCATTGATCATCTGCACCATCACCCCAAAGAGTTGTCCCTGCAATTCGAGCAAAGGACGAATTTTACGAAGCGTCATCACACCAGAGACGATCGTGACCGTAATATTTACCAACGCAACCAATACAGCAATCAAGGTAAGTGCCCCACTGTAGTAGAACAATAATCCTAGATTTAACAATGAAAACAAGCTAGTAAAAATGCTTCTGAGAACGGTGCTACTGAGCTTCTGACGGATTTGGCTGACTGCACTGACCCGCGAGTTTAAATCCCCGATCGAGTATTGCCGAAAGAAGGATGCTTTCAAGTTCAGCAACCGATCCCAAACTGCCGCCTGTGTAGACGAATCCGCAAAAGTTTCCATTCGCATAATCGCGCTACCTTGAGCCAGTTGAAACAGCGTTCCACCAAACGCAGTCGCAAGCAAACCCAGAGCAATCTGAACGAGTAAACTGCGATCGGCATCGGGAATTGCGTTATCAATCAAGACGGCTGTAGCTTGAGGAGTCACCATTCCAAGCAGTGTTGTTGCCACGCCTGCTACGAGAACAACAATGAGTTCGTGATAGTGTCCTCGTAGCGCAAACTGAAGTAAATCAAGTGTTTTTAGCGCTTTATCCGGCAATGGACGGTAAAAAGTGTAAGCGGTTGAAGTAAGATTAGCTGCATTTCGATTGTTAACGGTAATCCGTGTTTGTTGGAGCGGATTATAGATCTCATAGCGCGTATCTGATATGGGTAGAATTGCAACTGGTTGATTTTCGTCTGAAGTATAAGCGAGCATTGCACCGCAGTCTTTTTTCCACCACTGATCGCGGAGTGATACTTGACGCATTCGCAATCGAGAAGACCGAGCGATCGCAATCAATGGATCGCCGACTCGTTTGAGATCTTCCGACTTTGCTGGAGGACGAATGGTAACACCCAAAGCGTGACCGACTGCTCCCGCTGCCATGAGTAGCGCTTGTTGTGGGTCGATCGCAGCAGGTTGAGAAATGGTTGTCCCAGGAGCTTTAAGTAATGACACCAATTCGCCTAGCGTTTCGTCCATCACTTGCTGATTCAATTGTTGCCGCTCTTGAAAGCGCGATCGCTCTGCTTCAGCATCTTGTTGTTCTAGTTGCTCGATCGCTTGAAGAAAATAGATCTGAAGCTGGGTTAAACCTGCAATTAGTGTTTCTAAATCGTCAATTTCTAGCGTTGTTTGGGCAGAAAGCTCGATCGTAGATTCTGCTTGTAGCCAAAGATTTGAACTAAACGGTAATAGTTCAGAATCAGGTGTAAGCAATCGTTCCTCGAATCCCATCCAGGTCGCGTAGCCTTGTTGAAGTTGTACCCAAGCGATCGTGTTTCGCTGTGGCTGAAACACTTGATGGGTTGCGAGTGAGAAATAGCGTGTTCCTTCTTCTTGAGCGGGTAGCTCAGGCGGCACAATGTCTGAGAGTGCAAGTCCGAGATGTTCAATCCAGTCCTCGATCCAATTGATCGCTTGTCCCTCACCCATGAATTCTTGCAGCGACACTTTTAGGAGTTCGGTTTCCTCGATCGACACTGCTAAAATCTGCCGCCTTGTGTTCGATGCAGTCGCGAACATTGCCTGCTGATTTCTAACTGTGAATAGATAGCGGCGAGTTCCTTCGATCGTACCGTTCTGGCTTTCAACTGCAAATAACGCAAACGATCCCGATTTTACAATCCAAACATTTTGCGGATCATCAAGCAAAATCGGTTCATTGCCCTTTAATCGATGTGTTTCTCCGCGCAAACTTGCAACTCTAACTTGGTCAAGCATAGTAATAACCTTCCTCTACAGCGCTTCTCCTTCGCTCCGAATCAATTGCAGATACTTTCCTTCAACTTGTCGCAGTTCATCATGACTACCGCGTTGCACCACTTTTCCGCGATCGAGCACAATAATCTCGTCACAATCTCGAATCGTGCTGAGTCGGTGCGCCACAATAATGCAGGTACAGCCTCGCTCCCGTAGCTTTTGATCAATGAGCTTCTCAGTTTCAGAATCTAGCGCACTCGTGGCTTCATCCATCACTAGAATCGATGGATTGTTCACCAGCGATCGAGCAATTTCTAATCGTTGTCTTTGACCACCACTTAAATTCGTTGCACCTTCAGCAAGGTCAGCATTGTAGCCACCCGGCATCGACAGCACGACATCATGAATCGCAGCATCTTTACAAGCTCGAACTAAGTTGTTTTGAGGAATCGTCGCATCCCAGAGTGTTAAATTATCGCGAACACTACCGGAAAACAGCGAAATATCTTGTTCAACAAGCGCGATCGAGTTCGTAATCACTTCACGCCGAATCTGTGTTCTCAGTTGATGATCAAACAGAATCTCACCCGACCAAGGCTCATACAAGCCACAAACAAGCTTTGCAACGGTTGATTTACCCGAACCACTCCCGCCCACAAGCGCAACTCGTTGACCCGGTTTTAAGTGAAAGCTCAGATTCTCGATTAACGGTTTTCCTGCGCGATTGTAGCCAAACGTTAAGTTACGAAGCTCAACATAACCTTGAAGTCGAACCGTTGAGGTAGAAAGTGATTTAGGTTGGTTCAAAGCAGCATCGATCGGGTTTCGCAACACATCATCTAATCGATTGAGATTGCCTTCCATTTCTTGCAGTTCGCCCGCAAGTGACACTAAACTGTTCACAGGTTCTAGAAACTTCTGCATCATGGCTTGAAATGCGACTAACATCCCAATGCTCAACACGCCATCCATCACGCGCAAGCCTCCAATCACCAGCAGTAACATCGAGGTAATCGAAGTCAGAAAAGAAGGCAGAACTCCCAACGTTTGATTGGTTGTATCCATTTCCTGACGTGCGTTGATTGCTTTCGCGTAGTAGCCTGCCCAGCGTGAAAAGAAATCAGACTCTAGCCCTGATGCCTTTAGTGTTTCCATACTTTGCAGACCAGAAATCGAAACCCCACTGACTTTACCTTGTTCTTGCATCAGTCGCATATTGGCATCAACTCGCTGGCGAGAGACCCATCGCCAAACTGTGATATTTACTGCGACAAACGCAATCCCGATCGAGGTTAAAACCACATCGTATTGCAGCATCACAAACGCATAGAAAAAGACCGTTACGGCTGAAATCATTGTGGTTGCAAGTCGTCCAGACAGCAACGCGGCTAAACTATCGTTCAACCGCACTCGACTGCTAATTTCTCCAGCAAATCGCTGATCATAAAAGCTGACAGGCAAACGGAGAATATGCCAGAGAAATCGGCTTGACATTCCAACTGCAAGCTTAATCCTCAAGCGTCGGAGGAACTGAAGTTGTAGCAGTGTGAGAAATCCATTCAAGACAGATGTAAACAAAATTCCGAGAATCAGCGGGCGAATCCAATCATCGCGCCCCTCGATTAGAACATTATCCACAAAAGCTTGAGAGAACGCGGGTAAAGCTAATCCAGGAATCACTAATAACAACCCCGCAGCAACACAATAAGCTAACGCACCGATCGAACCTTGTAAGCGATCCCATAGCGCTAAAACTGTACTCGGTTTACGTCCACCCGGTCTAAACTCTGCACCTGGTTCAAATACGAGAACTACGCCTGTATAAGACTCATTAAATTCTTCAGTAGAAACGGTGCGTGGTCCAGTTGCAGGATCATTGAGATACACCTTATCTTTAGCGAAGCCTTCAACCACTAAGAAATGATTGAAGTTCCAGAATACGATATATGGACACTTTAGCTTTCTGAGTGCTTCTAACTCGGTTTTGAAGCCTTTTGCTTGTAACTGACAGCTTTTTGCAGCACTAAGAACATTCGAGGCTTTGCTGCCATCGCGTGAAACCCAGCAATTCTCATTATGAAAAATCAACTGGAGTTGGGCGGGACTTCTAACTCCAGTCCTTCAATCATAAAGGTCAGCAAATGATCCCAATTCTCGAACAATAAGTAGCGAGTTAAGGCACGCAGAT
>NZ_JBNXVP010000015.1:0-186626 GCF_050565645.1 Leptolyngbya sp. AN10
CCAATGATGCCGTCAAACTTGCGGGTCGGGGTCAACGTTTTCGACTCACTGAAGGGGCTTTTGACTCTTTTACCCTACCGCGTTCTCATGGCTTTGGATAGTCAAAAGTCATAATGAGAATTGCTGGAATCAACTGGTCAACCTGTTGTCGATTCAGCCGAGGTTCTTGGTTGAAGACCTTCTATGCTCGATGGTTCAGTCCCCACAATCGATGTTTGGGACTTCTCATATGACAATGGCGGTGATAATTTCGCCATCCTCTGACTAAAGGAGCCAGCATTTGAGCTTTTTCCTTAGCGCCATAATTCGAGTGGTTCACGATGGCTTTGACCCTTTGGCGGAAGGCTTGATAGTTGTCCGCTGCCGGATAGCTTCTAAACTTACCGTTGGATTGCACCTGGAAGTGCCACCCTAAAAAGTCAAATCCTTCGGTCGCCGTCACCAGCTTTGTCTTTTCTGGTTTGACCTTCAGTCCCCGTTGGGCAAGGAATTCGTCAATCGTCTGTTCTAACTCCGTCGCGTTGTCTTCAGGTTTGAGAATAAACACCATGTCATCCGCGTAACGAATGCAGTAGTGAATCGTCTCAATGCCATTGAGCGCGATGTTCGCAAGGAGCGGACTGACCACCCCGCCTTGTGGGGTTCCTTGTTCAGGAAACTCAGGATGCACGCCAGCTTTTAGGCATTTCCAGAGCGCTTGTTTCATCGCTTGGGGAGCCATAATTTGCTGCATCAGGAAGGGTTGGTTGATTCGGTCGAAGCATTTTTCGATATCCAGTTCCAGGATTCTTTTGTGGAATCCGTTGGCACTGGATCTGAGGTTGTTGAACAGGAGTCGTTGGGCATCATGTGCCGATCTTCCAGGTCTAAACCCATAGCTTCGAGCGTGAAATCCGGCTTCATGTGCAGGTTCGAGCGCGTACTTGACCAAACATTGCCAAGCGCGATCTGCGATGATTGGCACTTTCAGCATCCGAGTGCTTCCATCCTTTTTGGGAATCGGAATTTCTCGCAGCTTCGCGTGTTGCCATTGGTTTACCTGCTGTCTAAGACGAGTTTCGAGCGCCCACCGCTGCCGATAAGAGAGCGATGCTTGCCCATCAATGCCTGCCGTTTTCTTACCTGCGTTCAGTTGAGTCACTTGACGAATGGCTAAAAGCCTTGCACTTTGGGATCTGAGAATCAGCTTTTGTAGATTCAAGCTTTGGTGGCGGTTGCCTGCTCGAACTGCTTTCCATAAGCGACATTGCAGCCGAAATAGGTTCCTGCGAAATTGCTTCCACGGGAGCCGCTTCCAGAGTTCACTAAAGTTATCTTTGTGTCTAACCATGATCTGCTTTGTTACTCATGTTCTGATTGCCTCAAAGCAGTAACGCTTTGTCCTACCCGATGCAAAGAGTTCCGCTGCTCGTCCAGCCTACTGAGGATTCGACCGTTCCTCAGACTTTGACATCGTTTTTCTTCGTTC
Source organism: Leptolyngbya sp. AN10 (assembly GCF_050565645.1). NCBI lineage: Bacteria > Bacillati > Cyanobacteriota > Cyanophyceae > Leptolyngbyales > Leptolyngbyaceae > Leptolyngbya > Leptolyngbya sp. AN10. The sequence continues at coordinate 1,469 of NZ_JBNXVP010000015.1, forward strand.
CCTCACTCGATTGTTTGTTCACTTAGGTGGAACCATTTCATCTACTGGAAACCCCAGGGTTATACCGCTTGCTAAAATAAACATCGGTGGGTTTTGCTCCAGTCAAGTCAGGAGGAGTGGGTGTATCCCTGCTTCTGGGTGAGATGCTTTTCTAGGTTCTGTTTCACCGTATGAACGCCTGATAGCGCCAGTGCGAGAAATACACGTTCTCTCTGATTGCGCCCTGTTCCCAGCTTCGGTCTGTCGGATTCCGAGCCGACTCGCCGTGGGCAGATTTTGAGTCACCTCTAACCCTGAGGGGGAGGGCTTTCACCTCCATCCAGTGAGAGTTCAAGGGCAAGGGTTTGGCTGTTCCTTGTATCCTTGGTTAGGCTATGGATTCACCTAACAACGAATCGCACATCTTAACCCAGACAAAATCGCTGACGCTGCCCTCAAATTTTCTTGTGTTGTTGTATCTTCAATCTGATCGACAATTTGGGTCACTTGGCGTAGCATTCCTTCTGGACTTTCACTCTGTGCTAATGTCGCGAACGGCAAGAGTCCTGGATATTGCAGGAACAGCGAAGCGGGTTCTTCCCACAATCGAATCACATCAAACTCATGCCGTGTGCGCTCTAGCTCTAGTTCATAGTAAGTTTGATAAACCAGTTCAGACCTAGTGCGCTTGAGATAAATCACGACCTGTTGCATCGGTTTATCTTTGTAGCGCCGTTGTCCTCGAACGCGATATTCGAGCATCCGAAAGGGAATTTCTGGCTTCGGTTGGGTTTGAAATTCGAGATGAAGAATTGATTCATCTGACTGAAGCAGAATCATGGCATCCGCTCGAATCGGATCGAGGGAGAGTTCGGAGGGTTGGATTTCTGTGAGTGTGACAGACTTTCCCAAGAGCCAACTGGCGAAGTCAGCGGAGAAGTTTTCAGCTAGAAATCGGCAGGTATTGTCGTACATCGGAAATAGTAAAATTGTACGTCCTGCGAGGTTTATTTGGTTTCAAAATCGGTTGGAGTGCGATCGCTACAATCCCAAAGTATATTTTAGAGCTTCGTCGATCGCTACTGTTAATAGCGTCTCGCTTAACTTACTTTAAATTGCTCACAACGTTGCTTTCCAACGAATAATAACCTGGGCTAGATTGCCCATAGCTGTTGGTAGATTCGCTTCAAACGATGCCGCAGCTTGATGATCTGCTGTATCTGTAATTGCACGTAACTCAAGATAATTCTTTTGATTGAACTGACACGCCCTTGCACCTCCTGCGCCTTCCCATGCAACAGCAATACAGTCAGTCAAATTTTTCAACTCTAAACCTCGCAAAGCATCAACAATGTCTTCGTCACCACTTGCGATCGCGCCAAAATGAACTGAAAATGTCAGATCTGTCTGGGGGAAATTTTGTAGAGTTGCGAGAATTTGAGGACTTCCAGCAAAACGAGGCAATGGACGAGTCACAAATTTCAGATTGTAATCATGCTCAATTGTTTCAGTTCCGACAACTACATCGCCAATATCTAATGAGTCAGACAATGCTCCAGCAACTCCAGCACATAACAGTAGCTGTATCTGTGGAACTTGGCAAAGCAAGTATTGAGCTTGTATACCAAACTGCGTCTTTCCATGTCCACCACAAGCGACAAATGAATCAATTTCTCTAAATTCAAAAGCGGTGATGCCGCCTAGTTGAAACTCCCTTTTTTCCAGTCCACACTTCTCTAATTCGGCAATCAAAATTGCAAGTTCTTCTTCAAGTGGGGTGACAATTGCAGTTCTCATCAAGGAATTTGATCATAAATGTGCTGGCTGATTCTAGTCAATTTGGAAGATGCTGCTTGATCTCTCTTACTTGAACCAACCACTTGATCAATTCTTGCTCACTTAATCGCTGTTTCTCCGGGAAAAGTTGCGCCAGTTCTGCGGCAGGTCTTCCGGTTTGCTGTACCCACGCATTGATCAACGCATCTCGATCGACCAATTTTCCCCCAATCCCCAACGATCGCTGAATCTGCAATTGTTCCTCCCGCCCGATCGCATTCACGACAAATTCACTCCGCCCCGCTTTATACAACACTCCCGCCAAAGCTTGCGTATACGCTTCACTATCATTCACCTTCGGAGTTAGGAGCGGTTTCGGTTGTCCAAATCGCCGATTCTTTGCCCAGATGAGAATGATTAGAAGTACGATCGATTGCAGTAATACAACCGCTAACGGTGTTCGGAGCAAATAATCTGCCCAACTCTGTGTGTTCTCTTCTTTGACCGTTTCATCTCGATAGCCATGCAAGTATTCATCGATTAGAATCCTTTTCCCAGTAGCTAACTGTGCCAGAAAGGGAAAGTTTCCAGGCTCACCTTGGTAGGCATTGGCAGCGAGAAAGGGTGTCGCGGCGTAAATGATTCGACCTTTACCTTTGCGCTCTTCCCACACGATCGACCCAAAGCGATCGCCCAACAATCGTTTCAGTCCCTTGTCACTTTTGAGCCGTCTGGAAGTTTCGACTTTGACTAAACCTCGATCGCTCTTATGTTCAGTGGAAAATCCAGCTTGAGTTGCAGGTAGATTCGGTCTGCCCAAAATGATCCAAGTATTGCCGCGCTCGATCCATTCCAGTTCTACATACGCTGTACCGGACGGATCAACCTGAATCATGGTGTTTCCTGTGCCGGAGATTTCATCGGCGGACGGCTTACGCCAACGTTCGACAGGCGGTCCTTGGCGTTTCATATAAGCGTACCAAGCCCCGTAACCATCTGGAGAACGACTGAACGTAGAGCCGCTTGTAAGTCGATTGCTTCTAGGCGCGATAAACAGCGTTAGAGCGATGATCACAGCTAGTGCAATCAGCCCAAATACCAAACGTCGATCGAGTTTTTTCATCACGCCATTTTCGCCATATCGAGAGTCGATCGTTCAATGTTGCCATACGCTTTTTGAACTCGATCGAACATTTCAGCGGAAATTGGTGCATTGCTGAAATGAAGTAGTTCGTGAGTCTCAAGTAGCATTTGATACGACTCAGATTGGGGCAGCAATTGAACGAGGCGCGAATATTCTCGATCGGTACGGCTTTGGTCGCCCGGAATCAATTTCGTTTCATTCAAGCGTTGCAGCATCGCCATATAAAGCGCTCTTGAGGCTTCTCGGTAATTTCCCTGCTGTTGAAATTCCTGAGCAGATCTGACCCATTGCGCGATCGTCAGTTCTTTTTCAGCAGTAGAACGTCGATCGAGAAATTTCGCCATTTGCGCCTGATTTCGCGTCAGATACGATCGAACTGCCAGATAAATCTGGAATCCCAACCACAGCACAAACAGCCCAATCAGAGTCCAAAATCCTGCTTCCAGCCACCAAGACGGAAACCACCAATTCGGGACATCAGGAGCATTCGGCGGCTGAACTTGTGGAAAGTTCAACTCGATCCACTCGCCTACCTGCCGGAAAAATTGTTGAAGTTGCCAGTTGAAATCGGTTTTCTGAAATTGTTCAGCCGCCATTAGGAACTATTTGGTAAAGCTACTGACCAACCATAAAACCAGAAAAGTAACTAAACTGATCAAAATTTCATTCGAGGGCAGCATCGGGAAAGAAGGCAACAACAGCGTATAAATCGCGCCCCCGATCGCAAATCCTAAGAGTAGTCCCGCTACTCCAAGTAAGATCGATCGACCAAGTTTCCGTTCTTTACGATAGAGAAAATACAGCGTTGTCCCGGTTGCCAGCGCCATCGCAATCTGAAGCACCTGATCGGACGGGTAGAAATACACTAATGCCCCTAATCCCGCTAGTCCAACTGCTGGATAGGCAATGTCTTGACCGCTCGGCTGATCGATCAAACTCTTCAGCCATTGATTCGATTTTGCTGCGGGTGCGGGAGTTTCCGCTGGAGTAGCTTGAACCAATTTCTCTGGAAACCGAATGCGATCGGGCACTTTAATTTTGCCTTCCTGCCGTAAGCGCAAACGCTCCATCAAGACAGAATCATACGCTGCCTCGACTTCCGAGATTTTTCGCTGGTCGCCTGCCAATTCTTCAATTAACCGAATCCGCGCCGTCTGAATCTCTTCAAACGTTGCACCTTCGGAAACGCCTAACTTTTCATACGGGCTTTGTGCGCTCATGGGCTTGTGACTCCACCTTCTCTACCAAGAGTAACCTAGCTGCGGGGGGGATTACAACTAGAGTGTAGACGATGTGCCCCCGACTTGAGATCGTTTTCTCGATCGAACTTTTCGGATCGCGTCTCCGTAACGGCATATCTCAAATCCCACTTTCGTTTTAGATTCGACCGTAAATTCGCGGAAACTTTATCAAACTAGGATATTCTATTCAAAACGTGAGGCATACTAATGCTGATGACAAGTTTCTGCTGTGTAAGACAGAAATAGGGGTTTGTCCCATTGGCACGTCTTCTCAATTTACTCTAAGCGCAAGGTTATGGTCATGGCTCCAGCCAAGATACTCGTCGTGGATGATGATCCAGCAATTCGGAATCTCGTTCATCGCTTCCTTACCAAGCAAAGTTACCAGATGGAATCGGCGGAAGATGGTAAATCCGCAATGCAGGTGTTTGAACAGTTCAATCCGGATCTGGTGATTTTAGATGTGAACTTGCCTGACGCGAATGGCTATTCTCTGTGTCAAGAAATGCAGAGCCGCACAAATGTGTTTGTTTTGATGTTGACGAGTCGCACTGATGAGGCGGACAAAGTTCGCGGATTTGCTCAAGGTGCAGACGATTATATTACGAAGCCGTTTAGCTTGGTGGAATTGGGCGGACGAGTGGGCGCAATTTTGAAACGTCAACGAACCGTGACACCAGCGGAGCAACAATCTCTCGCCTTTGGTGGATTGATGATCGATCCGGTTCGGCGCGAAGTCAAGCTAAATGATGAGATTGTGCCGTTGACGGCATTAGAGTTCGACCTGCTACATTTTTTAGCGGCGCATCCAGGTCGAGTTTGGCGACGGGCTGAACTCATTCAGGAAGTTTGGGACTACGAATACGTAGGCGATCAGCGGGTTGTAGATGTTCACATCGGACAGATTCGTAAGAAGATCGAGATCGACACGAGTCAGCCTGCATTGATTCAAACGGTTCGAGGCGTGGGTTATAAGTTTGAATCACCAGCAGTAGTGAGTTGAATAAACCGGGGTTGATAACCGACCCCGGTTTTGTTTTAGCAATGAAAGTTTTCTTTAATAAAAGTTTTCTTTGATGTCACAGCTTTTTAGTTAAATTGAAATCATTGCGCTAAGAATTTTACACATGGCTATCACGCTTCAACTCAAGCCAGAAATCGAAGCACGTTTAATCTCTGAGGCGGCACAGCAAGGAGTATCGCCAGAGATTTATCTTGCATCTTGGATTGAAAAACAGTTTTCAGCACAAACACCCAATACTGAAAACAATCTTTCTGATGCTGAGTGGGAAGCAACTTTATTAGAGTTCGTGAATAGTCCATCTTTTCAAAATTCGCCACCACTCTCAGATCAAGCAATCAGTCGGGAGGCGATTTACACCAGCGAAGACGAAATCCGATGAACATTCTGGTAGATACAAATGTTTGGTTGCGTCTTGCTCAACCTACTTCCCAACTTCACCCAAATGCGCTTCGAGCCATCAACACACTTCATCGACAACCGAATTTAACGCTTTGTATTGTGCCGCAAACTCTGATCGAATTCTGGGTTGTCGCAACTCGTCCGCTTCAGGTTAATGGATTGGGTTTAACGGCTTCTGAGGCGGTAATCGAGACTAGGAAAATTAAGAGACTGGCTAATTTTTACGAAAATACGCCTGAGTGTTTTATTCGCTGGGAAGAGCTTGTCGATCAATATCAGGTTCTAGGCAAAACCGCTCACGATACTCATTTAGTTGCGAGTATGATCGTTCACCAAATCACTGATCTACTCACACTGAATCCAGCAGATTTTCAGCGCTATTCAGAGATTCGAGTCATTGACCCACGCAATTTTTAACTTAGAGTCGATATTGCTGAAAAACTTCAGTTGCTGCCCGATGCACGATCGAATGTCGATAAACGAGCGCTTCCATATCCTCTGCATATCCACCACCAATTACACAAGCGACTGGATACCCTTGCGAAACACAGGTCGTTAACACTTGCATTTCCCGTCGATACAGTCCTGAATCTGTGAGCGCGAGTTTCCCTAATCGATCGCCTAAATGCGGATCAACTCCCGCATCGTATAGAACTAAATCTGGCTTTACCTCAGTCAACAAATCAGGAAGATATTGAGCCAAAGTTTGCAAGTATTCGTCATCTTCCATGCCTTCAGGTAATGGAACATCTAAATCGCTTTGTTGCTTTGTTCCAGGAAAATTAATCTCACAGTGCATTGAGAACGTAAACACACTTGGATCAGATTGGAAAATTAGCGCAGTTCCGTCACCTTGATGCACATCAAGATCGACGATGAGAATTTTTTTAACTAACTTTAATTCCTGAAGAACACGAGACGCGATCGCTAAATCGTTAAAGATACAAAACCCCGATCCATAACTCGGAAACGCATGATGAGTTCCGCCAGCAGTGTTGCAAGCTAAACCTGATTTTAAAGCAAGTTGAGCGGTTAGAATCGTGCCCCCAACGGCGGTACAAGTTCGATTCACAAGCTCAGGACTCCAAGGCAAACCGATACGGCGCTGGGCTTTTGAATCGAGCGTTCCAGAGCAATACGCATTTACATAATCGGATGTATGGACGAGTTCAATCCAAGATTGAAAAGGTCGATCGGGAATATGAAATTGAGCCGGATCTGCGACTCGATCGCTCAACAATAACTCGTAAAGTTTCTTAAATTTCTCCATCGGAAAGCGATGATCCGACGGCAAGGCTGTAACGTAATTCCGGTGGTAAACAAGAGGCAAATTCATGCAAAAAATCGACTGAGATCTATCTATAGTTTTGTAATAAATTTCGATGAAGTATTGCTGTTTGTAAGACTTTCTGGAGTTCGTCGCGTTTCATCCTTTAGACTGATTCGTGACTTAAAACCGTCTTACACCCGCATCATGGCTCACTCAAACTGGCACGACTACCTGAATCTGGCTTCGTTTTTTGCAAGTGTCTTCGGACTCTACATTTTGATTTATCAACAGCAAGCAAAAACCGAAGATTCCGAGATTGCCGATGAGGTTCTATTTTCGATGGCATTTGCCTACTGGATTGTACATTGTGTCGCGATCGGGGCACAGAAGTGGATTTCTCCCGACTGGACAACCTGTATGTTGAGCCTCAAATGGACAGCGGTGATTTCGTACTTACTGACCTTCTCTTGTGCGTTGAGCATCCCGCTTCATCGAATCGCTTCGGCTCAACAACAAGCAGAATAATCACTTCAAACACTGAGCGATCGCAGATTCAAGCTGATCCTGTTCGAGCGTCGTGAGGATGAAGACCTCTTGAACCGATTTACCTTGACGTGCGATCGCTTTAAACCCGCCCCGAATCGGCACAGAAATTTTTAATTTGAATTGAGGCGAATGAGAGCGGACTGATCCAATCACTGCCGGAGTCACAGTCTGAATTCCCTCGATTTGAACGAGCTTCTCAAGAATCGGAATCAACCCCGGAATATACGTTGAGTGCGTGATCACCAGCCGCCCTTGTTCGTTTTTCATGATTTCTCCAAGGGAGCCATCGTCAAGCCCTCGATACTCAATTGTTGATGGTAGAGTTCAGCCTGTTCGAGCGGACCCGTCCAAACGATCGCTTGTCCTTCAAAGTGCACCTGATTCGTGAGCTTCCAAGCGCGATCGCTGGTCATCTGCGGAATGTACTTCATCAAGCACTTGGCAACGTGCTCGAACGTATTAAAATCGTCATCGAGCACAATCACTTTGTAATTTGGGTACGTTTGGCGGATCGTTTGACTGGTCTTTTCAGGAGTTGTCACGCTCCCTGCCATCATCGAAGTGAAATTAACAAAAACGCTAGTCATAACGCAACAGGGGGGCTGGAATTCACAAAATTTCCTATCAAATTCTAATTCAGTCTTCACCAAGTCGCCCGACTTTCAAATCGTAATTCTGTACTACACTTGAAACATTGGATTTTCTGCTTAAATAAAAGGCTGTTGCGGCATTAAGTCAGACAATGCGAAGAAAAAACCGCCAGAAACCAGGAATCGGTAGCGTGTTTAAGAATATTAGTTTGATGTTGACCGGAAGCGGACTGCTGTTGGGAGCAGTTTTAGTCGTTGGATTTCTACGATCGGGCGATCGATTCTTTGATCAATTGCGCGGTTTAATTGATGCCAAGCCGCCAGAACCTAAAGTCGAAACGCGATCGGTCGTGATTCAGCAGATTCGTCAGGCTAGTGAACTCACAACCGCTGTGTTTACGATGGAAGCCGTGGTTCCGACTCAACAGGATTCCGCGATCGCAGGTGTGGTGATCGGGACAACGAAGCTTTTATACATTGCGCGGGGAGAAGTTCGTGCAGGCGTTGATTTAAGCACTCTGACTCCAGAAAACGTACAAGTGGCAGATGGAACAGTTCGATTGCGCTTACCTGCTCCGAAGATTTTGGATAAAAAAATCGATGTTAGTCGATCGAGTGTGTACGACTACAATCGTGGTCCACTGGGATTAGGTCCTGATGTCGCTCCAAACTTGCAAAAATTGGCACAGGAAGAAGCCTTGAGAAAAATTCAGCTTGCAGCGTGTTCAGATGGAATTTTAGAAAAAGCCAACGATCGAGCAAAATTAGCGGTAACTTCCTTAATTCGCATTTCTGGCATTAAAGAGGTGATTGTAGAACCACAACCTGTCGCCCCACAACAATGTTCAGCTTCTTAAGTTGAATTAAAGAGCGCAATCTTTGGCTTTTCCTAACACTACATACGCTAAGAATCGCCATCATTGCAGCATTGATTAAACTGGGGATCACACTGTAGATAGGTGATCCCCGGCTTTGCAAAATTTAAAATAAAAATAACTTTGATTCCAAATAGCATTTTTGCTGTCCATAATGGAGATCGATTCGATGCCGCAATTTGTAGATAAATCGTTAATGTAGTAGCGAAAAATACAAATTGAAGATTGAATCTTATCCATTCAAAGCTCGAATTTTTATTAATTTTGCGATCCGTATTGAGGGAATTTAAAATGCAAGTGATTCAAACCGTTCGCTGTCCAAACTGTGGCAGTCCCGCCGAACGATTTCATATCCAACCGGATCAATTAACCCGGACGCAATGCGGAGCGTGTGACTATCTCATGATCACTTGCTCGAAAACAGGCAGAGTGATTGAGGCTTATGCTCCCGGAATTTACGCCCGTCGATAAGCCACTTTAGAAGTTTCCAGAAGTCTCCAAATTTGGAGGCTTCTAATTTTTTGAACTGTTTGCAAACGAAGCCCTTAACTGTCCACAAGCCGCATCCGCTTCCAATCCGCGAGTTCTTCGGACACTCACCGCAATATTACGATCGCTCAATGCCTTGACAAATTGATTAATCCGCCGCTGATCCGGTCGCTGATAATCCACTTCGCTGATCGGATTGTATGGAATCAAATTCACATGGCTCTGGAAACCACGCAAATGATCCGCAAGCTCGATCGCATGTTCCGGGCAATCATTTACACCCGCAAGCAAAATATATTCAAACGTCACTCGTCGTCCAGTGAGTTTCACATATTCGCGGCATTCATCTAAAAGCACATCCAACGGATACTGCCGCGCACTTGGAATCAGTCGCTCTCTTACATCTTGATTCGAGGCATGTAAACTTACCGCGAGAGTTGCCTGTAGATGATGCTCCGCAAGTTTACGGATTCTACCGGGAATCCCGACCGTAGAAATCGTGATGTAGCGACGACCGATTCCGATATCTTCATTCATCGATCGAACTGCGCCCAATACATTCTCGATATTCAACAGCGGCTCACCCATGCCCATGAAGACAATATTACTGACCCGCTGTTGAAAGACTTCTTGAACGGTCAGAACCTGATCCACAATTTCATGTCGTTCGAGGTTGCGATTGAAGCCACCTTTTCCAGTCGCGCAAAAATCACACGCCATTGGACAGCCGACTTGAGAGGAAACACAAACGGTGAGGCGTTTATCAGTTGGAATACCGACTGTTTCAACAATTTGACCGTCATTCAGGCGCAGAAGAAATTTGACTGTTCCATCGATCGATTTCGCCTGATGATGAATCTCCGATCGACCGATCGCACAATCCGCCATCTCAGAGCGCCACTGTTTCGGAAAGACGGAAATTTCGGAGAGCGATCGAGCGCCCCGTTGGTAAATCCACTGATGTAACTGTTGTCCTCGATAAGCAGGCTGTTGCTGCTCTTTGACCCACTCGGTTAATTCTGGAAGGGATGCCCCTACTAAGGCTTTCATAAGAGACTCGGAACGGCTAGAAAAAAGTCAGGAGATTTGGCAGAAACTTCACCAAAACTTTACGGGGACCGGAAGGATTGCGTGAATAGAGAAATACCAGTCCGAATTACGGAGTAATGTCCTCGTATCTGATTCAGACAGAGTTCTATCTTAAACGGTGCGATCGACATTCTGGGATTGGCTGCGCTAATTTGCGTATGCTTATTAATTCCTTGTAAAAATACTTACTTGTTTTTAATGAAATTAAAGATCTGTCCTTGGAATGATCCGTATAAATCCCGCTTTATGTTTTGCGCTCATGGTACAAACTTCTATGAGGATTTCAGAAATTGAACTGTCTTCCTAATCTTTATAAAATAAGTAATCTGGAACACCAAGTTGAGTCCTATGCGACAAAGACTTCATTGGCAGCTTGCGATCGCAAACTAAGCCGTAGAGGGTGTCTTTCTAGAACTCTTTTTTCTCGATTTATGAGTTGTCGTTCTGGCGTTTTCCTTCAACTTAAACCACTGTTTAAATTACCGGGGATCAGTCTTCTCTATTCATTATCTGCCCCCTTTGCTTTGCCCTTCTGCCCAATGATTTTGTGGAAATGTCGAATCATACACTTCCTGATAAACTCGTCCGTATTGGCTCCGTGGAAATTAGTCTAAGTCAATCGGAAGAACTGTTCCGAGCATACGTTGAAACCGCCAATGATATGGTTTACACCGTAGATTTAAATGGCGCTTTAACCTATATGAATTCTTATGGTCAGAAGCTATTGGAATGCACTAGGGACGAAGTGATCGGGCGATCGTATTTAGAATTTGTCTCGCCTGCTCACCGCGAAAGAACGATGCAAGCGTTCGAGAATTTGATACGAACTGGAGAACTGAGAGACTTTGAATTTGTTCTCATGACTTCACGTGGCACTGAGATTTATCTAGAAGTGAACGGGAAGCTTTTATTCCGCGATGATGAACTAATTGGCGGCATGGGAATCGGTCGCGATGTCACTGAACGGAAGCGAATTGAGAAGCAACTCCAAATTTTTTCTCGTGCGGTTGAGTCGGCTTATGACAGTACCGTAATTACCGATTTAAACGGCAAAATTACGTATGCAAATTCCGCAGCAAGTCGGATTTTCAATTGGCAAGTTGATATGCTGCTTGGAACTCATGCGGCTGTTTTGTATCCAGAACGAAAGCAAACTGAATTATTGATTGCTCAAGCGATCGCGGGGGGTTGGAGTGGAGAAGTTACTTGCCATCGCCGCAATGGTGATTCTTTCCCTGCCTTAGTTTCAGTGAGTCCGATTTTGGATGAACAGGGGCAACCAACCGCAGTTTCGATGATCACCCGTGATATTACGCAGCAAAAACAAACTGAAGCGGAATTGGCTGCGAAAAATAACGAACTCGAACGGGCATCGCAGATGAAATCAGATTTCTTAGCGAATATGTCTCATGAGTTGCGAACTCCGCTAACTTCGATCTTGGGCTTCTCATCGATTCTGCAAAAACAGATCTTCGGTGTTCTAAACTCAAAGCAACAAATTTACATCCATCAAATCTATCAGAGTGGGCAGCACTTGTTGGGTTTGATCAATGATGTCCTTGACTTGTCGAAGGTAGAGGCAGGACAGTTACGATTAGAGCTTGCCCCGATCGTGGTTGATGAAATTTGCGAGAAGACGCTTTCCTTTGTCACCGAACAAGCGCGGATGCGGGATTTGACAGTACATTCTTCGATCGAGCCTGGTTTAGAACCTTTGATGGCAGACGAGTTGCGGGTGCGCCAGATGTTGCTAAATCTGCTCTCGAATGCAATTAAATTCTCGGATGAAGGCAGTGAAATTGGGCTATCTGTGCGGCGCTGCGAAGATATGCTGCATCTAACAGTTTGGGATCAAGGAATTGGCATCGCCGAAGACAAGCAGCATCTTCTGTTCCGTCCGTTCCAGCAGGTGGATGGGTCACTGTCTCGCAAGCATGAAGGCACAGGACTCGGACTTGCACTGACGAAAAAACTGGCTGAGCTTCATGGAGGAACGGTGCTGATGTCCTCGAAAGAAGGAGAAGGCAGTCAGTTTACGATTTGTTTACCGATCAATTTGCAGCATCCTGCAACGGTGGGAACGATCGCGATCGAGCCAAATCGGAGATAGATTCGCGAGAAATGCTATCGTGATCAGTGCCCTGTCTCTCACTGGTCTTATGCTGGCTGATGCTATATTGGCGTTTCAATTTACCTCACCCGGACGTGGAATTGAACTCGGTCCGTTGTCGATTCGATGGTACGGTGTTCTGATTGCTTCGGCGGTTTTGATTGGGGTGAATTTGTCTCAATATTTGGCATCCCGACGGCAAGTGAATCCTGAGTTGATTAGCGATCTCGCAATTTGGCTCGTTCTTGCAGCGATTCCGAGTGCACGATTGTATTACGTCCTTTTTCAGTGGCGCGATTATGCAGCGAATCCTGGCTCAATTATTGCCATTTGGCAGGGCGGGATTGCGATCCACGGTGCGATTCTTGGAGGAACGATCGCGGCTCTAATTTTCGCCCGATTAAAACGAGTCTCTTTCTGGCAGTTAGCGGATCTGGTTGCACCTTCGCTAATTTTGGGGCAAGCGATCGGGCGTTGGGGAAATTTCTTTAACTCCGAGGCGTTCGGCAGTCCGACTGATTTACCGTGGAAGTTGTTTATTCCGCCAAATAGCCGCCCGATCGGTTTAGAAAATGTCGCTTACTATCACCCAACATTTCTGTATGAATCGCTTTGGAATTTGGGTGTGTTTGCGCTTCTGATGTTTCTATTTTTCAAGCGTCCTCGATTAAGAGTTGGAACACTGTTTCTAACTTACATGGTGGCGTACAGTGCAGGACGGTTCTGGATTGAAGGACTGAGAACGGACAGCTTGATGCTCGGCTTCTTGAGAATGGCTCAAGTAGTGAGCTTAGTCGGAATTGTGTTGGGCGCGATCAGCTTAATTTGGCTGTATGTGGTTCGTCGATCGCTGCCCGATGTTGTGCCTGATCCAAATCCAGATTCGTAGCCATCTAGATAAAGAAAACCCCCCAGAGGAAATCCTCCAGGGAATTAGTCAGGGTGCATCTACCAATTTATTTTCCGCCAAGGGTAGAAGCAGATCCGGGAAATTTTAGCGATCGTTGTGATTAATATGACTGTTCTTTCCCCGCTACCGCCAGCAGTTTACATTGTGGGAGCGGGTCCTGGCGATCCAGACTTACTTACGGTAAAAGCTCAGAAACTTTTAGCGCAGGCAGACACGATCGTATTTGCCGACTCTCTTGTTCCGCTCGAAATTCTAGAAGGCATTCGTCCGGATGCTGAAGTGATTCCGACCGCTGATAAGACGTTGGAGGAAATTCTGCCGATTTTGATCGAGCGAGTTCGATCGCAGAAATCCGTCGTCCGTCTCCACTCCGGTGATCCTTGTCTTTACAGTGCAATCCAAGAACAAATGCAAGCACTGTTAGAAGCCGACATTCCATTTGAAATTATTCCTGGAATTAGCGCGTTTCAATTAGCCTCTGCTCGATTACGGGTTGAGTTCACGATTCCCGGATTGGTACAGTCGATTATTCTGACTCGAATTAGCGGACGGACTAAAGTACCGGAATCTGAGGAGCTTTCCACTTTAGCAGCCCATCGATCGACACTTTGCCTGTACTTGAGTGCCAAACATATCGAATCTGCTCAGCAAAAATTACTCCAGCACTATGCCGCAGAAATTCCCGTCGCGATCTGTTTCCGGCTCGGCTGGTCAGATGAAAAAATTCGACTCGTTCCGTTAAGCCAGATGGCGGAAGTGACTCAGCAAGAGAACTTAGTGCGGACAACGATGTATGTAATTAGTCCTGCGTTGAGTGCCGCGACTGTGCCATATCAATTTGAAGGAATGGATCAAGTGACTGGGAAGCGATCGCAGCTTTATGATCCGAAGCACGATCGGTTGTTTAGGGATAAAAACTGAACTTCGGCAGTCCGAGCATTTCATCCCAGCCCATCATAATGTTGAGACATTGAATCGCTTGTCCGGCTTGACCCTTTAAGAGATTATCGATCGCTGACATGACAATCACTCGACCCGTTCGCGCATCGACTTCAATTCCGATGTAGCAAAGATTTGTGCCACACGCCCATTTCGTTTGAGGATACGTTCCACTCGGCAACAACTTCACCCAAGGCGACGATCGATAAAAGGCACCATAAATCGTCAGCAAATCATCGCGAACCAGTCCCGGATCGCGTAACGTTGCGTAAACCGTCGCTAAAATTCCGCGCACCATCGGTATCAAATGTGGCGTGAATTGAATTAAGATTTCGTGCCCTGCCAAATCGCTGCAAACCTGCTCTATCTCTGGCGTGTGGCGGTGTCTTGCTACCCCATAAGCCCCCAGAGAATTATCGGCTTCTGCCAAAAGAAAGTTTGTTTTTGGTACACGTCCGCCCCCAGATGTTCCGGATTTCGCATCAATGATCGCGGTTTCTGGAACTATGAGTCCTTGTTTTAACAATGGAGACAATGCCAACAAACTTGCAGTCGGGTAGCATCCCGGACAACCGACCAATTGAGCTTGAGCGATTCGATCGCGATACAGTTCTGGCAAACCATACACTGCCGTTTCCGCGATCGCTTGATCCGTTCGATCGCCCCCATACCACTGCTTATACACGTTCAAATCCGAGAAGCGGTAATCGGCTGACAGATCCAGCACCTTACACCCCTTCTCAATCAGAACTGGAGCCATTTTCATCGCCAATCCATTCGGCAGCGACAAAAAGACCACTTCACAACGTTCAGCAATTTTATCGAGATCAATTGGTTCGATTTGCTGTTGAACCGCATGAAACAGGTGCGGATACTGAGTAGAAAAGTCCTGTCCAGCGGTGCTCTCTCCACCCAAGTAAGCCAACTTCAGGCGTGGATGCTCAAGCAACAGGCGAACTAGCTGAACGCCCCCATAGCCCGACGCGCCGACTATCCCAACGGAGACCCGTTCTGAATCACCCATACCCGACCTTCCGTGAATCACCTTAACGTTTGCTGCATTGTAATGCCGATCGCGCAATTCTCAAAGTGCATTCAGAGAATTGTTCCTTTTACTCTAGGCGTTCTGGCGTGTCGGAACTGCCTGACTCGATACCAGTTGTGTCTTAAACCGAGGGTGAGGACTCACAGCGACTTGACAAAACTTAAACTTTTCTTAATTCAATGAAATCTAGAAGCCATCGAACTGTATTCTCCGATGCTTGCTCCCTGCCTAGCATTCCACGTAAAAAGAATTACAATCGAAGATAAGTTCCGTAGTCAAAAGAATTACAATCTAAAGATAAGTCCGCTTCAAGAAACTTTACGGTGTGGTCGCCTTGAACTTCTCTGTTAAATCGTCTCAACCAACCTATACCCAACCGTTCACCTTTGACTCGATCGAGGATGCGTTAGCTGATCTCCAAGCTGGGAAAGCGATCGCCGTTGTCGATGACGAGAACCGAGAGAACGAGGGGGATGTCATCTGCGCCGCGCAGTATGCCACCGCTGACATGATCAATTTCATGGCAGTTTACGCTAGAGGTCTGATTTGTCTCGCCATGACCGGGGAGCGATTAGATGAGTTAGATATTCCGCTGATGGTACGTGAAAACACGGACACAAATCAGACGGCATTCACAGTTAGCATTGATGCCTCGCCCCGGATCGGTGTTACTACGGGGATTTCCGCAGACGATCGAGCCAAAACGATCCAAGCGGTACTCGATCCTGAGACTCGCTCAACGGATTTGCGTCGTCCGGGTCATATTTTCCCAATTCGTGCGCGAGAAGGTGGAGTGCTAAAACGGGCAGGACATACTGAAGCTGCGGTTGATTTGGCGCAGTTGGCAGGATTGTATCCAGCAGGTGTAATTTGCGAGATTCAAAATGCTGATGGTTCAATGGCGCGACTGCCAGAATTGATCGAATACTCGAAAGAGCATGACCTCAAGATTATTAGCATTGCCGATTTAATCAGCTATCGATTACGGCATGAACGGTTTGTGCATCGTGAAACGGTTGCTGATTTGCCGTCTCAATTTGGGCACTTTAAGATTTACGGCTATCGGAATCTCCTGGATAATACGGAGCACGTTGCGATCGTCAAAGGCGACCCCGCAGAATTTCCGAACCAGCCTGTGATGGTGCGCGTTCATTCGGAGTGTTTGACCGGAGATTCGCTGGGTTCACTGCGCTGTGATTGTCGAGTCCAGCTTGAAGCGGCTCTGAAGATGATTGAGCACAACGGCTCTGGAGTCGTGGTCTATCTACGTCAGGAAGGACGCGGAATCGGACTGGTGAATAAGCTCAAGGCGTATTCGCTGCAAGATTTGGGACTGGATACCGTTGAAGCGAACGAACGATTGGGATTTCCAGCAGATTTACGCGATTACGGTGTCGGTGCTCAGATTTTGAACGATCTGGGAGTGAAGCAGATTCGGTTGATCACGAATAATCCTCGTAAAATCGCAGGTCTGAAAGGCTATGGATTAGAGATGGTCGATCGCGTTCCACTCTTAACCGAAGCCACCACATACAACCTGAATTATTTAACGACCAAGGCAGAGAAACTGGGGCACTTGTTTCTTCGCACGTATCTAACGACGATCGCGCTGCATCTACGGGACAATCTCAACTCGGTGACAGAGCGGTATGCCTTGCTCGAAAAACTGCGGCACGTAGCAAAATCTCATGATCTAATGCTTCAAGAAGAAAATCGACCGATGGCGTTAGCGCTGTTCGATCGCTCTTCATTGATCATTCATTTGGGATTCGAGCAAGAAATTGTCGATGATGCCGAATGGTACAAATCACCGGAGCATTCTTTTACTCAGTCGATCGCGAAAATTCTCGATGATATTGCCTTGGGCTTGTCATTGGAGAAACTGGAATTTTTAGTTTCACCCGGAACTGATCCGCTCGTGGGACTGCAAGTTCAACTCGATCGACAAACGTTTCCGCTGTGTCATCCGTTGCCGTCTAAAGTGTGTGAATCGCTTTCGACGCAGACGATATACAGTTTTGTGAAACTCTAGATTCAGGGTGCATTTACCGCTTCAAGTTCAGCAGGTTTAATCGTTGTCTCTACGGTCTCTGAAGTTTCTTGGAAAACAACAAGATCAAACCAGAAAGTCGTTCCGCAACCGACTTCACTGACTAACCGAACTCGGCTGCGATGCCGTTCGATAATATTTTTCACGATCGAGAGTCCCAATCCAGTTCCTTCGAGCGTATGCACCCGATTTTCGACTCGGAAGAATCGATCGAAGATGGCTTCCTGATCGACTCCATCGATTCCAATTCCGGTGTCGCAAACTTCAACGCGGACAAATTGCTGAGATTGAGCTTCATGTGTGGGTAGCGAGTAGGCTCGAATCGCGACTTTTCCGCCTGCTTCAGTAAATTTCAGCGCATTGCCAACCAGATTCGCGAACACCTGAAGTAGCAGATCGTAATGTCCAAAGACAGGCGGTAAATTTGGCTCGACATCTTGAATCAGTTCGATACCTTTGTCTTTTGCGTTCAGTTGATAAGTTCTGAGGATTTGTTCGATCGGTTGAATTAAGTCGATCGCATCAAACTGGTAAATCCTACAGGATTCTAACCGGGACAAATCGAGGACATCATTGACTAAACGAGTTAGTCGATCGGTCTCTCGATTTGCCGTCTCTAAAAATTCATGCTTCTGAGTGTCGGTCAATTCTTCGCCATATTCATACAGCGTCTCAATAAACGACTTGATGTTAAATAAAGGCGTTCTCAGTTCGTGAGACACATTGCTGATGAATTGGCTCTTGGCTTCATTCAGTTCAACTTCGCGAGTAATGTCTTGAACGGTGACAGCAATGCCTTTTACGTTGTCGCGAACGGGATCAACCACCGCATTAAGCAAGACTCGGAGGGTTCGATTATTTGGCTCGATCGCGGTAATCCGAAATTCTGCTTCTTCCCGCAGGTCGCCTCGTGCCATCTGAAACAACGGTCGAGTCAGTTCAACCTGAATCGCAACCGGGAAGGCGTAGAGCGCGTTTTCACCTTCGATCGCTCTACTATCCCAACCAAAAATCCTCCGAGCGGTTGGATTCGCCAACACGATCTGCATATTGGCATCGAGTAGCACCGCGCCATCTGCGATCGTAGAAATCAGCGTCTCTAATTTCGCTTTCTCTGCGGTTAATTCCTCAATATTTTGTTCTTCATAGCGCTCTAATCGTTCTGCCATGTCGTTGAAACTGGCGATCAGTTCACTTAGTTCAACTCCCGCTCCGACTGGCAAATCGACTCGCTGTTTGAAGTTCCCTTTGGCAATGTTGCGAACGCCGATCACTAATTCACGAATCGGTTTAGTGATTTGCAGCGCATTGAAAACGGCTCCAAGAATCACCATCACCCAGATCGAGACGAAAACCGCGATCGTCACATCCCGCGTTAAATGCGAGGAAGTAACTACTGTTGGATTCGGATTTGTTCCGATCGCTAAAACGCCGAGATATTTCCCTTCATAAACCAGTGGGACAAAGACATCTGTGACCTCACCATCTGGCGTAAGATGCTGACGAACCAATGGTCGATCGGTATGTTCACTAAAGTCTTCAGGCAGTTGAATCTTGCGCTGAATCGTTAACGAATTCTGAACTTCAGAATCAGAAAATGGAATGCCAAAAAAGATACTGCCTTCCGAATCGGCATAAAGCATATAGCGAATACTTGAAGTACTGCCGTAGAACCGATGCGAAAATCGTGCCAGTTCCGTTCGATTGTCTTCATTCACCAATGGAGCCACGTTCGCAGCCATTAGTAAACCTAAATCACTACCAAACCGCGTATCGTTTAATCGGGCATCCATCTGGATCGTATTCACTGCCCAAAAGGTTAAGCCGCTCATGACGATCGACACAACTAACGTAGCTGCCGCCATGAGTTTTGTCTGGAGGCTAAAGCCAGACCACCAGCGGCGCAGAACATCCGGGATTTGGGCGATGTAGGATGACACAGTGGTAAAGATGAAGGTTAAAGAACAAAGCACAAAACTTAAACGTTTGTTTGTGTTTTCAATTTTTTCTTCATCTTACTGCGTTTACTTGCCCTTTACGCGGTGTCCGATATCGCGGCGATAGTACATACCCTCGAATTGAATGCGATCGACTGCCCGATAAGCCGCCTCGATCGATTGATCAAACGTTTCCCCGATCGCGCTCACTCCGAAGACTCGTCCCCCTTCTGTGACCAGTTGATAGTTCTTTAGTTGAGTTCCTGCATGAAACACAGCGGCTCCGGTTTCTTCTGCGGCTTCAATTCCGCTCACAGGCAAGCCTTTCGGATAGGTTCCAGGGTAACCGCCAGACGCGATCACCACACAGGCTGCTGCGCCTGATTTCCATTCGATCTCAGGGAACTCTGCTAATTTTTGTTGAGTACAGGCATATAGCAGCTTTTCCAAAGGCGTTTCAAGCAGCGGCAGAATCACTTGAGTTTCTGGATCACCAAAGCGACAATTGAATTCAATCACTTTCGGGTCGCCTTCGGGTGTGATCATCAGTCCAGCATAGAGAACACCCCGATAATCGATTTGTCGATCGCGCAAAGTCTTGATCGCTGGCTCTAAAACTTCTTGCTGAATCCGAGTCATCAGTTCTGGAGTCACGATCGGGGCTGGCGCATACGCACCCATTCCACCTGTATTTTCTCCGGTATCGCCTTCTCCGATCCGCTTATGATCCTGGGCAGGCAACAGCGGGCGAATTGTTAATCCATCCGTGACTGCAAGAATTGAAACTTCTTGACCTGTGAGGCATTCCTCGATTACGACTTGTCTTCCGGCGGCTCCGAATTGACCAGAGAAACAAGCCTCGATCGCGCTTTCGGCTTGCTCAACGGATTCTGCCACAGTCACCCCTTTTCCAGCCGCTAAACCGTCCGCTTTAATCACGATCGGTGCACCCTGAGCGCGAACGTATTCTTTTGCTGAATTCGCATCGGTGAACACTTCGGCTTGCGCGGTCGGAATTCCTGCCTCCCGCATTAATTCTTTCGCCCAAGCCTTACTCGATTCGATTTGTGCGCCTGCTTGAGTCGGACCGAATACTTTCAAATCTTGCTGTCTCAAATAATCGGTAATGCCCAGAGAAAGGGGCAATTCGGGACCGACAACGACCATTCCAATATTATTCACCAAGGCATACCGCGCCATGCCTTCAAAATCATCGATCGACAATCCCAAATTTCGACAATTTTTCAGCGACGCGGTTCCCCCATTTCCTGGAACACAAACGACCTGCTGCACTTGCGGGGACTGCAAGAACTTCCAAGCTAGGGCATGTTCACGCCCACCATTGCCAACAACCAAAACTCTCACAGTTCCCCTCGCTCGTGAATGAATCTAATAACTAGCGCGATCAATGATAAATGTCACCGCTAGTCCAGTACAAATCTTAAGCCCAACTGAAAAATTTTCGATACACAAAAAATCATGAATTTTCATTTTCTAGCTTTCAATCCGTTAAATTTGAGACGAATTTCCTGATCGATACGGAAACTTTTCGGTAGCCTGGAATTCTGGTTTAGCTGTAGAAGTTTAGATTAGGACCTCCTCGAAGTTGCCCCCAAACCCCCAATTCTGGGGGCTTAAGACTCTTGCTCCCCCAAACTTGGGGGATGGGGGGCTTTCTAGATGTGTCCTAGCTAAAGTAGGTATTGCTCAAGACTCGCAGATTATAAGGATACGACGATGAATAAACGATGCCACTGGAGCGCGATCGTACTTACCGGATTTTGCTCATTTTCTCTTTCTGCTCACGCGGCTGAACCGACTCCATCTCGACAGCCCGATCGCTTTTCAAGTCCTCTCGAACTCAAAACTCCCGATCCGCTACTTCCCGGTGGCTTGACTCGTCCGCTATCCGAACCCGAAAAGCAAACCCTTCGGACAGCGCTCGATCAATTAAATAACGAAGCAAGTACGAAACTTCGATCGGGCGATACGATCGGCGCATTCAATATTTGGAATCGTGAACTCCGTCTCAGACGCGCTCTCGGATTGCTCGAAGAAGTGGAAGCCTTGGGACGAGTTGGAAATATTGCTTGGGTACAAAATCAGCCAATTCAAGTTCGATTTATTACCAACCGACTCTCAGCAATTCAAACTCAAGTGCAGCAACCTTTAAAGAATAATCAGGTAACATTGCCAGAACGATCGCAGATTCTCCCTGCTTTGGGGATCGCGTTTCAACAAGTCCGATCGCCCGGTCTTGCTCTGAACGTGTATCAGCAAATGTTAGCGGAGGCTCGATCGCGCAAAGATGCCGTTGCAGAAGTGGACTTGCTCAATACGATCGGGCAATTACATCTCAGTTGGTTTGATTATCCAAATGCGATCGCGACTTACACTGAACTTCTGAATCTGGCAAAATCTCGCAGCGATGCAGCGAGTATCGAATTAAATCTAATTCAGCTTGCTTACGTTCACGAACAGGCGAAACAACCCGCGCAAGCTGTTCCTTATCAGCAACAGTTAATCGAACTCTATCAACGCAATCCGCAGCAAGCTCCATTGATTGCACCCCTAAAGATTCGACAAGCTGACAATCTCGCCGCTGCGAATCAGTTAGAAGCCGCCGAGAAAGCTTACCAAGAAGCGTTCCAACTCGCTCAACCATTGGGTCAACTTGCTTATGCAAGCGATGCCTTACGAAAATTGGGAGCATTATATCGATCGAACAATCGACTCGATGCTGCTCTGCAAGTTTACGAGTACCTAGCAAGTGTTCAACAGCAAGCGTATGACTCGTTTGGCGTGATGGATGCGTATGATCAGATTGGACAAATTCAACTCCAGCGAAACGCTTTTCCAGAAGCCGCAAATGCGTTTCGCCAAGGATTAGAAGTCGCGAAGCAATTTAATTATCGAGTCGATTACTTTACTGAACAGATTCAGAAAATTCAGGCATCTCGATAGAATGAAGTGACGTTTGAAGGGATTGGACTCACTATGGATAAGCCGCTCGATGCTGAACAATCGATCGAAGTTGCCACACGGATCAAAAGTAAAGCAAAAGCCAGTTTTGATAATGCTGCAAAAGCGGTTTCTACTGTAGACGGAGCGCAGTACGTTCAGGGCTTTATTGTCTTTGCAGGTTCACCCCATAAACCTGTAGAACACGGTTGGCTAGAGTTAGACGATCGTATTCTCGATCCCACCTTTCCTCACCTAAATCGCAAACCAGAACAACTGCATTACTATTCCGCGCAAAAATTGACCGCAAAGCAACTCAAAAAAGCGATCGACGAAGCCAAAGAAGACTATCCCGAAGATGATCCCTTACCCATCTACGGATCAACGCCTTATGAATACTATGGCGATGTGATGTTAGGCGGTAAAGAATATCTCAAAGCTTACGAAGAAGCGAACGCGAAATGTGTAGAATTGAATCCACCAAAACAACGCAATCAGCAAAACTAAGGTGAATTTATTCGCAAAGTTAGACCCCGGACTGCGAGGTGCGATCGCAATCAGTCTGGGCGCGATTCCGGGTGCATTGAGCCGCTACTATCTCACACTGTTATTCGCTCGATGGTTCGGCACTCAGTTTCCCTACGGCACGTTTTTCATCAACATCACCGGGGCGACGATCATGGGATTCTTCGTCACTTATTTTTTATCGCGTGGCATTGGTGCACCCGAACTGCGATTGTTCTTTGCTGTTGGATTTTTAGGGTCGTACACGACCTTTTCGACGTATGCACTCGAAACTTCAATTTTGCTGAAATCTGGAAATCACAGCTTTGCTCTGATCTATTGGCTAGGAAGTGCCGCGATCGGATATCTAGGATTAGAACTCGGCAGCTTCCTTGCCCGTAAGTTAATTTAAGCCAGGATGAAAATCTCGCAGCATCTTCTTCAATTCCATGCCGTGCAGTTCTTCCTGTCCGATCATGCCCCGCGTAAATTCTTCCAGATAAATGCTGGCATCTGAGACGACTTCTAACAATTGCTTGTATAGATTCAGCGCAGCAGTTTCGTGGTTCAAACTTTCAAGTAGAATGTCGTAAATCGAATGTTTGTCCGTTTCTTCGATCGGGGCAATTCTCAAACTCGGATGTCCTTCAAGTCCAGTGAGAATTTCTCCCACTTGTTGAGCGTGCAGCAGAGATTCACTCGCCTGTGCTTTCAGAAATTGTACGATCGGAATCCGGTTGGGTCCTGTCACCATTAAGGAATAATGCGTATATCGCACTACACCCGCCAACTCTGCTTCCATGATGGCGTTTAGCAGATGGGTTGTCTTTTCTAGATGGAGTTGTCGCATAATGGGTTCACAAATGCCAAAAGACTAGATTCTCATAAACTGCGATCGATTAAACGCTCATTTCTCCTAAAGAATCGGAGTTAGAGCAATTGTTGTAGGATAGCGTTTTCCTCAAAAGCTGGTAAAAATTCTCATTAAATTATTAGATTTGAGTGAATGCGATCGCAAATCTAGATTGAATAAAAGCCGATAGAACATCTGTCTAATTACCCAAATTTTTTGTAGGGATTTGCGGAGATTTGATCTGTATATCGACAAAATCCGAGAAATTTTACTAAAGCTTCACTAAGAACAGTCAGAAATAATACGTAGATCTCTTCAGCTTGCTTGAAAATAGGAGTAGCACACCGCACGTGGAGTCCATGCCCATGCTACTCAGTCAACAGCTTGCCAATCAGTACTATATCTACGTGGATTCAAATAAGCCCCCGGAGCCTTGGGACATCTACAATCCCAGACCTCAGAATCGGGGTTTCGTAGCTTATTTTGGGCGAGTATTGCAAGCTGTAGAAGAAAACCTTGGGAAGCAAGGGCTGATCTTCTATGTCACACTGAGCGACATGCAGAAGCTACCGTCCTATGGTGACAATGTAGTCGTATTGATCATCGGTGATGAACACTATCGAATTCCTCGATATATTCATCAAGTTGGAGCCATCTTCAAGTCGTATGGCACGTCTCAGGAAATGCGGTGGAAAGCATTGATGACGAAACCCAACTACCGCACCTTCATTACATTAGTGCAGTATTTCAGCAATTTATCGCTACGGCTCCCTCTGCTTGTTCATTACGAGTTGCAAAAGTTAAGAGCAGCTTTGAGCAAAAAAGTCAGAATTGCGCCCATTTATGAGATTCCAGGCGGCTATCACAACTCTGAAGATTTGCCCATTAAGCCGATCGACGATCGCGCTTATGATGTCTTCTTCGATGGCAGCATCCAAAACAATCTCTATTCCAAATGGTCAATCAAGAATTTCTTAAAGACTCCAAAGATTGTCGCCCGATCGCTGATGTTGCGTCATCTCGATCGATTCAAGCAAAAATATGCTGAATTCCATATCCAGTTAGCGATTCGTCCTGCATTTGGAATTGTCAGCGAGGATGATGCTGGCAGCTATAGTCAGCATTTGATGAATACGAAGGTGTGTCTGGTTCCGAGAGGGACAACGCTCGAATCTTTCCGCATCTGTGAAGCACTACGATACGGTTGTATTGTCATTGTTGAAGAATTACCCGATCGAGATTTCTATCGCAATGCTCCCGTCATCCGGATCAAAGACTGGAGTAATCTTGAGCCTGTATTAGCCGCACTGTTACGAGATGAAGAGCGGATGCGCGAGATTCATCAGCAAACCTTGGAATGGTGGGAGATGAAGCTTGCAGAACCCGTCGTTGGCAAACAAATTGCTGAGAAGCTGAATCAATTGCCCCAAGTTCATGCCTAGACGCATCTTTGAAACCTGTGCAATAAATAGAGCGGAGTTGATCTTGGCTCTGCTCTAGACCACTACGCATTTCCTTCAGCTTATCTGATTGGGAGGCAAATTCTATTCAGTGTGACTTTTCAGCAATTTCTTGCAGCAGTGCTTCATCGGAGTAATCATTCTGCCAGTCGCCCGATAGCTTGAGTCGAACAGATTGTGCTCCGCCGCTCGGTGTACAAACGACCCAATAGGTGTCTTCTTGCCCCTTGACTTGGGCTGCTTCTGAGTGTTCGGTTTCGTCTGACAATCCGGTGAACGCCTCAATACAAGACCAGGTAATACCGTCCCGATCGCTAACCGTTCGCTCCATTCAAAGTCCCCTTATCTTTTGTATGATTGAGATCGTGGCAAGTCATGAAGCAACGAACATCAGTCTATAAGCGGAAACAAATTACTTCACTGCCGCTATTGCACTTTTTCCATCGCTCACGAGTCTCCCATCTTCCATATAAACAATGCGATCGGCAATATCCAAAATCCGATTATCGTGTGTGACCAGCAGAATTGTACATTGCTGCTCTTTTGCAAGTTTCTGCATCAATTCCACCACATCACGACCCGATTTTTTATCAAGTGCAGCAGTCGGTTCATCTGCGAGGACAATTTTGGGATGGCTGATTAATGCGCGTGCGATCGCAACTCTTTGTTTTTGCCCTCCGGACAATCCATCGGGATAATAGTCGGCTCGATGTCCCAGTCCAACCGTTTCTAACATTGAAACCGCCATTGCATCGAGATCCTGATTGAGATATCGATCGTGCAATTCCAGCGACATTCTCACGTTTTGCTTTGCAGTTAGAAAGGTCATTAGATTGTGCGCTTGAAAGATATATCCGATGTTTTTCCGAAGTTGGGTCAATTGCTGTTTGGTGGCTCCTCGAATTTCTCGATCGAGAATCGTTAAGCTACCTTCTTGAGCCGATCGCAATCCGCCTAACAGTGTGAGCAACGTTGTTTTACCTGATCCAGAAGGTCCTGTCATGATCACAATCTCGCCTGCATTGATATCTAGACTGATATCAAACAGGACTTGCTTTTTTAGATTGCCTTGACCAAAGTAATGATTCAGGTTTTGAACAGAGATGACTGGTTTCATAGTTAGAAAATGTCCGCAGGATCAGCAGCTTGAAGTTTTCGCATCGCGATCGCACCCGAAATCGAACACATTGCAACCGTGAGAACAAAGACCGTAATTGCTCGATTCGTGGTCATTGCAATTGGTAATAAGGTTGCAGCATAAGTTAATTGGTACAATCCAACTGCAACCGCAAAACCGGGAATAAAGCCAAGCACAGCAAGGATTAGAGCTTCTTGAAGTAGAACATTGAGCAGAAAGCGATCGCTATATCCCATCGCCTTTAATGTTGCATATTCAGGTAGGTGATTCGCCACATCAGTATAGAGAATCTGATAAACAATCACTGTTCCAACAATAAAGCCGACAACCACACCAATTCCGAAGATAAATCCGATCGTTCCTTGACTTTCCCAATAGTTCCGTTCAATTGCTGCGAATTCTTCAGGAGTGAGTACTTTGACATTCGGTAAATTCGCACTTAATTGAGCTTGTACTGCTTTGATATCTGAGCCTGGTTTGAGTTGAATTAGTCCGATATCAACTTTGCTGGCTTGTCGATCGCGAAACAACTTCAAAAAAGTCGAATCACTCATGAACACATTGCCATCAGCCGTAAATGATGCCCCCATTGTGACCAATCCACTAACATTGATCACTTGCTGATTTAGCTCAGTCGAAACCGTTCCTTGCTTCTCGAATGTTTCTGCGATCGCGCCAAATTCAGGACGACCCACTCGATCGAACACAACATTGTTTAGTAACTTCAATGGCTCTAAGTTCTCTTGCAATCCAGGTAACTTAAAGCTTGGTGCATCTGGCTCAATTCCCCAAATCAAAATGCTTCGGGTTAAAGCAGTTTCAGGATTTTTCCATTGTCCCATTGCGATCCGAATCGAACTGACAGATTGGACTCGATCGCTGGCTTTCGTTTGGTAAAGTTGCTCACGCGAAAACGGCGTAAATGATGCCAAACTCTTGAACCTGGGATCAATCATGACCAAATCTGCTTGTAGTAACCGATGAGGAACGGTTGCACTGTCGTAGAGCGAATCTTGAAAACCCAACTGCATAAACATCAACATATCGGCAAAACCGATTCCTGCGATCGCAACAACCAATCGAGCTTTTTCTTTCATCAACTGGAACCACGCCAGCGGTGTTTTACGAGGCATTATAAGCTTCCTTAATACGGTGGATAACGAATCAAATCGTCGAGCAGATCGTAGATAGCAAGAAGATTGAGCTTTGTGAGGGAGACCATGAAGCGCGATCGACCTTTAGGACAGCCTTGAATCGCACGATGACTAGATTGAATGAGAGTAACCCAGGGGGAAAGCTGCATTCGTACAAATCGTCCCCACACCATTAGAGATTTGCAGTTCATTCTGTGTTTACACCAAAACATATTCCTGCAATCGCATCTTGTGCTGTTGCAATGTTCTCATCGCAGCTTTTTCGAGCGATCGCACTGTTTCCCGACTACAGTTCATTCTTCGACCCGCTTGAGCCAAACTCAGTGCTTCTCCGTCTTCCAATCCAAACCGCAAAGACATCACTTCACGCTGTTTAGAAGGCAACAACCCAAGCAAATTCAATAAATCTTCTCGGAGCATCGATCGTATTACCGTTTCGTCTGGTAGCTCTCCCTCATCGGGCAACAAATCACCCAAATTCGTGTCTTGATCATTAATCGGAACATCGAGAGAGACTGAGCGACGAACTACTAGTAGAGCTTCTCGAACTTCAATGGAACTGATAGAAAGCTCCTGAGCAACTTCTGTGATGGTTGCAGTTCTACCAAGTGACTGAAACAGCGATCGCTGAGTTTTATAGATCAAATTTAGCTTCTCAGTCAGATGCGTTGGAATCCGAATCGAACGGCTTTTTTGTGCGATCGCTCTCGTGATTGCCTGTCGAATCCACCAATACGCATAAGTCGAAAATCGATAGCCTTTCGACGGATCAAACTTCTCAACACTCCGCTGCAAACCCAAGTTACCTTCTTGAATTAAATCTGAGAGGTCTAAATTGCGATTCTGGAAGTGTTGAGCGATCGAAACGACTAATCGTAGGTTTGCTTCGATCATTTTGCGTTTGGCGCATTCTCCTTGTGCGATCGCGCTTTGCAATTCTTCAGCCGATAGATTCGCTGCTTGCTGCCATTGTTCAAGCGTCGGTTGTCGAACTTCGTAGAGCTTTTGTAACCTTTGAACTTGCCGACCGAGTTCGATTTCTTGTTCTGGAGTCAAACGCGGAATTCGACCAATCTGATCCAAATAGATTTTCATCGTATCCATGATGCTCTCCTTCACATAGCTTTTGGTGTTCGCTTCATCGTCCAGTAGGGCAACTGATTCCCAATCTTTCCAATATGCAGAATCTCAAAGCCTTGACGCTGATAAAATCTCACGGCTCCCTCTGTAGAAGTCTCCAGATAGCAAGGTAACTTTTCGCGATCGCTCTGTTCCAAAATCGGCTGAAGTAGTTGTCCGCCAATCCCTTGACCTTGATACTCAGATCCAACACCTAACATTGCTAAATACCAGTGTGGCTCCTGGCGTTGTCCACGTTGCATCGCTTCTTCGATCATGAATGACATCGTTTCTACAATCCGATCCCAACGCATATAAAACGGAATCGCCAATGCTCCAGATGCTGCTAAACGCCACAGTTCAGTCAACGAAAATCCGGCGGCTTCAGGCGGCAACCACATAGCAATGCCTTTGACAGAATCGCTGGTTGTGTAGATGTGATTGTGTGGCTCACAGTAGCGAATGATTTTTTCAGCGATCGCTTGTAGTACACCCAATTTTTCCGCCGGATTGTCTGTCAAAAAATGTCCCACCACTGGATCGCGACTAAACGCATCACTCAACGTTTTCGAGGCTTCTAACGTTTGCGATCGCAACAATTTCACAGTTTCCATGTTTCCCCCTCCTTAAATCGAACGTTCGTTATCCATTAGTTCAGCAAAATTGCAGTCTGAACTTGCAAATTCGTCAATCCTGAAACTCGTTTGCTTGCTTCCGGTGTCAGTCGAATTTTCACTTCTACCACTCGTCGATCGAGGTTTTCCCCTGGCTGATTGCTAAACACATTCTGTTGATCCACAAGCAATCCAACTGCCGAGACGGTTCCCCGCAATTCTCCTTCAAATGCTTGCCCAGTAATCACTGCATTCTGTCCAACTTTCACATTAGCAATGTCACTTTGATAGACTTCAGCGATCGCAACCATTTGATCATTCTGTGCTAGATCCGCAATTCCAGAAGTGCTAATTTTCTCCCCTGCACGAGTGTGAATTTTAAGAATCTGACCTGCGATCGGGGCACGAATGTAAGCTTGTTCGAGTTCTGTCTCCGCCCGTTTCATTGCCGCGATCGCACTTCTCACTTCGCTTGCAACCGTTTCCACATCAACCGGGCGAACTTCTGCAATTCGATCTAAAGTTGCTCTTGCTTCACTTAACTGAGCTTCTAGAGAATTTGCAGCTTGATTCTGTTTGACCTGCGCTTGTCTCAGTTGCGATCGAGCCGTATCTAATGCCAGCCGTTTGCTATCTAAATTAGAAGCCGCGATCGCACCTTGTTGATACAGCTTGTTAAATCGATCGAACTCTGCCTGTGCGGTTCTCACTTCTGCTTCCCAGCGATTGATTTCAGCCGCTTGTGCTGCGATTTCACCTTGTCGATCGGCTTGCAATCTTGTAATGGTTGCTTGTTGAGCTTCAATCTCTCCAGACTTCGCGCCCGCTTTGACTTGTGCGAGTTTTGCCTCCGCGACTCGAACCTGTTCACGAGCTTGATTGACAGCATCTTGAAGCTTATCCCGTGAATCTAGGACTGCAATCACTTGACCTTTTTGAACGCGATCGCCCTGTTTGACTAATACCTCAGAAACGCGATCGCCATCTAATGCGATCGGGGCAGAGAGCTTTACAACTTCAGAAGCAGGCTCTAATCGCCCTAGTGCAGCAATTCTTCTAACAGTCGGGGTAGTCTCGGTAGATTGAACAGCAGGCTTCGGACTAAATTGTGAAACAACATAGAAAGAAGTTCCACCTGTGACGAGAGTTGCAAATCCAAGAACAACCCAGAGACGATTTTTTGGCTTCAGAAAGAGGTCAAGGCTCATAATTTTTTGATGTAAGGTGATGTTTCTCTAGGTACAAAGTGAGCATTTCTGAGAGCAATTTTGCTTGTGCTTGGTAATCAATCTTGCGATGTCCATACAGTTCTTGCAGCAACAGTCCATCCACCAAGCTCATCATAAAAACCAAAATCTGCGGATCGTCGATTCCAAGCATTGCGGACATTGATTTTTCAGCCTGATCACAGAGTTTTCTGAAAATCCCACTCACTTCCTTTCCTTCCCGTCGCTGATGTTGATAAAAATCTGTCATCAGCAAAGTTTGCTTCAGAAAGTAATCGCGATGCTCTTCAAACAATGCAAATCCAGCTTGAGTTTGCTCAGATAAATTCTTTCCGGTTAATCGACTTGAGAAATTGAGAATATCAACTTCACAAAGCTCTTCGACTAACTGTTCAAACAATGCCTCCTTACTTGGAAAGTAGTGATACAGTGTTCCGGTCGAAACGCCCAAACCTTGGGCAATCTGACGCATCGTAATTGCGGCGTATCCTTTCTCGGCTAATAAATCAAACGACTTGAACAAGAGTTCTTTGCGATAGCGATCGTGGTCAACAATCTTAGGCATACAGGTGATTTGAGATACCGAATGGTCGATATATTTTATCGTCCAATCTTAAAAAAACTCCTCCTCTAATCTGAGTCATCTATTTATATCGAACGCTTGTTATAAATTCTGCCCCACAAATTTCGATTTGTAAACCCCTTTTGGAAAATCTGCCATCTCACCCACGAATCCGAAGTATAGTCATTTGGCTATAAATCAAACTGGATCTGACAAAATAGATTTAGCAAACGCTGAAGAGCAACCGATCAGAATGCTAACAACAAACTTTCGAGATCAGCTTGTAGAGCGGTTAGGAACGACACCAGAACAAATCATAGCGCTGTGCCAACGCTGGAAAATCATTGAATTTGCCTTGTTTGGGTCTGTTTTACGAGAAGACTTTCGCTCCGACAGTGACATTGATGTGTTAGTGACTTTTGCGCCTGACAATCGGTGGTCACTGTTTGATTTGATGAATCTACAGCGAGAACTAGAATCGATCGTCGGTAGACCCGTAGATCTGCTTGAGAAACGGGATCTCAAAAATCCTTTTCGTCGTTCCGAGATTCTCCGGACTCATCAGGTGATTTATGCAGTTTAGCGATCGAGACTATGCCGCTTTGTGGGATATGGTGCAGGCAATCAGACTAATTCAGGAATTTATTGCACCTTTAAGCTACGAAGACTATCTCGACAGTCGGCGAGATCAAATGGCAGTTGAACGAGGTCTAGAAATCCTCGGTGAAGCTGCCCGTCGAGTATCCGAATCGTTTCAACAAGCTCATCCAGAGATCGACTGGCGAAATACAATTGGTTTGAGAAATGTCATCATTCATCGCTACGAACAAGTTCAGCAAGATCGCATTTGGGCGATCGTGACAGTAGAGTTAATTCATTTGTTAGCTCAATTAGAGGCACTACTGCCCGATGAAATCTAAATTGAATAGTACAGCGGAAATGATTTGGCATCTTTGGGCTTGACATAGACGCGCTGCTCTGGAGAAAGCTTCAATTCATCAAAGCGATCGCGAGTTAGATGCGCGGTCACAACCTGACCATCATCCAGCGTTAATTCCGCCTGAATTTCCCAACCCAGATGAATCAACCGTGTAACCCGCGCCGATACTGTTGAACCATTTGGAGAAGTCTCAACTAAAACATCATGCGGACGCAAGAACATTTCAGGATGAGCCGAATCAAAGCCGTTATTCTGGAAAATCCGTGACGAACTAGGCAGAACATTCACCGGACCAATAAAGCTCATCACAAATGCCGTCTCTGGATGATCATAAACATCCGCAGGCGTTCCCACTTGTTCCACCTTGCCTTTATTCATCACAACGATTTCGTCTGCCACTTCCATCGCTTCTTCTTGGTCGTGCGTTACAAACACCGTCGTGACATGCACCTCATCGTGCAAGCGACGCAACCAAGCCCGCAGATCTTTCCGCACTTTTGCATCCAACGCCCCAAACGGTTCATCGAGCAGTAACACTTTCGGTTCGACTGCCAATGCTCTTGCAAGGGCGACTCGTTGCCGTTGACCGCCAGAAAGTTGAGACGGATATCGATCGCCTAATCCCCCCAGTTGCACCAAATCCAATAATTCATCGACTCGCTTTTTCGCTTTGTCGGGCGGATATTTGCGAATCTGCATCCCAAAAGCGATATTTTTCCGTACCGTGAGATGCTTAAACAAAGCGTAGTGCTGGAACACAAAGCCGATATTTCGATCTTGCACACTGCGATCGGTCGCATCCTCGCCAGTTAGAAAAATTCGACCCGAATCCGGACTTTCTAGCCCTGAGATCAATCGCAGCAGCGTCGATTTTCCTGATCCCGATGGTCCTAACAGTGCAACCAGCGAACCACTTTTGATTTCTAGGCTGACCTGATCGACTGCCTGAAAATTTCCGAAGCGCTTAGAAACGTCTTGTACTACGATACCCACAGTGATGACCTCGAAGAAGCCCGGTTTCCCGATGAGATTACTGTAGTTTTATAACACAATCTCGCGATCGTTTTCTCAGTCGCTTCCATAAAAAAAGGCATCTCGGCAGAGACACCTTAAACCAAGTTCAACCACAAAACAATCTAATGGTGCTCTTCGGAATGAGCAACCGGAAGGGAATGGTGCGGAATCGAAGCGGATGTGAGTGTACCACTAAAGCCGTTCGTCTCTGTACCAATCCGGACTTGTCGCATCAAGCTTGCCATCTCGATCGCGCTCATGCCGTATTCCCAGCCAAGATTGCTCTTGATGCCAGCACGTTCGAGTGCTTGCTGCATATTGTCCGTTGTCAGCACTCCGAAAATTACCGGAACGCCTGTTTGAAAGCTTGCATTTGCGATCCCTTTTGAGACCTCAGATGAAACATGATCAAAGTGAGGGGTTTGCCCTTTGATCACCGCACCTAAGCAAATCACCGCATCGTATCGATTAGAGAGCGCAAGTTGACGAGCGACCATTGGCAACTCGAACGCGCCGGGAACCCAAGCATAATCGACCTGTGTTCCTTGCGGATCGACGTTGACTCCATGTCGTTTCAAGCAGTCTTGACACGCTTCGAGCAAGCGCGTTGTGACTAAATCATTAAAGCGACCGACGACGATCGCAAATCGCAGAGAATCGGTTTGAGAAAATGTTCCTTCAAATATAGTCATTGTTTCGGTCTGAGTATCAACACATTCACAGCTACTAAATCATTTCAGCAGAGACTTCCGCTAAATCCCGGAAGTTTTCTCCGAGAATTCACTTAAATCTAGCTTGATGACCCAGGTTTTGAATAGCGCCGATCACTCGATTTATTTACAATTTACAGTTGCGATCGCAAACTTTAGGATAACCTTTACGCATTAATACGCAAAAACCTCCGGACGAACGCAAGAAACCGGGGATGAATCCAATTTCTTCCCCAGTATAGACATGATTTAGATCACGAGATAATTTAAAACGCCCACCGTGATCACTAGAATGAACCAGATGCCTGAACCAAGGTAGAGCAGTTTCTTGGATGTGTCCCAATTTTGCGGGGACGCATAAGCGACGGGAACACCAATTACCATCACGAACGAAAATAAAACCAATGCCAACAGTGCCAGTTGGAAAATAAAGGTCATGTTTCTCTCCCTAAAACAGCGTTTTTTAGTGTCTCAATGTTCTTAAATAACCGAGACGCGATCGAAGTCCTGAATAGTACGTTATCAGAAAAGGCGGACGCGATTCTATGCCCTCTATCAATCCAGAACAATCCGCTCGTGAGTTAATGTCCTCGCCTGTTCGCACCGTTCGACCGGAGACGACGATCGAGGAAGCCCAAAAGATTTTATTGCGCTACGGACATTCGGGTTTGCCGATCGTTCACGAGGGTCAATTAGTCGGGATCGTGTCTCGCCGCGATCTGGATCTGGCTGCGTATCACGGTTTGAAAGAGACACCTGTTGAAAAAGTGATGGCAACACAGGTGAGAACGATCGAGCCGTCTACGCCGCTTTCAGAGATTCGATCGGTTATGGGAACGTATGATATTGGACGACTTCCGGTGGTCGATCGGGGGCAAATAGTTGGAATTGTGACGCGAACAGATGTGTTACGGAAACTTCAGACTGTTCCAGAATCGTTGCGGTTAGAGCGGTTTGCTGAACCGTTTCAGAGGATTTTTGCGATCGCGTCTCAAGCCGCAGAAGATCGAGGCTGGCATCTTTATTTAGTAGGTGGAGCTATCAGAGATTTACTTTTAGCCGATGCGGATGCTGAAGTGAGTTTGAGCGATATCGATTTTGTTGTGGACGGATTTCACAAATCTGCTGAGGTCGGCGCAGGTGTGGAATTAGCGAAATGTCTTCAGGAGATTTACCCACAGGCGCGGCTCGAAATTCATGGAAAGTTTCAAACGGCGGCGTTACTCTGGCACAACGATCCGGAATTGGGATCGCTTTGGATTGATATCGCAACGGCGCGGACTGAATTTTACCTCTATCCAGCAGCAAATCCTGAAGTAGAAGCAAGTTCGATTCGACAGGATTTGTATCGTCGGGATTTTACAGTGAATGCGCTGGCGTTGAGATTGACCCATCCGAGAGCGGGTGAACTGCTTGATTTTTTTGGCGGTTTGTCTGATTTGCGATCGCATCAAATCCGCGTCTTACATCCAAACAGTTTCATCGAAGATCCAACTCGAATTTACCGCGCTGTTCGATTTGCAGTGCGTTTAGGATTCGAGATTGAACCACAAACAGAAGCCTATATTCGACACGCGATCGCATCAGGAGTTTATAACTTACGCGATCGACCCGTTCCCGCGCTGCAAAGTCGGCTTCGATCGGAATTGAAATATATTTTGCAAGCTCGATACTGGAAAGCTGCAATTCAAAAGTTAGTGGATCTTGACGCGCTCGTATGTATTCATCCGAATTTAAAACTCGATCGAGAACTTTGGCGACAGTTGAAATGGGCAGATCGCTTTCAAAGATTTGATCTTGCAATTCCGCATTGGCAATTACTTTTAGAGGTTTTGATTGCGAAACTTGGCGATCGAGCCACTGTTGCAAAAACGCTTCAACTTCCACATGAAGCGATCGTTCGTTTAACTAAACTTCCTGAAATCGAGGCAAATCTTCAACTTTCTGGAAAGCCGAGCGAAATTGTTCAGGCTCTAAAACCGTTCAATTCGGAAACATTAGCGCTGATTGCTGCGAGAGGAACACGATCGATTCGTCGATCGATCTGGCAATATTTCACAGTCTGGTCACAGATCAAACCGCCGCTCGATGGTTCTGATCTACAAGCACTCGGTTACAAACCGGGAAAACAGTTCAAGCACATCCTCAAAGAGTTTCTAACTCTGACTCTAGATGGCAAGATTCGCGATCGTACCGAAGCCGAACATTATTTAGCTGAACATTACCCGTTAAACTGAAAAATGCCCTGATTGCAGAACTCTTTTATGGCTTCGATCGAACTGGTTTCCCCCGATTCAATTCCCACCGATGCGATCAAATATGACGATCGTGGTTTAGTGCCTGCAATTGTTCAGGATTATCTCGATGGCACAGTTTTGATGATGGCGTGGATGAACCAAGACTCTCTACAAAAAACGCTTGCCACTGGAGAAACCTGGTTTTGGAGTCGATCGCGTCAAGAGTTCTGGCACAAAGGCGCAACTTCAGGACATACCCAAAAAGTAAAAGCCATTCGATACGACTGTGATAGTGATGCGTTGTTAGTCACCGTTGAGCAAATTGGTGATGTGGCTTGTCATACAGGCGAACGAAGCTGTTTTCATCAGACGGATGGAAAAATTTCGCCGCCTCCCGCTGATACGCTGTCGCAAGTCTTCTCAGTGGTATGCGATCGACGTGATAATCCAATCGAAGGCTCCTACACTCGAACGCTATTCGCAGGTGGCGATAATAAGATTCTCAAAAAGATCGGAGAAGAAGCCGCAGAGGTTGTAATGGCTTGCAAAGATGATGACAAGGATGCGATTGCTGGAGAAGCCGCAGATTTGTTCTATCACACCCTGGTTGCACTTGCTCATCACAAAGTGGATCTCAAAGATGTCTATCGCAAGCTTCAGGAACGACGTTAGAGAGTGTTTGAAAAGCAATCGTTCATCGCATTCACCCGCCCGGAAATAAATCTCCGGGCTAATTAGGAAAGCCCACTAAACTGGGCTAAGGAGATTTCTACGAAAGAGCTTACCGCTTGAAAGACTGCCCTTCGGCTTCGCTCAGGGCGGGATCTCTAGCTGACTGAGCGAAGCCGAAGACAGCGGGTAATTTGTTTTCGATAAATCTCCTAAGAACTCCGTGTTGCTCTCCAAGTCCGCTAAAGCGGACTTTCCTCCATTAGCCCGGAAATTCATTTCCGGGTGGACTCGCAACGCAGCAAAGCCGCTTTTTATCCTTCTCAAACATCCTCTTAGATCGGAATCGCGATCGTAAATTCGGTTCCTTCTCCCATACCAGAATGACAGTCGAGTTTTCCACCGTGTTTTTCCATCACGATTTGGCGACTAATCGCAAGTCCTAATCCGGTTCCTTTGCCAACAGGTTTAGTGGTGAAACTGGGTTCAAAAATTTGTGATTGAATCTCAGGTGGAATGCCGGAGCCATTATCTTTGATCCGAATCGTTGCGGTTTCTGTCGAAGGGTCGATCGCGGTCGAGATCCAAATCGTATTCGGGCGGGCGGAAATCTCCTCATACGATCGCGTCTGATTCTGCTCCTCAAAGACATCAAGCGCATTGGCAATCAGATTCATAAACACCTGATTTAATTGCCCTGGATAGCACCGAACAGGAGGCAAATCACCATAGTTTCGATGGATTTGAATTTCAGGATGTTGTTCGCTCGCTTTAATCCGATGCTTCAACAACATAATGGTGCTCTCAATCCCTTCGTGAATCTGACACTCAACTTTCGAGGAAATGTCCGATCGAGCAAATGACCGAAGCGAAAAACTAATGTCTCTTAAGCGATCGACTCCTTCATCAATCGATCGAATTAATTTCGGCATATCTTGAGTGAGATACTCTAAATCAACTTCCTCAATGAACTCCTCGATCTCATTATCTGGCTGCTTGGTTTGATAGAGTTCAATCAATCGGAAAAGATCTTGTGTATAGTTCTCAATATGCTTGAGATTGCCGCCGACAAAGTTAATTGGATTGTTAATCTCATGCCCGATTCCCGCAACTAACTGACCGAGCGTAGACATTTTCTCGCTTTGAATTAGTTGGAGTTGGGTTGTCTTAAGTTGCTGGATAGAGTGTTCTAGCTCGATTGTTCGATCGTGAACTCGTTGCTCTAATTGCTGTGTTAATTCTTCGAGTTCTGCCTGTGTTCTCGATTGTTCTTCAACCTTTTCTTTAAGCGATCGATTTAGCTGCGACAAGCTCAAATGTAATTTAACTCTAGCAATGACTTCCTCTTGCTGAAAGGGTTTGGTAATGTAATCAACTGCTCCAAGGTCTAAGCCTCTAACTTTGTTCACCGCATCAGAAAGCGCCGTCATAAAGATAATTGGAATCGAATGAAGCTGCGGATTTGACTTAAATCGTTCACAGGTTTCAAATCCGTCAATTCCAGGCATCATCACATCAAGCAAGATCAAATCTGGTTTTGCGTATTCTGCTTGCTCGATCGCTGATTCACCATCGACCGCCACTAAAGTCTTCCAGCCCTGTCCCTGAAGTGCTTCTGACAGTACCTTAAGGTTAGTTGGCGTATCATCAACCAGTAAGATGCGAACTGAATCGAATGGAATGGAGTTCATTTTAGTGTGACTCTGCCTTAGCGTAAGACTTAAGGAACTGACGGATTTTTGCAGTTTGGAACGTTGCAGTAAGCTTGTTCAAAGCCGCAGCAAACGGCGTGTATTGGGGATTTTCATTAGCCAGTGATTCTAGAATTCCCTCGATCGCTGCGATATCGCCCATCATGGCAAGGTGATACAGATCATCCAAAATTCGCTGCTCAGGCACAATTATTTCTGTGTGCTCGATCGCTGGTTTGACTGCTGATTGCGTTTGATAAATCCACGTTAAGTTGAGCAGTTCTTTCAGCGTGTTTAATAGTTCTTGAACTTGAATTGGCTTCGGTAAGAACGCATTCGCGCCTGCTTGTAGACTCCGCTGACGGTTGGAACCAAACACATTCGCACTCGAAACAATAATCGGAATGTTGGAAGTTGTAGAATTCGATCGTAGTTGTTCAATCAATCCCATTCCATCTAATAAGGGCATTGCTAAATCAGTAATGATCAACTCAGGAAAGCGATCTTTCACAGCTAACCAGCCATCACTTCCGCTATAAGCAACCGTGACATCGAATCCAATTTCTTGTAGCAGTGCTGCGATCAAACCACATTGAGTTCGATCGTCATCCACAATCAGAATTGAAGGCGCTCGATCGACAATTCCGATCACGGTTTGATTCTCAGTTGCAATCGTCGATCGCCATTCAGAAGCTGCTTCAAATTTCAACTCTAATGAGAAACAACTACCTTCACCAAGGTGACTTTGGACTTTGATTCCACTGCCCATCAAATTCGCAATTCGCTGACTGATCGCCAGCCCTAAGCCTGTTCCTTCCGATTTTCTACCGTTTTCACCGACTTGCTCAAATGGTAGGAAAATCTTTTCAACTTGCTCGATCGACATTCCGACACCCGTATCTTCAACTTCAAATCGAAGTGTAGAATCATCGATCAACTTAGCTCGGAATGCGACTTGTCCTTGATCTGTAAATTTAATTGCGTTACCTAGAAGATTGATCAAAACTTGGCGTAATCGTTTTTCGTCGGTCACGATCGCAGCAGGCAATCGATCGTCGATGTCCACCTGAAATCCAATCCCCTTCTGCTCTGCTCGAATCCGACAAATCTCTGCAACACCATTAAGAAAGCTTTCCAGATGCACATTACCAAAATCAAGTTCTAGCTTTCGAGCTTCGATCTTTGACAAATCCAAAATGTCATTGATCAAAGTTAGCAAGTGAGAACCGCATTGATGAATGATTCGGATACCTTCTTGTTCTTTTTGGGAAACCGATCGCTCTAAAATCTGTGCATACCCCAAAATTCCGTTCAGCGGTGTGCGTAATTCGTGGCTCATATTGGCAAGAAATTCGCTCTTTGCGTGGTTTGCTGCGTCCGCTGCCTGTTTCGCTTCCACCAATTCATGAGTGCGTTCCTCGACTTTTGCTTCTAGCGTTTTCGAGTAATCCAATAACTGATTGTTCGCGGATTCCAATTTGCGATTCGTTTCTTCCAACTTTTCATAGCGATGAGAACTTACGGTTGCAATCACACTCGCAATCAACGCGGTTAATGCAGGCGTAACTGGAACAATCCAACCTCCCAAAAAGCTGAGATATGCTCCTACTACGATCGAGCCACTGCTCCCGACTGTTGCCCAAAGAATCTTTCCACCCGGAAGCCGTCTACGAGTGGGCATTCCAGCTAATTTCCAACTTCCGATCGCACCAAAGCTAGAACAAGCAAAAATCCAGGCAATAAATTGCTTCAGCGAGAATCCTTGCAGAAGATTATTCGCTGTTGCACTACTGACAAGCTGTTGAGCAATGTTGGCGTGAATCACCACTCCAGGAGTCGGATCTTCGGCTGAAAACCAGGATGAACTAAACGGTGTGCCAAAAAAGTCATTCGTACTGGTCGCGATCGAGCCGATGAACACCATGCGATCGCGCATTAAATTCTCAGGCACTCGACCTGCTAACACATCCCGCATCGCTACAGTACGAAAATTTCGCTTTGCTCCATACCAGTTCAGCAAAATCTGATATCCACCCACATCATTCGCGGTGTAGCCTGCTCGATGGTCATCCAATGGCAGATAAATCGATTGACCAAGCTTAAATTTCTGTTGATCTGGGTTGATGCTTTCTAAGGTAATGCCTTTTGCTCCTAGATACTTTAATGCGACTCGTGTAGCTAGTCCTGCTTTAACGGTTTGCTCTTTGGTATCTTCAGAAGTCAACAATGCGCGGCGAATTTGTCGATCGCCATCCAGTACCAAATCTGCAATTCCAACCTGATCGCGTTTCTTTAACACAGGGGGTGGTGCAACTCGATCGCCTGTAATCTTTTCAACACCAATCAAATTCGGTGTACTTTCAAAGACTTTAACAAGCTGTTCATGTCCCTCACCTTCTGGCAAATCGCGATACAGATCAAGCCCGATCGCTCTTGGCTTCTGTGCTCGAATTTTCTCAAGCAGTTGCGCCAGCGACCAGTCAGGAATGGGCCAACTTTTCACACTGCGAATATCGTCTTCATTGATCGTCACAATCACGATCGACTCTGACAAATCATAGTGCGATCGCTGTCGAACGAACTGATCTCTCGTCTGCCACTCCAATAGATTGAACACGCCTAAGAGTTGACCTGCGGTAACGGTTGCAGCAACACTAGGAACAATGATTAAAACACTACGAGTCCGTTGAAAGAACGTTTGAATTTTTTGCCACATAATGCTTGCTTCAGGAAGGCACTGACCACTTTGGGTAGATCAGTGCCCATAAAAGGTTAGTTGACCATCGGAGCTTGATCGATCGCGCTTAACTCAACGGCTGAGAGCAAATCGCTCCACTCTTGCGCCAAGCTTTCACTTTTCGGTTGTCCTGCACGTAGCGAAGCTAGAGTCGCTACACAGTCATACCAAACTCCATTTGCACCCAACGCTTTCGCCCGTTCCAGCGGATCAGTTTGTTTCAGAGCCGTTGCCAGTTCTGCACTCGGTCGAATCCGCTGAATCCAACCATCGACATAAGGCGTACTCGGATTCAACCGTCCATCCACTTTCAGCGCTAAAAACCACTGATAGTTTTTATCCACTTTCAAAGCAGGAGCGTCTTTGGAAAGCGCGATCGTTCTCACGCCTGCTTCTTTGCTCACTGCAATTTCAGTTTCATAGACCGTGTTTCCTGCTTCGTCTTTGAGACTGAACACCGCACGATCAGCTCCAGTTGCAGGCAGATACACCAAAATCGTTGGACGCTCCGAAACCGTGGTTCCGTGGTAAGTTTGCGGCAACAGTGCCAACATTGCAGCCGGACCTGTCGAAGCTACGATCGAGGGATCTAACTCCTGTCTCCCGGTTCTAGAGGCTCCACCTGCGGTAAATCGAGGAGCACGATTGGCACGAGAAGGTTGGAAGAATCCGCCACGAGAAGCGCCACCCACTGCCCGCTGAGGAGCACGACGATTGGCACGAGGTTGGAAAATGCTGCCACGAGAAGCACCCCCTGTGGCTCGTCGAACAGTGCGGTTTCGAGTGTTCACGAACAGACTACCGCGAGAAGCGCCACCTGTCGCTTGGCTTGGAGCACCATTACCCGGAGGTGGAGTAAAGGGAACTGCCTGAACGGGAGTCCACGCACTACTCGCGACGAGGGCAACGACACCCAACGTACTAGAGATTAATCGATAGTTCATACTGCAAAATCTGAGTATTATGGGACACGAATCAAAGAGAACACTGTTCTGCGATCGTAAGAAGAAATCAAGCCGTAGCCAGTGGGAACTTTGCGTAACTTTCAAAAAGCCAAACCCGTGAAATCACTAGATTTTTATTGCCAGTTTCCGACCATGACGAATCCAGACCAGAAGAATGGGTCACGGAAGTCGGTTTCACGGATTAGTTTGAGTTGAGCTTGGCGAAGGGCTTCGGCTTTGTTCTGTCCTGGTTTTCGCAGTTCCTTATAGAACTGAGTCATGATCAAGGCAGCGGCTTTATCTTTTACGGGCCACAAGGTTGCAAGCGTCGATCGTGCTCCTGATTTCACGGCTAACCCTGCCAGTCCCAGAACGGCTCGATCGTCGCCACTTGCAGTATCACAAGCACTGAGAACTAAAAGGTCGATCGCTTTAGAAGAATCTCGACTTTGCAGCAGTTCAGATAGTTCTTTGATGTTGACTTTGCCATCCCAAGTGAGCAAGAACGTGTCTTCTAAGCGAGAACTAAATTGTCCATGAGTTGCA
This sequence comes from Leptolyngbya sp. AN10, assembly GCF_050565645.1. Classification (NCBI taxonomy): domain Bacteria; kingdom Bacillati; phylum Cyanobacteriota; class Cyanophyceae; order Leptolyngbyales; family Leptolyngbyaceae; genus Leptolyngbya; species Leptolyngbya sp. AN10. The sequence continues at coordinate 43,961 of NZ_JBNXVP010000015.1, forward strand.
AGGTGAACGACATTTGCCTGACTGTTTTTTAAGCGATCGGATAACGCATCGCCAGTAAATTCAGCATTTAATAGTTTCGAGCCTGGAACCGTTCTGATGATTTGCTTGACTTCCGATTCCACCGCAGGCAAAGCAGCAAAGCCCGATCGAGATTCACTAATTCCACCCACTAGCGCCCCGACTTGGGTTTGCTGTAGCGATCGTGCTGTCATCAACTGAAGTCCAGGAGAGAGCGTCACCGCATACTTCTCGATCAGATATTGCTTGCCATCGTAGAGCGCAGACATCGGAATATTCCGAAGCTTTCCATCTAGGACAAACACTAAGGTTTTGGTGTTTTTGAGCGACGATTCTGCGGGACGAATCAACCAGTCATAAACTTGCTGAGATGCACGATCGCGATCGCGAAAATCTGAGACAGGATTCAACGAACTCAGCAATTCGTTAAGCGTTTCTTCCACCTCAGCTTGAGATTTTTTCGTGACGTGGTATTGCAAAGGTTGACCAGCCGTAGACAGAATCACTGCTAATCGATCGGGCAAAATGATGGGATAAACAACAGTTGCAGTTGGATCAACCTGGTCGATTTGCTGTGTCTTATCCAAGCAAGCTTCACGGAAGAAGTTATCGAGTTCTGCAACTTGCAGCGATTCAATCAATTCGCGGGCTTGAAGCAGTTCTGCTTGTCCGGGTTGACCTTCTAGCAACAGTGCTACAAGTTCGCGATACACAGGTTCCACACTTTCACGGAACGAGAATTGCACATCGGGATTGATCGCAGCTAAATCGCCTCGGATTGCTTTGAGCGACTTCACTGCTTCGGTGTAGGGCGCGATCGCTTTTTGGGGTTGTCCTTGTTCGAGGTACAGTCGTCCCATCTGCCAAGCGGATTGAGCAATGATGTCATCGGCTTGATACTGACGCGCAATTTCTAGTGATTGTTTAGTGACAATTTCTGCTTCTTTCCATTGTGCAGTTCGTCCGTAAAGCTTGCCCCATTGATTCAGCGCGTAAGCTTCTGCACGTGGATCTTGAACAGCTTTTGCAGCTTGGACGGTCTTTTCTAATAGCTTTGAAACTTCGCTCAGTGGAACCATTTGCTCTTGATCTTCAAGCGAGTTCAAAGATGCAGAAAAGTTGATTGCAGCATACATCGAAGTCCGACTGGGAGGAAGTTGCTTGAGTTGCGCTAACAATTGAGGAGCTATTGGAGCGGCTTTATCAAACAAATCGTAGTCTACAAGCAATCTGAATCGATCGAGTCTTGCCTGTAGTTGTTCGATCGGGGTGAGTGCTGCTTGTTCCGATTGTTCAAAATAGCTCAATGCTGCTTCTGGATCATCTAAGTCGATCGCGGTTTTTCCAAGTCCTGCTAAGATTGCGCTGACTTCAGAGTTTAGCTTGAGATCTTTGGCGATCGCTAAACTTTGTTCTAGTACTTCTCGGCTCTGAGTCGAATCGCCAATCATTTGCAGCGTGATTCCAAGGGTTCTGAGTCCGCTGACTTTGATATCCGAGTTGGGGAGTTTTGCGAGTTGTTGATTGATATCGTTTAACTGTTGTTTAGCACGACGATAATATCCCAAACTCTGTAATGCTTGCGCCTGATTGATTTGTGTCCCCAGGCTTCCAGTCGTATCCTTTGCTTTTTCATAGTAAGTTTGCGCCTGCGTCCAGCTTTCGAGAGCCGCTTCTGCCTTTCCGGTGTGCAGCAACAAACTTGCTTGAGTGTTCAACACTTGCGCCCAGAGAACCGCATCGGCTCCTGGTTTTGCAGCTTTGAGCAGAGCGATACTTTGTTCGATCGATTTCGTCGCTTCATCCCACTGGCTTAGTTCCTGTTGTGCCAAAGAAAGATAGCTCAAACTGAGGGCTTCATTTAAGCGATCGCCTTTCATTTGGTAGTCTTGTGCAGCGGTTTGCCAAGCTGCGATCGCGTCCCCAAATCGCCCGGATTGAAAGAGCTTGCGCCCTTGATCGAGGTGAGACAGCGATTGAGACACAATTGGAGCAGGAGCGGCTGGAAAGGTGGCTTTTGCAGGTGTAGCGGTCGTTATCGATAGAGACAAACTGAGAACGCCGAGACAAAAGCAGAACCATCGACGGTGCTTCGATCGAAAAATCATAGACTGTTACCTGGGGTCAGTGGTTTGCAACAATGCTTCACCGAATCAACACATTTAGTGTTCCCCCAAGTCAGTCGGGCTACTCATACCTCATTTTGAGCGAATTCGCAACAGGTTAATAGCCTTGTCGATCGCATGATTCATGCAAAACATTACAGTCGTATCGCTCATTCGCCAGTAGAACTTGAATTCCTTTTGCTTCACACTGTTCAGAAAACAGCTTAAGTAATGTTTGTTGGTCTTGGTTTGGGTCAATTGTTGTTAAAAATCTCTCAAATCCAAGACAACTCAATCCATAAATTAAGCGACGACTAAAATTGGCATCTCTGTGATAGAGAAATCCTCCATGTCCATCTGCCCCAGAGAGAATTAAAGCAACATAATCTTTGTAGCTGAGGAAGGGTTTTCCAAGCGCTTGGCTAACGACTCCTTTACCGTTTTCCTTATAGTTTGTGCAATCGAAATAGGTAAATAGCTCGGCAATAAAGCGATCGCCTTCTAGTCCAATTTCTTCTTGGCGTTTAGAGAGTGGAACTCCTTCTCGAATAAATAGACAATCGAGAAAATCCGTTCCTTTTAATGGCAACAGTTTTCCATCGTGATTTAGATTGACAATGCCATTTTTCTCGATTCCAAACTTTCCAGGATTTCTTACAATTACATTTCCTAAGCGATAACCTCCGTCGCGTGTGCTGGCAGGAAAACTGAAATAATTTGCCGCAGTTGAAGCAATTTTCAGTACCATGTCACCTTCGTTACTGAATAGATACGCTTCATCAAAACGGCGCAGTGAAGATCTTAAGGGATTACCACGACCGGAAATAATGGCTTCAGCAGAAATGTCTGGTGCAACTAATACTAATCGGCTCAATCGAAAGACATTACCAATATTCGGTGAAGGACACTTCTTTTGATTGCTGATTTCGAGATTTCCGATCGAGTCTCGATCGAAGACATCAGACAAAATTCGTACTGTATTCGTGACAACATACGCGCCCATACTGTGACCAATGAAATTCAGTCGAATTCGGGTTTGCCCGCCTTCTGGAGTTTGTTGAATGATTTGATGATCTAGCTGTCGGATGAATTCAACTAGGTCTGCAACACCATAATTTGCGGCTCGATAAGTATCTCGAAAATATCCAGAGATTCTTAGAATAAAAACCGTCAGAATGATCACAAGCACAAATAATGAAATGGTGAGTACAAAGGAAGATGCTACCAGAATCGCAACATCACTCACGACTTTAAGCAATGCAATTAGCATGTTGAAAATGCTGCCGATTACCCAAAGAGACAGACCAAAAATTCCTGCGATCGCTAACGGTTTCGGAAGTGCTCTGAATGATCGCATCGTGCCCCGAAAAAACCTCAAACCGTTCTGTATCTTCTTACCAGGTTCATCAGGCAAAACTTTTTCAGAGGGCCATCGATAGCCAATCACCATAAATTTTGGAGCAACTTGATCAGCAAAATTTTGATTGATATATCTACGGGTTTCTTCATACCACCATCGCGATCCAGATTCATCTGAGTTGTAACCGTGAATCGCAATTAAAATCTCAGCATCGCTATTATTTTCGACGAAGTAATTCGCGATTTCTTTGATGACTTCATTCGGATCGCGATCGATATTTTCCTCTTTGTCTTCCACGTTAATTGGAGCCGTACTACTCACCATATATCCTGGAAAACGAAATCCATTCATTTCAAATGGTTCGATCGTAAGTAGATGACGGCTCATGGGGGCATCCTCGCGGTACGGGTATCAATTTGCCGAATCATGATATCCCGCGATCGCGCATTTGCGTCCGATTTTTGATTTGTTTTAAGCGTACCGAATCCCTGCTTGCTTCAGTCGATTTAGTGCTTCTCCTAAGCGATCGCAGTCTGCAATCAAGCTAATTCGTACATATCCTTCGCCACCTGCCCCAAACGCATTTCCCGGAGTGACGACTACGCCCGTTTTCTGCAAGACCGACAGCGCGAAATCGGTCGAACCCATCCCAGGCGGGCAAGGAATCCAAAGATACATCGTCGCATTCGGTTTGGGAATTGACCAGCCGAGGGCGGCGAGTCCATTAATGAGGAAATCGCGACGAGTTCGGTAGCGTTCTTGAACTTCGACTAAATATCGATCGGGCAAATTTAATGCCGTTTCTGCCGCTGTTTGAATTGCTGAGAAAATTCCATAGTCCAAATTCGTTTTCAGCGTCCGTAACCCTTGAATGACGTGCTGATTTCCGACGACGAATCCAACTCGCCAGCCCGCCATATTGTAGGTTTTGGACAAAGTATGAAACTCGACACCAATTTCTTTCGCGCCCGGAATTTCTAACAAACTGGTAGGCTGATATCCATCAAACGCCAATTCCGCATAAGCCTGATCGTGTACCAGCAAAATCTCATACCGACGCGCAAACGCCACAATTTCCTCAAAAAATTCGCGTGGAGCCGTTGCAGTCGTTGGATTACTCGGATAGTTGAAATAAAGAATTTTTGCCCGCTGCGCCACTTCATCAGGAATCGCAGCTAAATCAATTAACCAATCCTGCTCAGCCTTCAACAGCATCGGATAGAGTGTCGCACCCGCAATTAAGGGACCTCGAAAGTGTGGCGGATACGAGGGACTTGGCACGAGAACAACATCACCCGGATCGAGATATGCCAAAGCCAAATGAGTCAACCCCTCTTTTGATCCCAAGAGCGGCAATGCTTCTCCGTCAGGATTCAAATCAACTCCGTAGCGCCGACGATACCAATCGGTAATTGCTTTGCGAAAACTTGCTGTGCCTTCAAACGGCGGATAACCATGATTCTTAGAGTCCTGAATCGCAGACATCGCTGATTCTACAATCGGGGCAGGGGTCGCCCCGTCTGGATTTCCCATACCTAAATCGATCAAATCTACGCCTTGCGCTCTGGCGTTGGCTTTTAGCTCATCAAGACGCGCAAACACATACTGAGGCAGTTTCGTTAAGCGATCGGCAGGAGAAATCCAGGGCAAGTTCATGAGATTGAAACGGACGATGATTGACGACTGAGTTGGCTATTTTACCGCAGATCTAGCGCCTCCGGTATAGGCTGGCAAATGGGCGCGATGCGATTCGAGTGCCCCGCTATTCTTACCGTACTGAAGAAGCCTATGTACAGCGAATTCTCAGATTCTTTCAGGCTTGCCACAATTGGTGATTTAAGTGCTGTAGGCAGTGGGGCGCGACTCAATACAGCGATCGAAGCATTCCAGTTCGTTCAGTCAATCTCAAAATCTGGTGCAGGGGTCGTTCAAATCGTCGCAATTGCAAGCACAAAATCCAGGCATCATCTAGAACCCACAACTTTTGGGACTAGAAAATGACCTGGATTCTAACTCTTCAAAGTGATATCTAAACTGTTACAGGCTGACGCTGTTCTGTCCAACGACCGAGCGGATTACCGACGATCGCTAATTGTTTCATCAACTCATCAAACGCATCTGGAGTCAGCGATTGCGGTCCATCGGAAAGCGCTTTCTTCGGATTCGGGTGAACTTCAATCATCAGCGAATCGGTTCCTGCTGCGATCGATGCCATTGCCATCGCAGGAACGTACTCAGCGCGTCCAGTTCCGTGGCTTGGGTCGATCATGATCGGCAAGTGAGTCAACGTTCTGAGAACGGGGATCGCTGAGAGGTCGAGCGTGTTACGGGCATATTGTCGATCGAATGTCCGAATGCCGCGCTCACAGAGAATCACGTTCGGGTTTCCGGCTGCGAGGATATACTCTGCTGCCATCAGCCAATCTTCGATCGTCGCTGCCATTCCGCGTTTGAGTAGAATCGGCTTATCTTGTGCTCCCACTTTCTTAAGCAGCGAGAAGTTTTGCATGTTCCGCGCTCCGATCTGGATCACGTCAGCCACTTCTGCTAAGGGTTCCAAATCTGCGGCATCCATCAATTCGGTAATGATCCCCAGTCCGGTTGCTTCACGAGCCGCCGCCAACAATCCGAGGGCGCTTTCTCCGTGTCCTTGGAATGCGTAGGGAGAAGTTCGGGGCTTGAATGCGCCACCTCTGAGAAATTGTGCTCCAGCCGCTTTTACACGACGAGCCGTTTCGATGATCATTTCCTCGTTTTCGACTGAGCAAGGACCTGCTACCGTGACGATCGGGTGATGTTCTCCGATGTAAACGACACCATTCGGAGTTGGGATTGCAACTTCACTGGCTTCCCCGTGACGATACTCGCGGCTGGCGCGTTTGAAGGGTTGCTCAACTCTCAGAACTTGCTCGATCCAAGGGCTGGTTTCTTGGATTTGCAGCGGGTCCATCGCAGCGGTTTCACCCACTAAACCGATCACGACTTTGTGCTTTCCGACAATTTTCTCAGGGCTGAGACTCCAACTTGTGAACTCTTCGGTGAGGCGGGCAATCTCGGCTTCCGGGGAGCCGACTTTCATAACCACAATCATGTTAAAAATCCCTAGCGAATGTGTTGATCTGGATTGCCGATCGAGCATTTTGCTGCCCGGATCAGTTTTGTCTTTGAGTTAATCGTACCGTACTCGATCGATAGCTTAATTTTCGCCTTTGGTTTGTTTCTGTTGACGGGCTTCTTTCCAGGCAGAAACCAATCGTCCCAGATTTGTAGAGAATTCTTCGGCTCCGACTAATCCACCGACGCGATCTTCGTCCCACGAGGCTGAGAGCAATCCATAAGATAAGCCAACAACCCCTAATCCAAAAAAGAGCATACTCACAAGCACGACTGCGACATTCGGCAGCTTGTAAATGCCCTTCGTGACGAGGAAATAGCTCACCACAAATGTAGCGATGCCCAAGGTCGTTGGAACCCCACAAAAGAATGCCATGCGTCGCGCCATCCGCTTGCTGACCACATCGGGAACAGCGAGAGATTCACGCGATCGAGGGGGTTGCGCTGTCGGTTTTTTTGCAGACTGTTTGGGGCGCTTCTCGATGAGTGCGGGCTTGGCTTCTTTTGCAGGTGTTTTGACGGGTTCGGGCGCGGGTTTTGCGGGAGATTTCGCTTTTTTGCGTCCTGGCTCGAAGGGGAGCCGCTCTGAGTTGGGATCAGGGGCGTTGTCAGGCATTGGTTTAACCCCGGATACCGAGGCGAGTAATCAGGGCGCGGTAACGATCTGCATCGCCTTTTTGGATGTAGGCGAGTAAACGTTTGCGCTGACCGATCATCTTGAGCAGTCCGGTGCGAGAAGCGTGGTCTTTTTTGTTGCTTCTCAGGTGGAGGCTGAGTTTGTTGATGCGCTCGGTGAGCATTGCCACTTGGACATCGGCTGATCCGGTGTCGGTTTCGTGGACTTGATATTGCGAAATGATTTCCTGTTTGCGCTCTTGTACCAGTGCCATTGAGAGTTTTCCTGAATTGCGATGAATACGGCAGTTTTTAATATTATCACAGCAATTCGGGGCGGGGGAGGGGAATTTTGGGTGGGGAGTGGGGAGTGGGGTGCGAGGGGACTTTATTCGCTGAGAAGAACTTTGGCGCTGAACATTGGAAGATCGATCGATAAATTCCCCTCTTTGACATCGATCGCATTTCCCGTTTCCCAGTCTCGCCAATCGCCCTCGGTCGGAAAGTTCGCGATCGCGTACCCTTGATAATCCTGATCCGAGAAATTCGCGATCACGACAACTCTTTCTCCAGCGTCATTCCAGCGCACATACGCCAGAATCTTATCGTCTGCATTCTCGAAGAAGAAATCGATATTGTCTGTTCGGAGTGAGGATTTTTCGTGTCGAAGCGCGATCGCTTTTTGATAAAACTCGAACAAATCGCGATTCTGATTCAGCAACGACCAATCGAGCGGATTCGGTTGAGTCGTCGTCTCAGTTTTATGGGTAGCTTGTCCGAATTCATCGCCCATCCAAAGCATTGGAACACCGGGAGCCGTGAGTTGAAGAATTGCACCGAATTTAACGCGATCGAAAGCAGGCTGATCGAAGATTCCAACATCGCCTAGTTCAACGATCATGTGTTGTCGATCGTGTGTTGCTAGATAGTTAATCGTTGCTGTTCCGGTTTCATAGCCTTGTTGTCGAGCATCGATCGCTTTTTTCAGTTCCTCTAAGTTCAGTGATTCGCCTGTGAGTGCATCTTTGAGAAAGTATCGGAAGCTTTCGTGCCAGCAAGCATCGAATACGCCTTTTGGCTTGCAAACTTCGCTGCTATCAGGAATATGTTCAGCAATTTGATAGAAAGGTTTGTTCGTTACTTCGATTTGCTCGAATAGCCAGCCGAAAAATTCATAGTTAGCAATTTGACGAACCGCATCATAGCGAATTCCATCAATGTGATACTCGCGAATCCAAAACTGCACGACATCACGAACAAAGTTCCAGGTTGGGCGAATGTTGCGATCGCGATCAATATTTTCGTAGCTCAGTTCTGGTCCCCAATAGTTGGCATCGTCTTCTGGATAGTGTCGATCGTGGTAGTACCAATAATCTCGATCGATCTTCAACAACGGACTTTCTTCGTTTGTGTGATTGAAAATACAATCTAGAAATACACGAATTCCACGGGCGTGACATTCATCGATTAAATGTTTGAAATCTTCGGGCTTACCATAGCTGCTTTCTAAGGCGAAAAAGTGCAGCGGCATATAGCCCCAACGGTAATCGCCATCGTACTCAGTGACAGGCATGAGCGCGATCGCATTGATTCCCAGTTCGTTTAAATAATCCAGCTTCTCTAAAACTTGCTTAAACTTGGTTGGATCAGAGATATTTGTTCCCTTGCCGCAAAAATCTGCGATGTGCATTTCATAGAGAATCAGATCGCAATTTTCGGGAAGTGCTCGATCGTCATTTCGCCAGGTATAGGTATCTAAAATACGTTTTCCGTCTTTAATCCGAGCAATTCCATTTTCTGTTTTGCGATCCATCTCAGTCATATACGGATCGTTTGTCTCTACCCATTGATCTTTTAAGGTTGGACTGTTCGATTTAACGCGCAGCTTGTATTGATACTGTCCATCTTCTAGATCAACCTGTACCCGAAAGAACCCATCCTCACCTTTTTGCATAGGTGTTTCTTTCCCATCTACAATGAGATGAATTTCTTGATTTCGGGGAGCAAAAACATTAAATTCGATCGCGCTACTCATAAATGGTAAAACTGTATTGTTTGAGCAGTATCGATCGAGGTCGCCGATTCACGCATCTGACACTTGAAAGATTCTCAAACCCTTGCTAACTACCCTCAGATAGATTTGCCTGCCAAAAGATAGAGATCGAATAGTTCGCACCCATCGTAATATAAGAGACCTGTTTGCTTTTTATCGTCTGTCTTTAACGCCTCGATCGTAGACCTTATCGGCTAACCTAATGAACGGCGAAGATACCAACCGCAACATTGATCTTCAAACTCCGACCGGAATTGAAGCCCCTCCTAGTCAAAAAAATCCTCCGCCTCGTTGGCAACGATTCCTCGTTCCTGCCTTGGTCGGACTTGCTGTTTTAGGTGGCTTGGGCTGGATTTTATTCAATCGGATTATTCTGCCTCTGATTATCGTGAGTCAGATGAAGCCGCAAGCGACTCCAGTTCCGCTTGCCAATCCAAAAGCGGCAACGATCGAAGATAGTTCCGACTATGCGGCAACTTTAGATTCTCGTCAGTCTGTCACCTTGCAGCCGAAGGTTTCTGGACAAATTGCCTCGATCCTCGTGCGACCAGGGCAGCGCGTCGAAGCTGGTCAGCCGTTAATCCAAATCGATTCAGCCCAACAACGCGCTCAAGTGGCAAGCCGGCAATCCGCGACTCAAACGGCTCAAGCGGAAGTAGAAACCGCTCGTGCAGATGTCGATAGTGCGAATGAAACTTTACGATCGCTGGATGCTCGACGGGCAACCGCAGAATCGAATGTCCGATTGGCACAACAAGAATACAATCGCTTTGTCAAACTTCAGAAAGAAGGCGCAACCAGTCAGCAGATTGTCGATCAGCGATTGAATGCGCTCCAGACGGCTCAAGCGGCTCTGAGAGAAGCAAATGCGGATCTGGCGGCTCAACGGGCGGCGATTCAACGAGCAGAAACAACCGTCGCTCGAAATCAACGGGCAGTAGAACAAGCTCAAGCAAATACGGCTGAAGGAGCAGCGCAGTTAGATGATTTTACAGTCACGGCTCCATTTTCAGGCATTGTTGGCGATATTCCGGTCAAAGTGGGCGATACCGTTAGCAATGCAAATCCAACGAATCTCTTAACGCTGACTCAGAATGATCAGTTAGAGATCCAGATCCAAGTTCCATTAGAACGAGCATCAGCACTCAGAACGGGATTACCTGTGAGATTGTTGAATGATCAAAATCAGCCTGTACAGAATGGACAGATTTCGTTTATTGCGCCGAATGTTGATCCGACGACTCAATCGGTGCAGGTGAAAGCGAGATTTGCGAATGCAGGCGGGCTGAGAACTTCTCAGTTTGTTCGGGCAAGAGTGGTTTGGTCAAATCGTCCGGGGGTCTTAGTTCCGACCACTGCAATTTCAAGATTAGGCGGACGAGATTTTCTGTTTGTGGCGGCTCCATTTCAAGCATCGGGATGCGAAGCACCTGCGGCTTCTCCGGGAGGGGGTAGACCTGCCGAAATTAGCCCCGATCAACTGGTTGCGGCTCAAAAGCCTGTTCAGCTTGGAAAGATTATTGGAAACGAGCAAGAGATTTTAGAAGGAATCACACAGAGCGATCGCATTGTGACTTCTGGCATTCTTCAACTGCAAAACTGTGCCCCGATCGCGGATGCTGCACAGATCAAGCCTTCACCCTAATTCAAGGCGCTGATTTATGATCTTTTCCATTTCAACTTTTTTCATCAAGCGCCCTGTATTTGCTACGGTGTGTTCGATCATGATCACGCTGTTAGGGATTGCTTGTATTCCGACCTTGCCTGTAGCTCAGTATCCAGACATTGCTCCACCGCAAGTGAGTGTAACCTCGAACTATGTGGGCGCGAATGCGGAAGTGGTCGAATCTACAGTGACGAACATTCTGGAGCGACAACTGAACGGGATTAATGGTGTGAAATTCATCAAATCCACCAGCGCGAACAATGGTGTGAGTCAGATTAATTTGACCTTTGATCTCGGTACGAATCAGGATCTAGCAGCCGTCGATGTTCAGAACCGAGTGTCTAGTGTGCAATCTCGCTTGCCGGGACCTGTGACCCAAACCGGAGTTCAGGTTGCTAAAGCGAACAATAACTTTCTGCTTGCGATCGGGCTTTATTCCGAGCGGGATGAGAAGAAGAATCAAGACCTTTACGATGATTTGTACCTGAGTAACTATGCCGATCTGTATCTAGCAGATGCAATTCGTCGAATCAAAGGAGTGGGCGAAGTTCAGATCTTCGGTGAACGAACTTATGCAATGCGGTTATGGCTTGATCCAGAACGGTTGGCGAGTCGGACTTTGACTCCTCAAGATGTGGTCACTGCTCTTCAGCAGCAAAACATTCAAGTGGGAGCCGGACAGATTGGACAAGCTCCCGCAGTTCCAGGACAGCAGTATCAATACTCGGTCACAGCACAAGGACGACTCAAAGATGCTGAGGAATTCAACAATCTGGTGATTCGATCGACGGGCGGAACGCTGGTTCGATTAAGAGATGTCGGACGTGCAGAACTCGGAGCCGAGAACTATGGTTCATTGTTGCGATTTACGACTGAAGATCGGGTGACTCACCGAGGCGTTGGATTAGGTGTGAACCAACAATTTGGGAGTAATGCACTCGATGTAGCGAAAGCAGTCAAAGACGAGATGCAGACTCTATCAGCAAGTTTCCCTCCAGGACTGCGATATGAGGTTGCATTCGATACGACAACTTTTATTGATGCAGGCGCGAGAGAAGTTGTTTCTTCGCTCATTCAAGCAGTCGTTCTAGTGGTACTGATTCTGTTTCTCTTTTTGCAAGATTGGAGAGCAGCGTTTATTACCTCGATCGTCATTCCGATCGCATTTCTCGGAACCTTCATTTTCGTTAAAGTACTCGGCTTTTCGATTAATACCCTGACGCTGTTCGGACTAACACTTGCAACAGGTCTGGTTGTGGATGATGCGATCGTGATCATCGAAGACATTACTCGACGCATTCAGGAAGAAGGAAAACGACCGCTCGAAGCCGCGATCGAGTCCATGAATGTTCTTTCTGGAGTTGTGATTGCAACTTCATTAGTACTCATTACTGTGTTTGTGCCTGTGGCATTTTTCCCAGGAACAACCGGACAGCTATATCGACAGTTCGCATTAACGATCGCATTCTCGGTTCTAGTTTCTACATTCAATGCGCTGACCTTTACTCCAATGTTATCGGCATTGATGCTTAAACGCAGACCGAGTACGAATAATCATTGGTTCTTCAGGCGGGTGAATTGGGCGATCGATAAAACTCGTGATAGCTATGCTCGAAACCTCGATAAAGCGGTTCGCCGTAAGAGTTTAATTCTCACGTTTTTTGCAGGCGCGTTAGTTCTCACCTATTTTGTGTATAACTTTGTGCCGCAAGCCTTTATCCCAGATGAAGATCAAGGTGTATTTATTACTGTTGTTCAAGCTCCTGAAGGGGTTTCGCTGGACTATACGGAGCGAGTTTTAGAAAAAGCAGAAGCAATTCTCAAAGCTCAACCAGAAGTTGCAAATATCTTTGCAGTTGGTGGATTTAGCTTTAGTGGAGCGACTCCGAACAATGGATTGATCTTCACAACTCTGAAGCCTTGGGAAGAAAGAACTGGAGCGAATCAATCACTTCAAGCGGTCATTGGTGGATTTTTCCCTAGACCGACGGGATTGTTCCCGAAGATGGCAGCCATTCAAGAAGCGGTAGTATTGCCGTTTAACTTGCCTGCGGTTCCAGGAATCGGAAACTTTGGCGGTTTTGAATTCCACCTGCAAGACCGAACAGGACTTGGCTTTCCCGCGCTCGGTGAAACACTAGGAAAATTCCTCAATCGGGCTGAGGCTTATCCTTCCGCGCAAAGTCCACAGTTAACCGGATTGCGTCCGAACTTTAATGGAAACACGCCGCAGATTTCGATCGAAGTCGATCGCGATCGAGCGAATCAACTTCAAGTCTCTCTGCAAGACATTTTCAACACGCTGCAAATCTTCCTCGGTTCAGCGTATATCAATGATTTCAACCAGTTCAACCGAGCGTATCGCGTCTATGTTCAAGCAGATAGCCAATTTCGATCGAATCCTGATGACATCAAACGCTTGTATGTTCGCAGTACTCCAACGAATGGTGGAACTCCCCGCATGATTCCGCTGGGTAACTTAGTGCGAGTGAGTCAAACGAATGGTCCTTCGATCATTACTCACTACAATCTATTCCGCTCAGTTGAGATCAATGGCGCACCTGCACCCGGAACCAGTTCAGGGCAAGCGATTCAAGCAATGGAAGCTGTCGCCCAAGAAACATTGCCAAGAGGCTTTGGGTTCCAATGGTCGGGACTGTCGCTTGAAGAGATCGAATCTGGTGGAGCCGCAGTCTTTATCTTCGGATTAGCGATCGTATTTGTGTTCCTCACGTTAGCCGCACAGTACGAGAACTACATTGATCCGTTTATCATCATGCTGACTGTACCTTTAGCAATTTTGGGTGCATTACTCGCAGTCTTGCTTAAAGGAACCGCGAATGATGTTTATACCCAAATTGGATTCGTCATGCTGATTGGGATGGCAAGTAAGAACTCGATTCTGATTGTCGAATTTGCGAATGAAGAACGCGATCGCGGAAAAGGAATCGCCAGCGCGGTTGTTTCCGCAGGTCGAGAACGGTTAAGACCGATTTTGATGACGGCAATTTCAACCGCGATCGGAGCTTTACCGCTAGTGATTGCAACTGGACCTGGAGCCGCTGCTCGTCAATCCCTGGGAACTGCGATCGTCGGTGGTATGGTGGTTGCGACCTTCCTCAGCTTGTTCATCGTTCCGGTGCTGTATATCGTAATCAAATCGCTCGAAGATCGAATTCGTCGCCCTGCAAGACCTGTCTTGGTTGATGGGAATGGAGCGGAATCTGTCGATCGAGAAACCGCACTGAGTCGATCGGAACGCGACGGACACTAGGGGGTAGAGGAGTGGGGGGTAGAGGAGTAGGGGGTAGAGGAGTAGGGGGTAGAGGAGTAGGGGGTAGAGGAGTAAAGCGATAGTCACTCCCCACTTCCCCACTCCCCACTTCCCCACTCCCCACTCTTCGTTATTTCGATTTTTAACGCGAGTGAGCCGCCTTCATTCGGGTGTGTTAGATTTCTAAGCATGACTAGGGGAAGAAAAATTCAAGCCACCGCAGAACTCGAAGTCCGGTTACTGCGCGAAGGGATCACAGAATCGATTCATCATGCTCAAGCGGTCATTTGTGACGATCGTGGACGCTTGCTTTTATGTGCAGGCAATCCCGAAACCGCAACGTTCGCTCGATCAGTCTTGAAGCCATTTCAAGCGATCGCGGTTACGGCATCAGGAACGCTCGAACGATTTAATTTAACCGATCGAGATTTAGCAATTATTTGCAGTTCGCATCAAGGCACGATCGAGCAAGTTCGCCAAGTGTTTAATATTCTCTGGCGTTCTGATGTTGATCCGACTGCGCTTCAGTGCCCAACTCCAGAGGGCAAACAAAGTCCGCTGCAATATAACTGCTCTGGAAAACACGCGGGAATGTTGGCAGTGTCTCAGCAGTTAGGCTATCCGCTGAATAATTATTTGCACTACAATCACCCAGTTCAGCAGTTGATTCTAAGCAAGCTGGCGGAATTTTTGAAAAATCCGGCTGAAGAGTTTATTCCCGCCCGCGACGACTGCGGCGCACCGACTTATTTTATGCAGCTTCGTCAACTGGCTTGGCTCTATGCCCAACTCGCATCGGGCGGGAATTTGGACATGGAACGGATTCTCAGAGCCATGACGCATCACCCCACAATGGTTGCAGGCGAAGGAGAATTTGATACCGAACTCATGCGGCTGACTGAGGGTGAACTCGTGAGCAAATCAGGCGCAGAAGGCGTTCAATGTATTGGGCGCGTGGGAGAAGGAATGGGACTTGCAATCAAAGTCATGGACGGCGCGAAACGAGCGAAATATGCGATCGCCATTCACGTTCTACGCCAAATGGGTTGGATTAGTCCGTCGATCGCAGAAAACCTTTCTGAAACCTATATTAATTTGGGACGCTACAAACGATTAGAAGTCGCAGGGGATTTATCGATGCTTTAGTGCGTCAGGAACCTTATATTGTGCGATCGCGTTGCTAGAATTAATCATCTCCTCCCTGACTTGCCAGAACCTATGAGCGACACTATCCTGAACGTCCGTAACCTTCAAGTTCAATTTAAGACCGATGAACGAGTGGTGAAAGCGGTTGACAGTATTTCGTTTCAAGTGCAACGTGGACGAACGCTCGGCATTGTGGGCGAATCAGGGTCAGGGAAATCGGTGACATCGCTGGCAGTCATGCGATTGATTCCAAATCCACCAGGACGAGTGACGGGCGGAGAGATTTGGTTTCAGTCCGAAGACGATCAAGAGCCTGTGGATCTTCTCACCCTGCCTGAAAAGCAAATGCAGGCATATCGGGGCGAAAAGATTTCGATGATTTTCCAAGAGCCAATGAGTTCGCTCAATCCGGTGTATACCTGCGGATTTCAGCTAGTAGAAGCCATTCGGCAACACCAAGAGATTTCACAATCCGAGGCGCGTCGTCGGGCGGCTTCGTTGCTGCAAGAAGTTCGAGTATTGCCATCAGATGAAGAACTGAAAGGGCTTATCCTCGAAGAGCGTGAGAAGCAACCGAGCCAAGCTGAACTCGATCAAGAAATTAATCGACGCAAAACCGCAATGCTCGATCGATATCCTCACGAGCTATCGGGCGGACAGTTGCAGCGGATCATGATTGCAATGGCGATCGCGTGTAATCCAACGTTGCTAATTGCAGACGAACCGACTACCGCGCTGGATGTGACGGTACAAGCGACGATTTTGGATCTGCTGCGGGAATTGCGCGATCGGCGTGGCATGGCGATGATGTTCATTACTCACGATCTCGGTTTGATTGCAGAAATCGCGGATGATGTCGCGGTGATGTATGAAGGCAAGATCGTTGAATATGGCTCGGTTTTAGACATTTTTGCAAATCCGAAGCATCCCTATACGAAAGGGTTGCTCACTTGCCGCCCGCAGCCCGATCGACGATTACGATTTTTGCCAACAGTTTCGGATTTCATGGAAGTCTCGATGCTGCCGACTGGAGAGAAACTAATTCAAGCAAAACGTCGGGATGTCGATACGGCACTGGCGGAAGCAGAAGAAATCAGCGAAACAGAATTTGCTCAACGCTTAAAAACGCTTCAACAGAAAGAGCCATTAGTTTCGGTTCAGAATTTGCAAGTCGCATTCCCGATTCGAGGGGTGTTTGGTCAGACCAAGCGCTACACGATGGCGGTGAATGATGTTTCGTTCGATGTGTATCCGGGTGAAACGCTTGGGTTGGTGGGCGAATCGGGTTGTGGTAAATCGACTTTGGCGCGGACGTTACTTCGATTGATCGAGCCGAAACAAGGAAAGATCTTCTTTGAAAACGAGGACATTCTAAAGCTCTCGAAAGGTCGGATTCGACAACTACGGCGGGATGCTCAGATTATTTTCCAGAATCCTTACAGTTCACTCGATCCGAGAATGAACATTGGCGATGCGGTGATGGAACCTCTGCTGATTTATGGACGAGGCAACCGTAAGGAATTCAAGCAACGAGTTGAATATCTCTTGCAGCGGGTGGGACTTGATCCGAAATGGATGAATCGCTATCCGCATGAATTTTCTGGAGGACAGCGGCAGCGGGTTTGTATTGCTCGATCGCTTGCCCTCAATCCCAAATTCATTATCTGCGACGAGTCGGTTTCTGCACTCGATGTCTCAGTTCAAGCTCAGGTGTTAAATCTACTGAAGGAATTGCAGTCTGAGTTTGGCTTAACTTACGTTTTCATCTCGCACGATTTGAGCGTCGTGAAATTCATGAGCGATCGCATTATCGTGATGAATCGCGGCAAAATCGAAGAAATTGGCACGTCTGACACCATCTACCGCAAACCGAAAACACTGTACACTCGTCAGCTAATTTCAGCGATTCCGATCGGATCACTCGATCGAATTCGAGAGCGCCAGCAACAGAGATCGGCTTAACCGTTCAAAATGCGATCGACCGAAATCAGAATTTCTGGAAAAGCCACGGGCGCGATCGTTCCCGTGGTTAGCACCATTTCTGAATAGTAATCGCCATTTTGCGGATCACGAAACACAATTAATTCTAACTTTTTCAGATTGATGATCCAGTATTCGCGAATTCCAGCTTCAGCATAGATTCTGCGTTTAATTTCAAGATCTTTACTGAGGCTGGAATTGGAATACTCAATCACCCAAAAAATGTTCTCAGGATACGGATGGTGATTGAGATACTCTCGTCCAAGGTCTTGAACAATTGCTAAATCCGGTTCCGGTTCTGATTGGTTTGATAGAGTGATTGGTTTCGCGCTACGAACATCTGCTAAACCATCTAGGAGTTTTAGCAAATACTTAAACGCTTCATTGGAGCCAAACGCATGAGGTTCTCCTTCTGGCGGCATTTCGACAATTTCTCCTCGCAACAATTCCACATGGCGATCGTCTAAAATCCCCGCCTCGATCATCTGATGATATTCATCCAGTGTCCATTTCGCGATCGACACACTCATGACTCACTCCTCATCTAAAGGCAACCCACGTTTCACCTTACCTTTACCAAAAAAGCGACCAAATTGCAGTTCGTACACTTCGTCTTCGTCCTGCGTTTCGACTTCGATATCTGATTTTGCATAGCTCACACATAGAAGTGCGTAGCCTTGCTGCTTCAATTCTGGTGACAATCCCACTGCTTCCGGTTGTTCTAAATGTCCTGATAAAACTCGCACAGCACAGGTTGTACAAGCCCCATTTCGGCAGGAGAAAGGGAGTTCAACTCCTTGAGTTTCGCCAGATTGAAGAATATAGCGATCGCTCGGTACTTGGAAGGTATAAAACTTGTCTTTTTGACGATGATAAACTCGAACGGTATGAAACTCAGTCATGATACTGTTTTGAATCTTCTCTATTCACTGTAGAACTTTTTGCAATCACATTTCAGGCTACATAGTTGTAGACAGGAATTTGAGTGAAATAATCAGGTTCTTGTCCAGTTAAGATGATTTGCTGCAAACGCTCCACAGTTGAAGGCGCAAAGAATTGTTCTCCTGTCTCTTCATTGACACGAGCAGGAACATTTTGAATCATAAAGACTTGCCCATTCACATGAAGTGTATAAGTCACCTGTTTCTCAACTAGAATTTCTTGCGGATTAATCATCGCGGGAGTTCCTCTGGGTGAAATCGTCATTCCATTGATCGGAATCAGGCTCGTACACAGTGATAATTTTAATCAATGCACGAGATGGATAGCTACACTGAATGTGAATCGGGCGGCAGTTTTGAGTCAGACCACTGATAAGACAGCTTGGACCGTATTTATCGTTCGGGTAGTCTTCGATGATTTGTCCATTCACGATCGCTTCTCTAATTTCTTGCACTTGAATTCGCCGCACGATCAATTGATCGGTGGCATGTTTAGAGAATTCAAATTGCTCAACAGCAAACTTTTGACGAATTGCTTCAATTAATGGCGGCATTTAATTTGCTTTCTCAATCACCGATTTGGGATTCGCTCGATCGCGATTCGCCGCTAGTTCAGCCGGAACCGTTGGAACTTTACCCCACTGATTTGCAAGCTGAGTCACCAATCCCTCCTGTCCTGCTCGAAATCCTTCTAGGTTCGCGCCGCCTCCGTTCATGATCACAAACCAAACAATTCCTTTTTGGCGAGTCGGTAATGCTCCTGCTAATGCACTCACTTCGTTCAAGCTGCCAGATTTTGTGACCAGTCCAGTAGGCAGCCTCCGCCCTTCGAGAATGCCTTCATCCGTTCCTACGATCGCGAAAATATCTCCGATCGTCATATTGGAAGGTTTAAGCAATTGATTGAGTGCTAAAAACATCGAACAGACAGCGCGTGGAGAAATTCGATTCTCGACTGCTAATCCCGATCCATTGACTAAAACCACCTCGTTTTGCGGAACTCCTGCGGCTTGTGCAGCTTTAAGGGAAACCACTTTCGCACCTCCGATCGAGCTTGCCACAATTTCTGACATGGCATTGTTGCTAAAGCGATTCATTTTCTTCAGCAATTCTGGCAGCGGTAACGATTGATGTCGTGCGATCGTCTTAAAGCTGGGCGGATTTGAAGCGACTTTGACTGAACCTGCGATCGCAATCTGCGGCTTCGGAGTTCCAGCGGGTAGCGTCTCATATTGTGCGATCGCTTCACTTGACCACGTTCTCGCGTTCAAGCCTTGTTTGAGCAATGTGCCAGACTTGCCGAGATCGGTCTCAAAGTTCATAAAGAAGCGACCTGTGACGATTAAATCACCTGTTACCTGTTTGATGCCTTGCTGTGAGAGTGCATTTCCAAGCGCGATCGCTTCTTCCCAAACAAAAAAGGGATCGTCGCCACCTTGAACAATCAGATTACCTTTTACGATCCCGTTTTCGATCGTGCCATCGGTTCCAATCACGGTTTGAAATCGATGATCGACTCCGTAAGTTTGGAGTGCCGCGAGTGAGGTGGCAACTTTTGTCAGAGATGCCGCAGAAAGAGGAGTCGTACCTTGATGATTCGCTAAAAGCTGATCGCTGGTCTGAATCCAGATCCCTTGTGCGGATTGGGGATAGCCGATTTTTGAAAGATATTGTTGAACGATCGCGCTTGTGTTCGCATCTGGAGTGGTGGGCGCGATCGCTAACGGAGCCGAAGGTAGAGTCGGAGGAATGACGAGATTGCGGGCTGCTTCTGACTTTGGACTTTCAGCGATCGGCTCTTTTGCCGCTTCAGGAGTCGAACAGCCGACCATTAGCAGCAAACTCACAAACAAGGCAGAAGCAGAGTAACGCATAGAACATTTGAACGAAGAATCGGAATTCAGCTTAACTTATTTTGGAAAATACAGAGTTCGCGATCGGCATTCTGAGAGGGTGTTTTAAAGGTAATCGTTGATTGCCCATCCGTCCGTTTCCAACGGACTAGAGCATCGCGACGAGTGGCTTTCAACCCGTTTGAACGGGTTTCGCCCCGATAGACCGTGATTTGCAATCACGTGCGGATGCAATCGCAGCGATGGGTCTCTCAATCCCTTTAAAACATCCTGTAAGAACATTCATAATTGAGTGCTGAATTGCAATTAATAATTTTTATTTTTCATAGTATTCATTGATACTTTATAGATCTGTGAACGTTGTATTTTCTCGCTTAAATATAATCATTCAAACGCTTTAATTCTTAAGAAAATTTAAGCGGAACTTGAACCATAAATCTTGTTCATTCGACTCCAATAGATCTGCCTACAAAGAAACACGCAGATTTATACCAAATTCTAAAACGCGCCAAAAATAATGCAGTGAAGCCTTGCAGATCGACTGTTTATTCCTATAAACATGCTTCACACAAACTGCATCATTACTTTAAAGAAGCTTGTTACATTTTATCCGAATTCTAAGTGTGATCACTGAGATAAGAAACAGTACAGTATTGTATTTTGATTTCGACCGCAGCACGCGCTCACCAGTGAACTACAAATTGCTCTATTTCTTCTCTCGAAACTCGCTCGTTTTTCCCAGTTCTTTTCCCTGAATTGATGTTGAGGAATTCTGCTGAGCTTCTACGACTCGACATCAAAGACTGCTGCCCAAATTTTTAAGAGATTGCCCCCAATTTCTCAACTGCCTAACCTTTAGATACTGTAAAAAAATGACCCTGATTCAATTGGTTAACGCTACCTGTGGTCTGAGTTTGTGCTTCGGAATTCATTTCGCTTCGATTTCTCCCGTTCATGCCCAAATTGAGCCACCGCCCAGTTCCGGTGCTCCGAGTGGAACCGTTGGTGGCGGATCGCGATCGTAATTTCAAATCTCCTCAGTAGACAATAGAATCACACTGCCCTAAAGTTTTTAACAGGTTGGAATCACAACAGTTTTCAGGCTAGGGAGTAGTTGAAACCAGTGCGGCAGTGGGTAGGGGTTGGAATCAGCGCGATCGCCGTTGCAACAGCCGTGATCGGATTGCAAGTTTCGGGTGCATTCCAACCGTTGGAACTGATGGCACTCGACCAATGGTTTCGGGCACGTCCACCGGAAACCGTCGATTCTCGAATTGTGATTGTGACGATCGATGAGTCTGATTTCAATGAGGTTGGACGCTATCCGATTCCAGATGCTCAATTGGCATCGCTATTGTCAAAGATTCGGCAGCAAAAACCGCGTGTGATTGGCATGGATATCTATCGCAATCTTCCGGTAGAACCCGGACACGATGCGCTTCGGACTATCTATCAGCAAACTCCCAATCTCATCGGGGTCGAGAAAACGTTGAGCGGTGCAAACATGCCCTCGGTTGATCCGCCGCCAATTTTGCGGGAGCAGGGTCAGATTGCCGCGAGTGATCTGGTACTGGATGCGGATGGGAAAGTGCGTCGCAATCTTTTATCGTTGCGGGTCGGTCCAATTTGGGGCAAACAAAGTCGCACGATCGAGACTTTGGGAACTCGCTTGGCATTGGAGTATCTCAAGGCTCAGGGAATCAAGCCAAATCCTCTTGAGAATGGAGTGATTCAGCTTGGCAAAGCACGATTGGAGCCTTTGCAACCGAATGCGGGAGGATATGTTCGTGCGGACATTGGTGGGTTTCAACTGCTGGCGAATTTTCGCAATTTGCAGCAGCAATTTACATCGGTGAGTTTTAGCGATGTGTTGAACGATCGAGTGACTGCCCAATTGATGCAGGATCGGATTGTTTTGATCGGTTCGGTGGCGGAGAGTTTGAACGATCGCTTTTTCACGCCGTATACGAATTCGGCAAAGTTGACTTCGGCTGGCGTGGAAGTACATGCGGATTTTACCAGTCAGTTGCTTAGCGCAGCTTTAAACGGCAGACCAATTTTACGGGGCGTTCCAGAATGGATTGAAACGATTTGGGGCTGGATGTGGTTGGGGATCGGAATCGTGTTGGGAACGCGATTTCGTGCACCGCATCGTACTCTGGCTTGGATGATCGGAGTCACGATCGCAGGAATTTTCATTGCGTATGGGCTATTTCTATCCGGTTGGTGGATTACGATCGTGGCTCCGCTAATTGGAATGATGCTCGTCGCAGTGACAACGCGGGGATATTTGCTCTGGCGATCATTAATACGATCGCATGAGACGCTACAAGAATATGCAAAAACACTAGAGCAAAAAGTACAAGAGCGAACCCAAGCGTTAACAGAGCAGAACATTGAGTTAAATAGAGCAAAGCAAGAAGCAGAAAGCGCCGATCGAGCAAAAACGACGTTTCTGGCGAATGTGAATCATGAGTTGAGAACGCCGCTTTCAATCATTCTCAGTAGCAGTGAATTGATGAGCTACGACAAGACGCTTTCATCGAAACAGAAAGAGCGTCTATCGGTGATTAATCAAAGCGTAGAACATCTGCTCGATCTGATTAATGAAGTCTTAGAGTTAGCCAAGCTTGAAGCTAAGGCAGAAACGGCTGAAACGCAGCCAATGTCACTCAGACAGCTATTGTACAATCTATTGGAAATGTTCGAGCCGCAAGCGATCGAGAAACGTATCCAATTCGATTTAGACTGTGCTCCCGATCTACCAGACTGGATTCAAACCGATGAGCGTAAGATTCGACGAGTGTTGATGAATCTATTAACGAATGCGGTGAAATTTACACATCACGGGAGTATTACGCTACGAGTCTCTTCTTTAAGTGCAAGGTCGTTGCGATTTCAGGTAGAAGATACTGGAATTGGCATTGCAGAACATGAGATGGAATCATTGTTTAAAGCGTTCATGCAAACGGAGTCCGGACGACGATCGGGAAAAGGTTCAGGGTTAGGATTATCAATCAGCCAGCAATTGCTTCAACTGTTGGGGACAAAGCTTCAGGTGCAGAGTACTCCGAATGTGGGCACGACATTTTGGTTTGATTTGTCGATCGAGCCTGCAACTGCTCCGACTCCTGAAGCGAATTTGATGTATTAGAATTGCGCGATCGATTTCTGAATCATCCGCTCAATGCCGGGATCAAGCTGCATCTTTTGAAGTTGATCGAGTGAGAACCATTCTGCTCGATCGGCATCGGTCGCGGCATATAAGGGTTGAAATTCAGTCAGGCACAGATAGCGAAAATCGAAATGCAAATGGCTAGGATATTTCTTCGTGTCTGGAATGCGATGCACATCCAAATCAAGTAGCGTCGCTTGAGTGGGATCGAGTTTGATTCCCAGTTCTTCTTCGGCTTCTCTGAGCGAAACGGTGAGCAGATCAGGTTCTTCGGGTTCTGCATGTCCACCGGGTTGTAGCCAGCGATCGAGTGTTTTGTGATAGATCAAAGCAAATTGCTGTGTGTCTTTTGCCATCACCCAAGCACTTCCAGTCGCGTGTCCTGGCTCGAAGCAGAACGAATCCATTGGGTCAGCGCTTTGTTTGAAATGATCGAGAATTGTGGCTTTGTGAGCGGATTCGGTCGGGTCGATCGGGGAATGAAGCTCGATCGCTTGAATAATAGCTTGAGTCGAAGGTTTCATCTTTCAGAAAGACGTAATGGTTTTAAGCGCGATCGTCTTGCCGCGATGGATAAATTGTAAGTCGCGAGCGTGTAAATGTAAGCGTTCAGTCGAGGTTGGGTCGCCGTAAAGTCGGTCTCCTACGATCGCGGCTCCGAGTCCCTGGGCAGCATGAACTCTCAATTGGTGGGTTCTTCCTGTGATTGGATAGAACTCAATGCGCGTTGGTTCTAATGCTCGGAAGTTTGTAATGCAAGCCTTGCCACGTTGGTAATCGACTTTTTGTTTCGGTCGATCGTTTGGATCACTCCACAAAGGTAGATCGATCGTGCCTTCTGTTTGTGTGATTTCTTTGGATAATACTGCTTCGTAAGTTTTATATATTTTGCGTTGTTGAAACCGTTCACTTAACTGTTTATAAGTTTCTGTATCACGAGCAAGAATTAATAATCCAGATGTATCTTGATCTAATCGATGTACTGGGATTAATAGCTCAGAGAAGCGATCGAGAATACAATCTTGTCCGTATCGCCCTCGTGTTGAGAGCAATCCAGCAGGTTTATTCACCACAATGATCGAATCATCTTCGTACACAATCTCGATCGACGGTAATCCTGAGAGCAAAAATCCGAGAATCGGCTGACATCGCTCAATACAAGCTCCATAAAATTCGCCTTGAATCTTATCTCCAACCGATTCACCCCACCAAAATTCCGCCATTGCTAACGGTTTCAATCCATGAGTTGCTGCATGATGTAGAAGCTTTGGAGCACAGCATTCTCCAGTTCCAGTCGGCATTGATGTTAATAAACTGGAGAGCGATCGTGTTTCTCCTGCAAAGTTAGTAATGCGATAACTATCGTACATTTCTGACTGGAGTTGCTGAGAGAGTTGTTTGCGTTGTTGCTTCAGTTGTCGAATTTGTTCATCAGCTTGATCAATAATCTGCTTCAGAGGTTCGAGAGCATAATTGCGATCGCGTTTCAGATTTCGTTTTTCAATTCCATCCCGCTTACTTTGTTCATCAAGTTCAAACTGATTAAAATCTTGTCTTCGTTCTTGCCTCTTCAATTTTCGCTGTTTATGTATTTCTGATAATTGATTTAGCTTTTCATTGTATTCTTCAGATAGTTTTTGATACTGTTCCCGTTCAGGAATTTTATTGAGTTGAATGATTTGATTTTTTAGAGATTCCAGAAGTGTTAATGTAATTGATTCGTTTAATTGAACTCGATCGCGCCCCGGAATCGGTGAAACCCAACCTTCCACAACACTTTTACCATTCAACAATCCCGAAAATGCTTTAAGAATTTGTTGATTTCCTTGAGCCGTTTCTACCAGTAGAACACCGTACATTTTACCTTCGCGAGAATACCGCTCATCTGCGGCGAGTTCTTGCATTAAATCTTGTGCGATCGCTTCAACAAATTTCGTGCGGGGTAAGCCTAAAAGTTTCTGCGATCGAGGACAAATTCCCTCATACCAATACGTCGAACCCTGTTCAGCAATCTTTCTACACATTTATGCGATGATTACAAAATATTTATGCCAGAATTGAGGAACGACCCATTTTTCCAACGAACGCTCAAGCCATAACCTGTCTGATTGTTTGCCAATGGTTATCCAACGGTTACCGTGATATCCATCTATTTCGATTTAACCCGCAGTCTGGTTATGTTTTCATATTAGCGGGTGACGAAATGCAAATCCTTGTATATCCAAGTGGAACCTGGGGGTTTATTAATGAAGCCTAATTTTGAAGTAATGACAACTCGTGAACTGAAAGACTATGTACTGACACATCGGGAGGACTTAGATGCGATTGATGCACTGGTCAGTCGTCGTTCTCCGGATTCTGAAGCGATTTTGTTTGATCCGCCGAAGTCAGTCGAAGAAGTGCAACAGCAATTTGAACGCTATCAACAACTAATGAACGATCAAGAACAAAAGAACGATTAATAAAAAAGGGGCGAAAGCGCCCCTCCTGTAATCGACAGTTAAGTATCAATTAGTCATTCATTGCGCTGGTTGCTTTCTTCGCTTGTTTCGCTGTTTCTTTCGCTAACTTCTTCGCTTGCTTCTCAGCTTGTTTTTGAGCTTTCTTCGCTTCCTTGCTCAGTTTTTCAGGAGCTTTATCTGCGTTTTTCAAGCCCTTTTCGATTTGTTCTTCGATCGAGGTTGCGCTAGTGTTCGAGGGGCGCTTCATCGAATCAAATCCAGCGGTTCCTTGCACTTCATTCAATCCGCCGCCTTTGGTACGATCGCGGACTTCTTCTAAAGACTGCAAGCCACCTTTATCGATCGTTTCTCTTGCTGCACCTTCCCATTGTTTAGCAGCTTTGGTTGTAGAACCGCTGGGTTCGTTTGCCATCGGTTTATCTTTGACCACTGCTTGAGCCGAAGCGCTCGGAACAAAGGTCGAGAACAATAACACTGCACAGAGGCAGAAAGTCAATACATAGCGCAGTCCAGATAACAGAGATTTCATACAAATACCCTCCAAAGGTACAGAAATTTTTCTTAGGATTCTGCGAAATTAAATTCAACAGGATCGCATTTAATCTGCACCTATCTACTCAAAATTCTGCCTCGACAAACATCTGTAACCAGGGTGACTTTCGGTTTGATCAATCCCTGTCGGAGGGAGGAAGAGTTTGGGATTTTGTCATGTTTTGGAGAGGAAGTCGATCGTAGGAATCAAGGGGTCTTTAACCACACCGAATCCTTTGTAGCCCCATCGATCGAGTAACGGTTTCATTTGTGATTCAGTCACCAATTCACTGGTAAAGCGATCGCTCATTTCACCTGCAAATTTGTTCAGATATCCCATCGCATCGTATTGCTCTGAAAATAGGAGAACATAGCCATTTGCGGGCGATCGCGGTTGATCGTCATCTAGTCTCGGATAAGCTGCGAGATAGCTTCCGTCGATTCTCGATCGAATCAAATAGTAGGATTGGGAAAACATTAATTAATGTAAGTTCAATAAATTGTTTGTATGACAGCTTTTCTGGGAATCGCCCCCTAAATTCCCCATTCTGGGGGACTAAGAGCAGGAAAGATTTCTGGAATTCCAAAGCTTTATCTGCTTTCAAAGTCCCCCAAACTTGGGGGATTTAGGGGGCATTAGTCGATCGCAACGTAGCAAAATGCTCGATCAAATTCGCATTAATTTAGATCTTCCAGGCTAATCCGTGGATCAACGGCTTTCAATAATAGATCGGCAAGCAGGTTTCCTAAGATTAACATTACTGCACCCATCATCAGACTTGCCATGATCAAGTAAAGATCCTGTGCTGTAACTGCTTGAAGAATCAATCGTCCCAATCCAGGCAAGTTAAAGAAATTTTCCGTAATGAATGCGCCACCCAATAAGCTGGCAAACTCAAAACCTAACAAAGTAATTAACGGGTTGATAGCATTTCTCAACGCATGAACATAAATCACGCGATTTTCAGGAAGTCCTTTCGCACGAGCCGTTTGAACATAGTCTTGGCGTAGGACATCCAACAACTGTCCGCGCATAATTCGCTGTAATCCAGCAAAACCCGCGATCGCTAATGCCAATGTCGGTAGAATCAAGTGCCACGCCACATCAAGAACTTTCCCCCACGGCGTTAAATCGGCAAAATCAATGCTCGTCAAATCTCCCACCGGAAACAAGGGCGAAGTATTCTGAGCAAAGATTAACAATAACAACGCAGTAATAAAGCTCGGAAAACCTTGTCCGGTGTAGCTCAAAACTTGCAACACTCGATCGACCCATTTCTGCTGTTTAATTGCCGCTAACACACCAAGTGGAATGGCTACACCCCAAGTCACAATCAGCGAAGTCGTGGCTAGTAGCAAAGTCGGAGGGACACGCTCCCAAAGCAATGAAACCACCGATCGGTTATACACAAAGCTCGTTCCAAAATCGCCGCGTGTGACGATGTTCCACAACCATAAGAAGAATTGCTCAATCCAAGACTTATCTAAGCCGTACTGCTGTCGGAGTTGATCGATACGCTCTGGGGAAATTCGAGGATTTTCGCGCAGGGTATCGAGATAGTCTCCGGGAGCGAGTTGAATGATGAAAAAGCTCAAAGCGGCAGCAAGAAAAAGAGTAAATAATGCTTGCAACAATCGCTTTACAACATAGATCGTTGTATCACTCAGGAGGATCTCAACAAATCGATCCCAGCCTAATCTAAATCTTGGTGTGGAGGTGGTCATAGGAAGTTTCGCGATCGAGGTTTAGTGATTATAGCGTTTAGTATTCAGCCAGTGTGATGATCGGGACTTGGGGAAGTCGATCGCGTCCTTTGAGGTCTTTCAGTTCGATCACAAAGGCACATCCGACGAGTTCACAGCCAATTTTTTCTACGAGTTGTGCGGTCGCGCCTGCGGTTCCCCCAGTGGCGATTAAATCATCGACAATCAAAATTCGGCTTCCAGGCTGAACGGCATCTTGGTGCATTTCTAAACAGTCTGTGCCGTACTCTAATTCATATTCGATCGAATGCACCGCAGCAGGCAATTTCCCAGGTTTGCGAACTGGGATGAATCCAATTCCCATTCGGTAAGCTAAAGGCGCACCAATAATAAAGCCGCGTGATTCCATGCCGACAATAAAATCCGGTTTGAGATCTGAACATTTCTCGTCGAGCAGATCGATCATGCCTTTTAATCCAATCGGATTTTGTAACAGCGTTGTGATGTCTTTGAACTGAATTCCGGGTTTGGGAAAATCAGGAATTTCGCGAATAAAGGGTCTGAGATCCATAGTGTTTCAAAGGCAAACAGTACTGAAATGGGTTATCGCACAACTTCGATCAGTTGTCACTTAAAATGATTAAGTTGAGATACGCTTAAAAGCAATCGATCGCGCAATTTCATGACTCTCCAGGAACAGATTCAACAACAGCGAATCAGACACATTATCGATAGCTATCAATTAGATGGCGAGGATCATGAGCTTTGTGCTGCGTGTTTGACCGCAATGTTGCAACTGTATCCGACTGGATTGATCGAGTTAGCATTAGTTGAAACAATTGTGCAAAATTGGGCGCGAGTGCCGATGGTGAAAGGAGTTGAGTATTTCCGACAGGTGGAAACGCTTCTAACTCAATGGCAAACCGATGCAATTTCAGTGTCATTCGATCCGACTGAATTTCAGCTTGTGACCGGACTCGATGCAACTCCGATCTTTGGTTCATCAAATTCTACAAGCACGATCGCACAGCGCTAATCTACGTTACTCTTAGTTGAAGTTTTGTGAAGGTTGACCTGTGCTTGCTGCCATTCTTTACGACTTAGACGGAACGATCGCGGATACTGATCCGGTACATATCATTACTTGGTATGAGATTTTCCGCGAGTTTGGAATCGAGATTGATGAAACGATTTACAAACAGCGAATTAGCGGAAAAACGAATCCGCCAATTATTGCCGAATTTCTCCCAGAGTTGACTCCAGAAGAAGGAGCGGTTTTAAGCGATCGCAAAGAAGCTCGATTTCGCGAACTGGCTGAAGATCTCCAACCGACCGCGGGCTTACTAGACTTGATTGAGTGGGGCAAACAACATTCGCTGAAACAAGCCGTCGTCACGAATGCACCCCGCGAAAACGTTGACTTCATGTTGAAGGCTCTGAAACTCGATCGAGTCTTTGATCGAGTGATCATTGCAGGTGATTTAGGCGTTGCTAAACCCGATCCCGCTCCCTATCTTTACGCGCTTAAAGAATTTGGCATCGAACCGCAGCAAGCGATCGCATTCGAGGACTCGCTAACTGGAGTTCGATCGGCAGTCGCAGCGAAAATTCCAACGATCGGGATCACGTCTACTCAATCACCAGAAGCACTGTATGAATTGGGAGTGAAACTTACGATCGCGGACTTTACGGCTCCGGAGCTGTGGGCACTACTGAAATAGCCGTGTAGAAAATCCCCCAACTGTCTGCCACCACTTCCAGCCAGTCCAAATCAGGCGCAATTTCTTCCAGATCGACAAAGCCATCAAACAGCCCACCAATCTCGATTTCAGCTTCTAAGTTTGAAGATTGCATAAATTTAAGTCTCAGTAAGAACTCGGAAATCTTTACAACGTCTTTTTGCGGTAGAAGCTCTTCCTGTAAGAATACTGAGAAAAATCGGGTTGCGTCAATGTTTGCAGTCCGAAAAATTTACGATCGGAAATATAAACTCGTCTTGACTGCCCGTAGAATCATCGAAGAAATCAGTACCAAATTTCTAGACGATCGCTCAAAATAGAATCATGCTTTCAGTCCTTTTGATTCTCGCGATCGCGCTTCTTCCCTCGATCCTGGCATTTCTCCTCCGGCATCGTCTGGAAATCCAAGCCCAGGAGCGACTTCAAGCGGCAATGGCAGCCGCAGAACGGCGACAACTTCAAAATCTGCTCCGCCTTCCTCCGGATTATCATTACGTCGAAGGCATTGGCGCATTGATTGGCGATTTTACCTGTATTTACAATGCTCGATCGCCCTACATCCGTTGCGCTGTCAATCCTTCGGGTCCCTGTGAAACTTGTCGATCGTATGAGTCAAAATACTAGCCCGCTTCCCACGCCCCACAGTGGCTATCACTGGAATCGCATTCCTAGACGCTTTTTTGAGGGGTGGTACTACCGTGTAACGTTGCCAGAGGTGCGGCAAACGTTCGCGTTTATGTATTCCATTGAAGATCCCCAAGGGGGTCAGCCCACAAGCGGCGGAGTAGCTCAAATTTTAGGTGCAGACGATGAATATCTCTGTCGAACCTTTCCAGAGGTCGATCGCTTTTGGGCAGATTTGGATCAGCTTGCTCTCGGTCATTGGCGACAACCGGGAACCCCGAAATTATTAGATCCAAAATTATTCGATCGAACGATCAAAGAAGGCTATCAAGCGACGAATACCTGGCATCAGGGACGATTGAAAGAGCCGAACGGGAACTTTGCAGAATGGCAATACTCGATCGAGCCTGTGTATGGATGGGGCGATCGACAATCCACGGCTGGATTACTTTCGTCGCTGCAAATTTTTGAACCCGGTTGGCAGGTTCTAATGGCACACGGACATGCCACAGGTTATATCAACTGGAACGGGAAGAGATACAAATTCACCAATGCTCCCGCTTATGGTGAAAAGAACTGGGGTGGAGCATTTCCGAGTAAATGGTTTTGGCTCAATTGCAATGCTTTTGAGAATGAACCAGATTTTGCATTGACCGCAGGGGGAGGGAGACGTGGCGTTCTCTGGTGGATGGAATCAGTCGCGATGATTGGCATTCATTATCGCGGGCAATTTTACGAATTCGTACCCTGGAACGCTGAAGTGAATTGGGTAATTCGTCCTTGGGGTTACTGGCGAATGGATGCGCGAAATCAGCACTATCGCGTGACGGTGACAGGAACAACTGAGCTACCAGGAACGCCCCTTCGCGCACCGACGATCGACGGAATGCAGTTCGTCTGTCGCGACACGATGCAAGGTCATGTCACGGTGGAACTCTGGGATCGGGCTGAACGTCTGATCGTTCGAGCGACCAGCAATTTGTGCGGTTTAGAAACGGGTGGGGGTCCCTGGGACGAAACCTGGGCGGCTGGATGTGGATTAAATCTTTAAAGTGCGATCGCGCTAAAATTCCGGTCTGATTCCAAATGAGGTTGCTATAATTCCTTCATTCTGGGGCTGTAGCTCAGCAGGATAGAGCGATCGCCTCCTAAGCGATAGGTCATGAGTTCAAATCTCATCAGTCCCGTTTTAGACTCAAATGATTCAATTGGTCGGAAGTGGTTGACCAAATTGAATCGTTCTCGATCGAGCGGGAACCGGAGTTTCTTCGATCGGCTGTGCGGTTCTTTGAGGTTCTTGAGGAATTGATCGCGGTTCAGTCGGTCTTGGTTCTGGGGAAGGTCGATCGAGCGGGGGAACGGTCACGGTCGGTTGAGCCGTTGGCGCATTGATCGGCGGAAACGAATTCGGAATTGCAAGACTCGGATTTACGTCAGGCAATTGCAGCGGATTCGATGTATTCGTAGGTCGAACTGCATCAGGAAACAACAAGCTACTACCGGGAGAATTGCCTGATCCAGCAGCAGGTAAGGGCGCATTTTGGAGGGGTGGCATTACGGCTGGGGCGGTTGGCAAAGGACGGGATTCGGTCGGTGCAGGAACGGTTACGGGTGTCGAGGGAGTCCCATCGATCGCAGGTGGCGCAGGCGGTAAACCAAAGTCACTTGCAGAAGTCGGAGTTTGCGCGACGGTTGGAGTTTGGGACGTTGAAGTTTCAGGTGCGGTTTGGATTGGACGAAGCTGATTAAATACAGCTTGAGTCGTGGGAGAGGGTGCGCTGGCAGCAAGAACGGGGCGAAGCGTCCAACGCACACTTCGTGAAGCGGAGCTACCGACAGTCTGATCGGTATCCTGAACTTGCTGGAGTTGCGCTTGCTGATTGTCTAGAACGATATTCGGAGCCAGTTCCAGGACGATTCTGGCAACATTCGGCTGAAATTGGGACACCCGAATTTCTCGCACTGCGCCTGAAAACGTTCCTCTCGGTGCGACCGCTCCAATTTGCGTCTCTGGCAAATCGAGAATGATGCGGGTCGGTTGCGCCAAAAGCGAATAGCGGGGTTTGACTCCTGCGGGAACGGTGACTTCGAGCTGATTGGTATTGGGATCGAAGCGCCAGTTTTCCAGCGGGGCAGCGGTGGCAGGAGCGGCAAGGAGGAGCGCGAACACTGCGTGCAGCGGAGCTACCGCAAGAGTCAATTCGAGTTTGTGCGAGTTCAGCATAGTGAGGTGACTATAAGCAGCAACAGAATTGGCTGGATTATAGGCGAGAATTGAGCGATCGGATACACGATCGAGACAAAGTTTGGCGAATTCTATAGCCGTACTTATTTCAGTTGGGACATTTCTAGAAAGCCCCCCAGCCCCCAAGTTTGGGGAAGCAAGAGTCTTAAGCCCCCAGAATTGGGGGTTTGGGGGCGACTCCGAGGATGTCCTAATCTAGACTTCTACTGCTATGAGAGGATGTTTGAAGCGTGTCGTTGATTGCCCCGCCCCGAATTTATTCCGGGGCGAAATCGAACGCGGCGAGAACACTTTGATGCTTTCTAGGCAGACACTTTGAAGGTTTCAACGGATTCTGCCAGAGCTTTTGCGATCGTGACCGTTTCTCTGAGGGAGCTAGAGACTTCAAGCGATGAACTGGAAGTGTGTTCGGCAACTTCAGCGATCGTATTCATTAAATGAGTCACGGTGTTTGAGGTGCTGACTTGTGAAACTGTTGCTTCAGAGATCGAATGGACAATTTGATCAATCTGATGCGACACCTGCAAAATTTGCTCTAAGCTTTGTTTTGCAGATTCTACGGATTGAGTTCCTGTCACGACTTGAACTGTGCTTTTCTCCATTGCTTCTACGACCTCGATCGTTTCCTGCTGAATGGTGCTTACAAGTTGAGAAATTTCATGAGTTGCCGCAGAAGCCCGACTTGCTAATGCACTCACTTCTTCTGCAATCATCGCAAATCCTTGGTGTCCATCGGTTCGAGTTGCTTCGATTCCAGCATTGATCGCTAATACATTGGTTTGCATTTCAATCTGATTGATCAGTAACACTGCTTTCGAGATTTGTTGAGCCGATTCGCCTAATCGTTTTACTTTTTTTGTAGCTTCGCTGATCGACTGACGTAGTTCTGCGATACTTTCAGCCGTTTCGCTCATGGCAAATTCGCCCGCTTCCGCAGTTAAAGCGGCTGTTTGACTGACTTTTGCAGCTTGTTGGGCGTGAGATGCGATCGTATAAATCGACTTCACCATCTGATCAATACAGTTCAGTGTGACGTGCGTTTCCTCAGATTGTTTGAGCGCATCTTGCGAGAGCGATCGGACTGCGGTTTCGTGCTGATTGAGCGAAGAATTGACTTCCAAAACACTCTGTTTCACTTGCTGAACAACTTGCTGTAAGTTTTCAACGATCGCATTAAAGAAATCGGCAACAGTTCCAATCTCTTCACCACTTACAACAGCGCGAACTGTTAAATCCCCACTGGCGGCTTTTTCAGCTTGTTTCATTAGTTCTTGAAGCTGCGATCGCATTGCTTCTTTTTGCTGTTGGCGTTCTTGAGCAAGCGTCGCCTGAGCAACAGCCGTTTGACGTTCGCCCGTGAGATTGACTTGTGCGATCGCATCACCTAGATGTAAAGCAATTTGCACCAGTAGACTCGTTTCCGACTCTTCCCATTGACGTGGAGCACTGCATTGATGAGCCACTAACAATCCAAGCAATTGTCCCTCCACAACCATTGGAGCCACCAGATTCGCTTTGATGTTAAATGCTTCTAGTTGCTGGCGGTAGCACGGATCAATTCTGGCATCTTCTAGGTTACAAATCGCGTGAGTTCGACCTGTCCGATACTTCTCGATATACCGCTCCGCAAAACAAGGATCAGCAATTCTCGCACCGAGCGCAGCGGGAAATCCGATCGCGACGGATTCTGCCACGATCGTGCCTTGCCAGTTCTCATCAAAGAGATACACAATTGCTCGATCGACATTTAGCAGATGCCGAACTTCTCGAACCCCGGTTTGAATAATCTCATCGAAGTTAATTGATCGACGAATACTATAGGCAGCTTGATTTAGTTTTTGTAGCTGTTGAACTGATTTTGCTTGGTCCTGCATGGATCGATTGATCGTATCTGCCATTTGATCAATTACTTTGCTGAATGCTGCTACTTCGTCATTGCCAGTAATATTTAGCCGAGTGGTGAGATCGCCGTCTGAAAGCTTCTTAACGCGCTCGGTCATCATCGTAAATCTGCGAGTTAACACATGAGCCAGCAAGATTGCTAACAGTCCAGATGCGATCGCAGTCCCAGAGCCGAACAGTAGAATCCAAAGCCGCGAGGGTTCTGAGATGCGTTCAGCCGGAGTACTCAGCAGAATTCGCCAGTTTAGATCCGGTAATTGATCAATTCTTGCGATCGGGGTTTGAGTCAGAAATAAGCGCTGCTGAGTCTGTGTATTTGTCCAGAACTTACTATCGGGTAGCGTTGCATCAGCAAAAGCGGTGAGTGCAGTCCGATTTTGCTCTGATGCGACTACAAGACGATTCGCACTATCGAGAATGCTATAGCTATTCTGAACACTAGGGAGTAAGTTTGTCAGGCTGCGAGTTGGTAATGTTGCTCGAAGAATCGCGATCGTTCTTCCGGTCGCAATCTCTCTAATTGGAGCAGTGAAATATAGCACAGACTGATCATCAGTCTCGATTACGTCGCTGAGAGTCATCCGATCGGCTTTCAGCGCAGATTGGAAATAAGACTGTTTTGATTGATTGGGAATAGATTGCGGCTTCGTTTGCAGTAGAGAATTTCCATTGGGATCGAAAACAACAATATTGCTAAAAGCGGTGTAGGATTGTGTTACTCGATCGAGTGCTGCGAGTTTGTCCTCTTGAGATAAGGTATTCCAGATTCGAGCATCATTTAAAACTGGCAATGCTGCGATCGCGCTAATCTCTGATTGTCGCTGTTTCATGTAGCTCTGAATCGAATCACTTGCTAACTTTGCAACAGTTTGCTGAGTTTCAACTGCTTGAGTGACTGAGCGATCGTTGAGTTTATAGCTGACTGCTCCGACTGTTAACGTTGGAATGACTCCGAGTAAAAGTGCGATCGTTGCAACTTGATTTCTGAAGCTGAATGTTTTGAAGCGAGATAAAAGGCGATTCGGAGAAGTTGAAACGCTGCGAGGTAAGGAAAGATTGACTTCGGTGAGAGAGCGATCGGAGAAAGTTTGACGTTGAGCAGATTGAATCTTCATCACAAGTTACTGCACTTCTAAACAATACCAATTCAAACAAATGAGTAATTTATTCTCTGATTGATAACTACTGAGAAGCATTGTGACGGAATTCAGCTTGTGATGTCGAGTGCTTTCTCCAAACAGCCTTCTTTTCCCACTTTTAGATTTGATTGCCGTAGAAAAACCCACTTCTTGAGTTAGAAACTCATTCGTTTCTGCATTCTACTGGGATCGTTTTTTGGTCGTTTTCCTTCTCGTCGCAGCTTCTCGAAAATAGCTTGCTTCAACCATTCTGACCGATCACAGCCTGAATCAATCAGTGCCTCAATTTCTGCGGGCAAAGCGATCGTGAGTGAGCAAACTGACTGAAGTGAATCTAATTGTTGAGTTAACCAAGTTTGATTGAAAACTTCTCGATAAATTGAATTCTTAACTTGAAGTTTTCCATCTAAAGTTGCAACCAAACCCGATAAAATTAGCGCAGTTGCATTCGTTGAATTTGTGCAAGCGACATTTTCTTGATTCAGAATCGATCGGTACAGAAACAGTAATTGATGTGCTTGAGAATGATGCACAATTCGATCGCGAATCGTTCTTAAATGTTCTGGATTGTCCTGTGCTTCCCAATTCTCAATCATGTGTTGCCGAATCAATTGAGCGACCCAAAACGACTCGGTTCCTGGAGGTAGAATAATCTTGCCTTTTGGTGTTTCCCAACTGAGTTGCACCACTTTTTGACAGAGCTTTTGGGTGAGAAACGGCTGCCCTCCAGTCCATTCCAGAATTGCTCTCAGAATCGCGGCAGGTTGGCTAACTTTTCCGACTAAGCCTTGAGTGAGCGTTAATGCTTCGTGAAATTGGAAGCCTTCAAGCTCGATCGCTCGACCAATGTTAAACGGGGTGCGAGTGCGATCGCGAATCAGTTCAGAAGGAGTCGTCACTCCAAATAGCGCCCAATTCAAACGGCGAAAATTAGAATTTGTGGAGCGCCGATCGTAACAGTAGCGAATCAATGCAAAAAAGTCATGCACTGGAAACGGTAAGCTCAAGGTACTATCAATCTCATCAACAAAGATTAACACCTGTTGATCCGGAAATTGAGCAAGCAGCACCTCTTCGAGAAAGAGACAAAGCCGTTGAGCGATCGCAATGTCTTCATGGTTGCGCCACCAAGATTTGAAGTCGATCGTATGCCAGAGATTCAGCGATCGTAATAGTTCAACTGCAATTCCTCGATACCATTGCATTGGAGTGACTTGCTCATTGCCAAGACAAGTCATATCCAAGTAAGCACAGCGAAAATTTGATTGTTCAAGCTGTTGTCCGACTTGGACTCTCAAGCTAGATTTACCCATCTGTCGAGCATTGAACACATAGCAAAGCTCACCTGTCTTGAGTGCCGAGTAAAGCTCAAAATCTGCTTTACGTGCAATATAGCTCGGCGCATCTTGCCGTAAGCTTCCTCCTACTTGATACTCATACTCACTCATTGCAGTTCATCTGATCA
Source organism: Leptolyngbya sp. AN10 (assembly GCF_050565645.1). Taxonomy (NCBI): domain Bacteria; kingdom Bacillati; phylum Cyanobacteriota; class Cyanophyceae; order Leptolyngbyales; family Leptolyngbyaceae; genus Leptolyngbya; species Leptolyngbya sp. AN10. The sequence goes on from NZ_JBNXVP010000015.1 coordinate 81,072, forward strand.
AAGGACTCGCATTGCCTGAAATTCTACAGCATGGGAAATTTACTTCGACATCATATCAATCTGAGAACAATGCGACAGATCCGCAAAATCGCACACTTCATCAAAAAAATCTGCTTCCGGGGGAAAGCAGATCTATCAACTGCCTGAAAATGAACGAGTGCAACCCTTTTCCAATTAGTCTCGCGAGAGAAGTCTAATTCGGATGAAGTCACACTGCGTATTATGCCGAGTGTTCAGCGAAATGGGAGGCGGGATTTGTGGGGTAAAAAGTAGGAGGTTCGCGCCCTAGATTACACAGTTGAGAGGAAAAGCAGGGATCTTACTAGAAATACTAGACAACCTAAAGTGTGTGATCGACAATCTATCCTATGAAAGCGTTTTGTTTAAGCAACTACCTGGACTCATGCCTCAATCGGCTCTCGCGATCGTCAATGAACTTTTAGCGCCCAATCCTCTGACCTACATTCAGGAGATTGTATTTCTGCGATCGCTAGATGGGAAGCGATACCGCGAGATTGCGGTCGAATCCGGATACGACTATGACTATGTAAAGGAGGTAGGATTTCAGCTTTGGCAAAATCTTTCTCATGCACTGGGACGGAAGGTGACAAAGAAGAATGTTCGATTGATTCTCGCTGGGTTAGATTCGCCTGCAAATTCGTTGTCGAACTTTCCTTTGATTGTCCGATCGTCAGCTTTAGAGTTTCCTCGTGGTCCATTGCCCGTTGATTCAAAGTTCTATGTTGAGCGATCGGCGATTGAATCGTTAGCCTATCGTGAAATTCTAAAACCAGGTGGACTGGTGCGAATTAAAGCTCCGCAGCAGAGTGGAAAAACCTCTCTAGTCCTGAGATTAATCGCTCATGCTGAGTCGAATGGATTAGTTCCAGTCGTGCTTAATTTACAGAGTGCCGATCGACGATTGTTTAGCAATCTGAATGATTTTCTGCGCTGGTTGTGTGTTTTGATTAGTCGGCAATTAAGTTTAGAACCCCAATTAGATGCGTATTGGGATGAAGAGAGTGGAAGTAAGCTCAGTTGTAATGCTTATTTTCAGATGTATTTGTTAGACAAGATTGAGGCTGGAGTTGTCCTGATTTTCGATGAAGTCACAGCATTGTTTGAGTATCCTGAACTAGCGCAAGATGTTTTACCGTTGTTCCGCATTTGGCACGAGTCCGCTGCACAGAATAAAATTTGGCAAAAGCTGAGATTGATTGTGGTGCATAACACTGAGCTTTATGTGCCATTAAAGTTAAATCAATCGCCATTTAATGTTGGTTTACCGATCGAGCTTGCTGAACTGAATTTTGATCAAGTTCGGATGCTGGCTCAACAATATGAGTTAGACCTTCGCTGCGATGAGTTAAATCAGCTTCAACGCTTAGTAGGAGGGCATCCTTATTTACTCCAGGTTGCTTTTTATTGGCTTCAGCAGGATTTACCGATCGAACAATTGCTCGAAGAAGCTCACACCACGGTTGGTATCTATCACGCTGACTTAGAGCGCTTGTGGAATCGCATTCAACAGCACCCAAATCTTCTGGATGCGTTTCGATCAATTCTTGCCAATGATTATTCTGTTCCGTTTGGAGCGATTACTGTTTACAAGCTGGAGAGCTTAGGACTCATCAAGCGTCAGGGAAATCAGTTGATGGTTCGCTGTCCGCTTTATCAACAGTATTTCACAGCGTATCTAAGCTAGTTGATCTCGTGCGTCTTCTAGCTGCTTTTGAGCGGTAATATCTTGCACAGTTCCTTCATAGAATTGCAGATTTCCTTCCGCATCTCGAACTGCTCGTGCTTTCTCTCGAACCCAAATCCGATCGCCATTTTTCCGAAACACTTCCGCTTCAAATTCTTCAGTTTCGCCGTATTGTTCGAGGTACAGCACAAACTGCGATCGACGTTGTGGAATGGTATAGAGTTGTCGAGCAATGTCTTGAATCGAATTGATTAATTCTTGGGGTGAATCATAGCCAAGTAAGGTTGCCAGCGCTTGATTTGCTTGTACGAATCGACCATTGAGCGTAGTTTGAAAGATCGCCACGGATTGTTCCGTTTCTTGAGTGCGACGATGTAACCTGAGTTGATACTCAATTCGTGCTAAAACTTCCTCAAGCTGAAAGGGCTTAGTAACATAATCTACGCCACCGACATCGAATGCTTTGACCTTATTCGGCGCATCATTGACGGCGCTGAGAAATAGAATCGGGATTTGGCAAGTTTGCGGATCGAGCTTTAATCGTTCACACACCTCGTAACCATCAATTCCTGGCATCATCACATCTAACAGGATTAGATCGGGTTGTCGATCGCGCACCGAGTTCAATGCTGCGGCTCCATTCGAGAGTTGTTCGACTGCGTATCCTTGCTCAGTCAAAGTCGAAGTTAACAATCGCAGGGTTTCAGGGGTGTCATCAATGATCAGAATTTTAGCTTGAGCAACTGTCTGAGTTCTTTTGAGTGCGAAGCATTTGAAAATTTGTTCTTCAACTTGTCGAAGGTTAGGCTGATATTTTCCACCTTGAGCGCGTAGGGTTTGATGTTGTAGCACTAACGCATCAAGCGTTTGCGCGATCGTACTGACCTCGGAATGAATTCGTTTTAGTCGATTGAATAATGCGATCGCACTTCGACATAAATCGGCTGAAACTTCTTGATCTACTTGTGTCGAGACTAGCTGAGAAATATTTTTCTGTATCAGTTTGCGAATGTAGTAGTCTGTCACAGGCGACAAACAGCGAGATTCAACATGCGGCTCTGGGAAGGGAACTCGACGTGAGGCTGGGATTGGGAGCATAAAAGTACAGCGATCGAAGACAGGATGACACTGAGACAAATTCTAACCGAGTCACATTTTACTGGAGAAAGTTAAAACAGATGCGATACTTAAACCTTCTCTTGATCCTGATAGCAAATCTCTAGGTGTTCAGCCATTTTCGTCAGCAGCGTCGCTTCTTGGAATGGCTTCCACACTAAATCATCGAATCCAGCCGCGAAAATGACGGTCGGATCAGTTTGAAATACGTTTGCTGTGAGAGCAATCAGAATCGAATCGTTCGGATCTGAATCGTCGATCTCTCGTTGTTGGCTTATTGCGCGAATTTGTTGCGCGATCGTATATCCATCAATATCTGGTAGTTGTAGGTCAAGCAGGATTATATCAGGTTGCCATGATTTCCAATGCTCGATCGCATCGGTTCCGGTATTCGTAGTTCTTACTTCAAAGCCAACCCGATCGAGCATTTGCTTTAAGAATCGACAAATTTCAACATTGTCTTCAACAATTAATACGTGAATTGGCGGTTGATTCGATGCTAATTTCCAAGAGGTTTGCGATCGAGGAGTTGAAGCTTCGATCGCAGGTTCAAACGGCAAGGTCACTGTAAAAACACTTCCTTGCTCGATCGTACTTTGCACTGAGATTTCGCCGCCCATCAGTTGTACAAATCGCTGACTGATTGATAGTCCTAGCCCTGTTCCTTTTTGCAAAGCTCGTCCTGCTTCAGCTTGAAAGAACGGCTGAAATAGCTGTTTAACTTCATCTGCGGCGATTCCAACTCCCGTATCTATCACACGAAAAACTAGCTGATTCTGAATTGCTGTTACTTGCAACTTTACTGTGCCTTGGGTCGTAAACTTCACGGCATTGCTGAGTAGATTGATTAGAATTTGGCGCAGCTTGCGGGAGTCGGTTTTAATGCAATGCGGCAAGTCTGGAGCATAGTCTGAAATGAAGGATAATCGTTTCGCGATCGCAGTTCCTCGAATCACAGTTTCAACAGTTCTGAGCAATTCAATTAGATTCGTGGGTTGAAGCTCGATCGAGGTTGCTCCTGCTTCAATTTTCGCCAGTTCTAGAACATCATTGATCAGGTCTAATAAATGCTGTCCACTTCGATTGATAATGCCAATGTTCGTTTGCTCATCAACAGTCAATCGGGGCGAGTATTTGAGCAATTCGCTAAATCCCAGAATCGCAGTTAAAGGCGTTCGTAGCTCGTGACTCATTGAGGCTAAAAACGTACTTTTTGCTTGATTCGCAGCATCAGCAGAAAGTTTTGCTTGTTCGAGTGCAATATTCTGTGTTTGAAGCTCTGCGGTACGCTCTAAGACTTTTAGTTCTAACGCTTGATTGGCATCTTTTAACTGTTGCCACACCCAGTAGGCTCGACTCACAGAAGCCGCACTGCTCAATCCTACCAAAGGTGCAACAACAATCGCCCACCAGCCAAGCAAGAATAATCCATAGCTACTGACTCCAAGCAGCAAAAACGCGATCGGAATCATTAACACCATGCGACGAGACTGAAGCCGCCACCCGATCGCAGTTCCCACACTACACCAAAGTAGAATCCAACCCCATTCCAAAGCTTCTGGCAACCCAGACAGCGGAGTTCGTTCAGAAAGCGCTCCACTGATCAACTGTGCTGTCAAATTCGCGTGAATTTCCATCCCAAACCAAGCTTCTTTTGGCTGCATCGAGTACGGCACATAAAAACGATCGCCACTCACACTTTCAGCCGTAGAGCCAATCAGCACAATACGATCGCGCATTAAGTTCGCTGGAATTCGATTCGCCAACACATCCCGAATCGCAACTCTCGGAATGTTATTTTGAACTCTCAGATAGTTCGAGAGAATTTGAAATCCTCCCACATCGGCTCGAACATAGCCACCAATATGAGGTGTAATCGATCGATAAGTTGCCTTTCCGAGTCGGACCTCTCCATTTGTCGATCGCTGGGGTTCAATTCCCTTAGTTTTGAGGTAGAACAATGCTAACTTTGTTCCGAGAGCTAATCGAGTTCTACCCTTGCGTTGAATTGAGATCAATGCTCGACGAATTTTTCCATCCGCATCCAGCACTAGATCACTGTTTCCGATCTGATCGCGATCGCGCAAAATCGGCGGTGGTTCAACCGAATCTCCAGTTGCATCTCCGATCGCTTTTGCCACTCCAATCAGATTCGGAGTCGAAGCGTAGGTCTGCAATAGCTTCTGATGTCCAGGTTCTACCGGAAGATCGCGATAGAGATCTAAGCCAATCACAGTCGGACGCTGGCGTTTGATTGTTTCAATCGCGATCGACAACGTTTGATCTGTGACTGGAAAGCGCTGTAGCTCAGACAAATCCGCCTCAGAAACAGTCACAAAGACAATTGGAAGTTCAACCGCTTCAGGTGGGCGCAGTCGAAACCATTGATCGAGCATTGCCCACTCTAGCAATTGGAAAGCTCCTGTCCACTGTAAAGCGATCGCTGCACCCGATACACCGACTGCAATTGCTCCTAGTTTGGAGAATTGTAGCAAGCTTGGGATTCGCCTCGATCGCTTAAATATCATCGATTCACAATCGTCTGAGTGTGTGGAGCAGTCATCTTTTCTAATCCTGCCGTTTTGAGTGTTTCTGACCAAAAGTTAGTGAACGATTCAGAACTGGCAGGCTTTGAATTGATTAAGACTGAAATTGCATCGTACCAGAATTGAGACTGAGCATAGAGCTTTGCGCGATCGAGATCTGTGATTGCAAGATTAAGTTTCTGTTGAAATTGAACAGTCGGAGCTTGCCGCTGTATCCAACCTCCAACGACCCAATCTTCGGTTCGACGCTTAGGATTACAAACTAGGGCAACTGTCCAATTGTACGCCTGATTGAAGTCCAGAGCAGGAGCCGTTTCGGGAAGCGTAATTTTAACCAATCCGCTTTTGTTCTCGATCGCAATTTGCGTTTGATAGACTCCTTTGCGTTGTCGATCGAACAAACTAAATTCGAGTATTTTTGCACGAGTCGAAGGTAAATAAACCCAAAATGTCGGACGTGCTTGTGTGGTTAAACCGAGATAAGTTCTGGAGGATAGAACAATCGGAATGTCACGATTGGAAGCGGCACAAGTCGGCTGTGAAGGACGAGAAGCCCCTCCTGCTGTGCTTCCAGGCTGTCCTTGTCCGGGAGGTGGATCGAATGCACTCGCCAGGGTTATTTGGGCTTGACCCAAGAGAAAAACAATCAGAGCCGTGGTGAATGTACTTGAGAAGTTCATCATTGTTCAGTCTCCAAACTTTATAACCAATTTCCAATCAAAGTAAACGCTGCCCAATAGTAGGGATGACTAAACTCTTGGGTTTTGAGCAAAGATAGTTGAGCTTGGCGAACTGCTTCTGCTCTGGGTAATCGATCGTGAATTAAGCCTTGATAAAACTGAGTCACAAAACTAGCAGTCGATCGATCATTGACCATCCAAAGCGAAGCTAAGATACTTCGCGCTCCCGATCGAATCGCAACTCCAGCAATTCCCAATGCTGCTCGATCGTCACCTTCTGCGGTTTGACAGGCACTTAAGACTAACAGTTCGATCGGGAAAGCATCAGAAACATCTCGCTGTGTTAGTAGCGATCGCAGATTTTCTACAGTCAATTTTCCATCCCAGGTTTGGATGAATGTGCTGTCAGAACTAGAGCTAAATTGTCCATGAGTGGCAAGATGTACGATCGAGAAAGGTTTTGATTGAAGTTGTCTCTGCAATGCTTTGTTCGTAAAAGCCTCGTTTTTTAGCACAGTTGCGCTGATAGTCTTTACAATTTGAATCACCTCCTGTTGTACTCCCGGTAGTGCGACGGCTCCCTGATTGGCTTCGCTCAGTCCTGCGACTAATGCAGTTAAATTCTGTCGAGGCAACGGTCGAGGACTGAATAGTTCTAAACTTGGTGTGACTGCGATCGCGTATTGCTCGATCAAGTACTGCTGTCCGGTGTGCAATGCAGCGATCGGAATATTTCTCAGCGAACCATCCAGCACAAACACCAATGTTTCAATTGATTCAAGCTCGGTTGCTACGGGTTGGATCAACCAGCGATAGAGTTCTTGCGCGATCGGTAATCGTTCAGATTCAAAAGAAGTCGATCGCATTGATTGAATCATCCGATCGATACCTGCTTCAATGTCTGCACGAGGCAGAACAGTGGAATACCGTTTTAGAGCTTGATTGGGTAGGGAAACAATCACTTCTAATCGATCGCTTAAAATAATCGGATAGAAGATCGCAGCAGTTCGATCGATTTGATCAATCTGACGTGCTACAGCCGTTAAACACGCCTCGCGAAAGAAATTGTTCAGTTCTTCGAGTTGTAGGGATTCGATTACTTGTCTCGCTTGCACTAGATTCGGCTCAGAACCTTGCTGAATTAGGAGATCAACGAATTCACGATACACAGGTTCAACTTGCTCTTTGAAGGAGAATTGAACATCAGAAGCAATTGAAACGAGATCATTTCGCAAGCTTTGTAGAGTTTTGACTGCGTTGGAATATGCGATCGTTGCTTCTGATTGATTTCCTAGCTTTCTGAACAGTCTTCCGGTTTGCCATTGCCATCGATAGAGGATGTCCGGTGCATTGATTTGTTCTGCGATCGACACTGCTTTTTCTGTCAGTTGTTGAGCTTCTTTCCATTGTTGTGAGCGTTCATACAAAGAAGCTAAACGTCCGATTGCGTAAGATTCTGCTCTTGGATTCTTTAAAGTTTGAGCTTGTTGAATTGCGATCGCGAATTGTTCTGCTGCGGATTTTGTAGAAGAAACCTTTGACAAACAATCCGCAAATTCAATTTGAGCATAGATAGTTCTAGAGTTGAGCGGAAGTGTTTCGAGATTTGATCGTAGTTCTGGGAGTAGCTTCTCTGCTTCAGACCGACGTTCTAATCGCATTAACAACTTAAACTGTTGTAGCTGTGCTGGAAACTGAGTCTCACTGGGAAGTTTTGCTGCTTGTTGAAATCGAGCAAGAGCAGGTTCTAATTGTTGCTGTGCAAGAAGGGTGTTCCCTAGCTGAAATTGTGCTGCCTGGATTTCAAACGGATCAGTGCTAATTGAGAGACTTTGTTCAAGTACTGCTTGGGATTGCTTGAATTCTCCAACTAATCTTAAAACACTGCCTAATGTAAGTAATCCATTAGCTTTCAAGCTGAGATTCGATTGTTGTGAGAGTGGAGTCTGTAGCTCAGTCAGTAATGCTTTTGCACGACGAAATGCACCTAGAGATTGAAGAGCTTTAGCCTGATTGAGTTGAGTCCCTAGAGCTTCAATTTGTCGATCGCTGTTTCGATACAGTTTTTCTGCTTGTTCCCACGATCTAAGGGCGCTTTCTGCATTGTCTTGTGCGAGGAATTGTTGAGCTTGACTATCAAGAATCTGCGCTTCAGGCAAAGAAGCTGACATCGATCGACTAATCCCCAAAACAATCAAACATCCCACCAGAAAACACAGAAGAAATCGCTTCATGGTTTTTCTCCTGCACAAGTTGGAATCGTTGCCTGCACAGGTGTTCCCGAAACGAGCGCAATCGTTCCATCCGCATTTTTAATCCAGTGAGTTGCTTCGACAAGATTGTTCGATTTTGATGGAGTAGAAGCAATCTCACTTCTCGAATTTCTCCAGACAGATGTAGCATTCAACGCCTCAGTCGGATCAGGGGGAAGTCCTCCTTTCCCAGTCACAACAAAACTATTCGCTCTCGATCGAGGAGAACAAGTCTGAGCAATCTGATTCGAGGTATCAACAAGCTGCGGAACTTCTTGAGCTTTCTGATCCGGTTCAGTTTGCAAGGTATTCAATCTAACTGTTCCATCTAATCCAAACTCAGAACTTGCAGTAATATCACTCAATCCGGTTGGCTCAGAAGGTGAAATTCCAAGAATCGATCGAGTCGTAATTTGAATATTTCCACCGCGCCCTCGAACTGCATTCGCGGTAATATCACTGTTCTCATTCGGAATCGCCAAAATAAATCCATTCGCTGTGATATCAATGTTTCCACCGTTTCCACTTCTCATTGCAGTTGCAGAAATTTGACTATTCCTCCGCAGTCTTAGTAAATTCTGCGAAGTCAGCGAAATGTTTCCCCCTTCACCGCTTTGTGTTTTAGCCACAATGTTTCCTCGATCGAGCAAAACATTACCCGCATCAATCCGAATCCGTCCGCCATCTCCAGTTCCTTGGCTATCAACCGAGATTCGCCCATTGTTAGCGACTGTTAGATCGCGAGTGTCGATCGCAATATTACCCCCGATTCCACTCGACTCTGGTGAAGTGCTGGCAAAGATCCCGCTCACCGACTGGCTCCCACGTCTGAATTTGCCATAAAAATCAATCTCTCCTTCAAAGAACCGCTCTAAACGAGCACTATAAAAGGGATCATCTCCAGCAATTTGAATCTGATTTGCAGTAACTTGGATTGTTCCTGCTGCCCCTTGTGATGAAGTCAAAACACTCAATTTTCCACCGTTTAGTAGACTGAGTTGATCGGCATTAATTTGAATCACACCGCCCCGACCACGACTCAAAACTGCAATCGGATCAGCCGTGATCGCATCAATCTCTGCTCCTTGCTGAATCGTGAGCGATCGCGCACCGATCGTAATGTTTCCCCCGCTGCTATTCTGAGTCGTGCTGCTAAAAATCCCGCTCTGAGTTCCGCCTACAAAAGCAGGAGCAGTCGTCGAAAGGATGGTGCTGAAATCTGGAGAATACCTGAACAATGCAAACGGATATCCGGTCAAATTTACGCCCTCAATCAGAACAGTATCGGCATTGACGAAGACATTCCCCGCATCGCCGTTCCCTGATGTCAGCGTATTGATCTGAGCACCATTTGTTAAGCGAATCGAACGAGCCGTCAAGGAAATGTCTTGTCCACGCCCGATCGAGCCAGGTTGGAGTGCGGAAGTAATATCTGAGGTTTCTAGATGAATCGAATCTTGTGCTGTGATCCGAATTGTATTTGCAGTGCCTTGTCCACCTTCCAAGCCTGACGCGATCGTAGAAAGTCGCATCAACAGCGATCGAGCATCAATGTCGATCTTCCCTGCATTGCCGCTCCCATTCGCAAAGATTTGACTACTAATCGAACTGGTATCCAGCGTGATGTCGCCTCGAACATTCAAGTCGATATTCCCACCGTTGCCCCTTGCTGAAAGGCTCCGAGAACGCTGTCCAAAAGCCGCATCTCCTACTCCCGATGAGATTTCACCTCGATTTCTCATGTCGATCGAGCCTGCATCGATCGTAATATTGCCCTTCGTGCCCAGTGCTTCAACTAAAGCATCAAACGGCTTGATCTGGGTTGTAATCGCAGCCGTCCAATCGGCTCCACCGTCTAGCAATAGATTGTCTCGAAGATTGATGTTAATGTTGCCCGATTCCCCGATCGCTTGAGAGGATAGTCCTGTTTCAATCCCCGCACCAAATAAGCTGAGAGAATTTGCCTCGATCGTGATGTCGCCCGCATTGCCCTGTCCTCGGCTCACCGCATACAGTCCTGGATTCCTAAAGCGCCCTGGATCTCTTTGCCAAATGATGTTATTGCCAGCCTTGACATCCAAGCGTCCTGCATTGCCCGCACTATTGTTTAAAACGATGCTATAGACTGCACTATCTTTTGCTGTAATGTCTCGCCCTGCGTTTAATCGAATGTTCCCTGCATCCCCAGAACCTGGATAAAAGTTACTGCTACCAAAGCTAAGTTGTCTTAGCCCATAGCCGCGACTAATCGCTGTACTGTCCAATCCAGTTGAACTCGATAACGAGGTTTGATTCAGAAAAATCGAGTTTCCTGCGTCGATCGAGATATCTCCAGATCTACCTTCAGAGCCAAAAATCTTACTAGAAACGATTTCGCCTTGATTCACGTCTACATTCTGTCCAGCACTCAGGCGAATCGCTCCAGAAGTTCCTGATCCAAATTTCAAGCTAAACAATGTTCCATCATTCAGAAAAATGCTTCCAGCCTGACTGGTCAGTTGAATGTCTCCGCTACTGCTTCCAGCGAATCCTCCAGAAGTTCCAATGTTCTGAACCTTGATGTCTCCTGCTGCATTCAGCGTTACAGAATTACCATTTTGACCGGATAGATCGGCAAATGCTGAAATGTTGCTACTGTTTGCATCGATCGAGCCACCACGACTGGTAATCCGAACACGACCTGCATTCCCGAATCCGCTCACCGTCTGAATGCTGCTCAGTTTAATATCACCTGTTGCAGTCAGTTGAACACTACCGCTGTCTTGCTGCCCACGGGTAATTGCTCCTTCTTCCAGAGTGATGGTTCCACCCGCCTCGATCGTAATATTTCCACCATTCCCAAAGCGGCTTGAAGTATCAATGTAGAAAATATCAACATTGCCTTGAGCCGAAATTGTTGTATCTCCGGCATTTCCAGCACTTCTTGTACGATCAATCTGAACTTCGCCAGGAATGTTGATTGATCCTCCTGCCAAAATCTGTAGAGAAGCACCTTGATAGTTCCCGAAACTAACATCTCCGATCGAGCGAATTTGGGAACCTCCAGAACTCAGCAATGTTCCTAAGTTGCCGTTAAAGTCTTCAATCCAAAAGTTGCCGCCTGTGTTGAACTGAGCATTACTCACAATCGGATTGTTCGATCGTAGAATCAGATCGCGTCCTGCACTGATCTGTCCATCTAGCTGCAACTGATCAGACTGTAAGGTGAAAGTCTGAGGAACGGTGAGAACTCCTTGATTGACGATCGAGCTTCCCGATAGTGGAATTCCCAATCCAATCGGAACACTGATTGTTAACAATGGCGGCGCTTGCGGATTAGTAGCACGATATTCACCTTGATTTCCAAACATGAATCGATCGGCAGTACTCGCTGCAAACGATCCACCAATGCTCAATCTGGCATTTGCTCCAAATAGAATTCCACTCGGATTTAGCAGAAAGAAATTTGCCGTACCATTGGTTTGGATCAGACCATCGATCGTAGAAATATTCCCACCTGTAACACGGGTAAAAATATTCTGAATGCTCAGATCATTGTTAAAAATCGCAGCATTATTCGTCAGTACTGAAAATTCGCTGAAACTGTGAAATAAATTATCTTGAACTCTCGTTCCCCCAGTAATCAGCGATCGAGTATTTTGAGTTTCAACGATCGAGCCATTCGGAAGCGTTGTATCGGGTGTAATTTGAGCAACTGCGGGAGAACCCAAAGCAACTAAAACGATTCCACAGTTCGTTAGGAAATATTTTGTTAAATTCAAGCCGTTCATCATCCTGGACACGCACTTTTACGTGTCAAACAGAGCACACCCCTCCTACACTCTTTATCTAATAGAACCCGGAAAGACTACAAGGTAGGAAAAGTAACAAAAGTCATATTTTCAGCAGATATCACTGATTGTGCTGAGTTGGGGTAAGACAAATGACTGAGCGTAAAATTGTGCTGTTAGCGCGATCGAGCTACTAAGATCAGACATATAGCAGTAGAAGTTTAGATTAGGACATCCTTGGAGTAGCCCCCAAACCCCCAATTCTGGGGGCTTAAGACTCTTGCTCCCCCAAACTTGGGGGCTGGGGGGCTTCCTCGAAGTGTCCTAACTGAAATAAGTACGGCTACAGTGAAGCTCAGAGAACAACAATGCTAACAGCAACGCGCCCTTACTCTTGGAATCAATCCGTTTTACATACAGCAAAAGGATTCGCACCGACTCAACTCCCCATTCTGTCTGGCACAATTCCTGAAGGACTACGCGGCTCTTTGTACCGCAATGGTCCAGGTCGATTAGAGCGAGGCGGAATTCGAGTCGGACACTGGTTTGATGGAGATGGCGCAATCTTAGGAGTGCATTTCAACCCTACAGGTGCAACAGGTGTGTATCGCTATGTTGAAACACCCGAATTTTTGAATGAAGAACACTCTGGAAAATTGCTCTACAGCGGCTATGGAATGTTACCGCCTGGAGGATTGCTCGATCGATTCACGAAAGGCTTAAAGAATGCTGCAAATACTTCAGTTTTGGCGTTTAGCGATCGCTTACTCGCACTCTGGGAAGGTGGACATCCGTATGCGCTCGATCTAGAAACGCTCGAAACTCAACACCAAGATCATTTGGGAAATTTACCTGATTCGCTCCCATTCTCGGCACATCCAAAGCACGATCCAATCACCGGAGATCTCTACAATTTCGGAGTAAGTTTCGGCAAAGATACAGTCCTGAATCTCTACTGTGTGGATTCGACTGGCAAACTCAAACAGCGGAACAGTCACAAGCTTGATGGATTTCCGCTGATTCATGATTTTGTCATGGCAGGACAGTATCTTTTGTTTTTCATTCCGCCTGTGCGATTGAATCCTCTGCCATTGTTAGCGAAGTTCAAAAGTTTTAGTGAATCCTTCGACTGGAAGCCAGAGAAAGGCACTCAAGTGCTGGTATTCGATCGACAAAAGCTGAATCTGATCAGTCAAGGTGAAACTGATCCTTGGTATCAATGGCACTTTGGAAACGCTTGTGTAGATCAGCATGGAAATGCAGTCGTTGATGTGATTCGATACGCAGATTTCAACACGAACGAATATCTCAGACAAGTCGCAACTGGAACACCTTCGACATCAGCAAAATCAACACTTTGGCAAATTCGAGTCGATCCGCTAACTGGAAAAGTTTTGGAACAGCAAGAACTACTCGATCGACATTGTGAATTCCCGATCGTTCAACCGGATCAAGTTGGACAACCCTGGCAGCATACCTATGTCTCATTACATCGACGTAACGCTGATCCAGTGACAGAAATTTTTGGTGCGATCGCTCGATTTGATCAATCGACAGGTGAACTAATCGAAGCGGATTGCGGTGAGAATCGGTATCCAATGGAGCCAATTTACGCGCCAGACGCGATCGATTCCAATCGAGGTTGGGTCGTGACGGTTGTATATGATGGCAACACCGACTCTAGTGAAGTTTGGATTTTTGATAGCGATCGCTTAAACGATTCGCCTGTGTGCCGATTAGGATTGCCCGAAGTGATCCCGATCGGATTTCATGGCACTTGGAAGCCTGCACTCTATAGCAGTAGAAGTTTAGAGTAGGACATCCTCGGAGTTGCCCCCAAACCCCCAATTCTGGGGGCTTAAGACTCTGGCTCCCCCAGAATTGGGGGTTTGGGGGGCTTTCAAGACGTGTCCTAACTAAAATAGGTACGGCTATAGAAGCAAAAAAAGGTGGCGCAACTTCAAATCACGCCACCTGCTAACCTTCACCTACAAATCTGTACGCTTATGCTGAAATCATTTCTCGCAATTCAGCTTCCAAAGCGCGTAATAACTTTTCATCGCCCCGTTCCTTTGCTGCCTGCATCCGACGAGTCACATTTCGATGAATCGTCAAACGATGAGCATCCGCGATCGAGTGCGATGACCGTCGAACAATACAATTCCGCTTAGGTTTTTCGGGCGCTTGTTCCTCAACTGTCTTCGGTGAATCTGCGTGAGGAATGCCCAATTGAGCCACGGTTTGACAAGTCCAACCTTTCGGAACACGACGGTTCAAGAGTTCCGCTTCCGTGACTTCTAGGCTAGGAGCCGCATAATTGTAGGATTGAACAACACGGGAGTGACGCATAAGAGACCTTCGGATTAACCGGGTTAAGGGAATGAACCTGAATATATTTTGTATCTTATGCGACAGTTTGACAATCGAAAATGCCCCTTAAGGAATATTTAGAAATTCGATTCTTCTGTCTGTAATTTCGCGAGGTGAGCACAGACATCACCCGAATCCCATTGCAGTTCCGCCATCAAAAGTGTGCTAATTCCGGTGATTAATCCAGTCGCCAAGAACTGCCACTCGCTGATATAGGGTAAAAGTACGAGTCCTGCAAGGTTGAGCAATCCGATAAAAGCGAAAGCACGCGATCGCATCTTCGCGCCCGTATACAGATAGCCAATTCCATCCAAAATCAGCCACAACGGACAAAGATTGACGAGCAGAAATCCCCAACCGAAAAAGACGCTCAAATCCGTGAGTCCAACTCCGAACAGCATGAGAAACACCCAAGCATCGATCACATCACTTAGCGGCTTAATCGATCGCCAATGATGCGACAGTTGAACCATGACGATCGTGCCCATCAGCGTCAGTCCTGTCCAAAGAATCGCTTGAAGTCGCCAATCAAGGGCGCAAAACTGAGCGATGGAAAAAATGAGAACCGAAATCATTCCCCAGACGAGGCAGGCTTGATCAATGCGCGTGTAAAACGTGGATAAAAGCGTTGTATCACCGAGTTGCCAGTGAATCCGCCAAATCCCTGGTAGATCCTCAATTTCAAACGCCGATCGCTTTCGTTTCAACAAAGGTGAGGTGAGGTTGAACCAATCTGGCTCAATGTAAATCTTCCAAGTCATTTGTTAACAAAACTTATTATTGTTCTAAGGATACTCCGATTCGATCCATAGAATTCACTCTGTGGATGCGAAAAGAAAAAATTGAAGCAGATTAATAAAAGGGTTTGAACAAAGGAGTCAGATAAGTAGGAGAGCCAAATTAAACCGCTCGTTGGGTTTGGGTTTCGACTGCGCTCAACCCTCGAAGAATCGGGTGTTGCGCGTTGAGCGGAGTCGAAACGCATCTTACGATTAATCTCACCCATCTACTTATTAATCAATTTATGAAACGGGTTTGGGAAGAAATGGGGCAGTATTTTTAATCTAAATTAGAAAGAGTGGGGGTAGGGAGTAGGGAGTAAGAAATCAAAACGAGAGCAACACCCCACTCCCCACTCCCTACTTCTTCACAACCCTCCCTACTTCACAACTCACTCAGGATTGCTATACTTTCTTCTCATCGGTCTAAGCCTAACCGTTGACCACGTTACCGCCGTTTGGGTGCAGAATTTGTCCGGTCATATAGCTCGAATCATCCGAAGCTAAGAAGACATAGCTCGGAGCCACTTCTTCCGGTTGTCCTGCTCGCTGCATCGGGACTTGTTGACCAAAGCTCTCAACCTTCTCAGGCGGGAACGTAGACGGAATCAACGGAGTCCAAATCGGTCCCGGTGCAACTCCATTCACCCGAATTCCTTTTTCGACCAAGGACTTAGATAGCGATCGAGTAAATGCCACGATCGCGCCCTTCGTTGAAGAGTAATCTAGCAACTGCGGACTTCCCTGATATGCCGTCACAGAAGTCGTATTAATGATTGCACTTCCTTCTTTCAGATGTGGCATAGCTGCCTTGGTTAGGAAGAACATACCGAAGATATTTGTGCGGAAAGTACGCTCTAATTGCTCTGCGGTGATGTTTTCAATGCCGTCTTGTGGGTGCTGTTCTGCGGCATTGTTGATCAAAATATCGAGATGTCCGAATTCACCGACTGCTTCTTGCACCGCTTCTTTACAAAAAGCCTCGTCGCCAATGTCACCCGCGATCGCAATACAGCGACGACCTTCTTTCTCAACCAAGCGAACCGTTTCCTGAGCATCTTCGTGCTCGTTGAGATAAACAATGACGCTATCTGCACCTTCTTTCGCGAAAAAGATTGCGACTGCGCGACCAATTCCACTATCTCCGCCAGTGATTAAAGCAACTTTATCAAGCAGTTTATCGCTGCCCTTGTACTTGTAATCCGAGTGCCGAGGTAGTGGATTCATTTCGGACTCTTTACCGGGCTGTTGGTCTTGCTGTTGAGCGGGTTGGGACTTTTGCTGTTCTGAGGCTTGTGCCATCGTTGTTCTCCTTTGTTCTGGGATATTGGCGGTTAGGCGATCGACAAATTTTAGCGATCGCCCAAATCAAACATTCCTACCGCCAAATTCGGTTGCCGTCCTCGTCCATACGAGCCATACGAATCATGTCGGAGATCTCTTCAGCGTCTTTGACGTGGTGCAGCGCTTTCTCTTCGCCTTCGGGAGTCTCAAACACGAAATAGGTCGGAACGGTAATATGGTCGCCCGTGATATCCGGAGCATCGACCGCAACTTGTTTCGCTTTTTCTTCTAAAGATTTCGACTCATCAATGCGATCGCCAGGGTTTGCCGTCAAACCACCTTTTTCGAGTTCTTTTAACTGTTCTAGTTTTTGCTGCGGATCAACTTCTTGAGGGGTCATCGGTTGATTGATCCCATTAGTATTTTCAGCGGGCTTTGAATCGTTATTCATAATAAAAAAATTGAACTCTTACTGATATAAACGTAAAAAAAAGAGGCGTATCTTGCCTCTTTCAAATGTATGAGTTGACCAATCGTCCAAAAGCGTGAAGTAACCTGTTCTTCACTCTTCCATTCAGTTAGGGTCGCCCTTTGGGTCCAATACCAATGACTGCAACTTTATGGCGGTAAATTAATTCAGCCCCGTACCATCCAGTAATTCCTAAAGTCGCCGCAACAAACAAAGAAATTAAGATCCCAGTGGGAACAATTGCGCCCGTTTGGTTGCCCCAACGTAACCACAAATTCGCTCCAGACAAGAGCAATGCTGCGATATTTCCAACCATGTGCGCCCAGCCTGCACTGTGTTCACGAACCCGACCAATTCGCAGAAAATCACTCATTCCGGTCGCTGCGGCAACTAATCCAGTAATCAAACCACCAATCAGCAACCAGAAGGAAGCCCGCGCCCAGAACGCATCTTGGGTCAGCCAATAAGCGCCATCCGTTAAGAGCGTGCTGGTTAACAGTGCGATCGGGAAAGTGACAATCAACGGATGCAACGGGTGTTTTAGGACGTGAACGGTGCTAGGAACGCCACTATCGCGCAATTCAGCTTCATCTGATTCAACCAACAACGGAACGCTCGGCGTAGATCTCGACATAGGGGTTCTCCTGATAGAGTAATTTGCCTTTAGGATGACGGAAACTGATTGACGATCGCTTCTGACTGAAGAATTAGTTTTCCTTTCAGTGCTGCCAATCGCTGGAGCTGAAGCGACATATCACCAAGCTCGAAATTCTTCAAATCAAGCAGTTTTTTGGCTTCGTTTAACATCGCTTCAGTGAACTCTGGGGACAGTTCTTGATTGTCTAAATATTCAACATCTTCAAGTACAATCTGTTGCTTGTCTGGGCTGATTTTCGGAACCGCAGTAAAGGCTACAGATTTCCTCTCTTGTGAATTTTGTAAAATCACTTCTGTGCTAAATAAAATCTTGCCTGCTCCAGGCAGACCAAAATTAATTTTTTGCATATCAACGGTGGCAGTTTCACCATTGACTTGCACATCTAAATTCTGCATTTTGCCTTTGACAAAATCAGAGCGAAATGCGCGATTAATATCTGATTCGGTAAGGGTTACGATCGCTTCTGCTTCAGTGGGATGTGTCAATTCAATTTTGCCAAAAGCAAGGCTCATCGGATTCACTGCAACTGATCCAGTATTGAACTCCATTTGTTCGATGCGAAGGTCTTGTTTCATCACCATTCCTTCGCCCGCGATCGACACAGAGTTTAAGGCTCCAGTGATCACTTTTAGGGGATCAATATCAATTGCAACGTTTAAAGTTTCAACTGCGTCGAGTTGGCTCTTGATTCCGAGTTCTGCAACCTTGCTAATGGCTTGGTCATCTAAATCCGGCATGTTTCGCTCCTGCGCCAGTCCAATCAGGCTTAAATTTAGAACATTTGAACAGTGGCTAAATCTGCACACTGACAGAAGAAAAGCGCGATCGCACTCTGTCTAGAGAGGGGCAACTTGCATCGGCAGTTCAACCGTAAATGTAGAACCCATCCCTGGTTTGCTTTGAACTGTGATTTCTCCGCCCATCAATTGAGTAAGCGCTTTAGTGATAGCAAGCCCTAGCCCGGTTCCGCCATGTTGTCGAGTCGTGGTTTGATTGACCTGTCGAAACTCCTGGAAAATCGAATCAAAATTGGCATCATCAATTCCAATTCCGGTGTCTTGAACTGCGATCGCGATTCTGCCGAATTTTCCCGGCTTGACTTGAACGCAGACGGAACCGGAATCGGTAAATTTGATCGCGTTAGAAATGAGATTGAATAGAATTTGTTTCACTCTTGCTCGATCGTTCACGATCGTCGAATTTCTAGCTGTGAAGTGAGTATGAAATCCTAGTTTCTTTTGTTCTGCCAGCGATCGCATTTCTTCAACGGTCAAAGAGACTAATTCGTTCAAATCGAATGTTTCTAAGTGAAGTTCAATTCGCTTCGCCCGCAGATTTGAAAAGTCTAAAATATCTTCGATCAGGCTTAATAAATGCCGTCCGTTTTCAAAAATCCGTTCGATTAATTTTGCTTGATGTGGGGGAAATTGGCGATGAAATTGGCGGAGTAATAAATCGGAAAAGCCTAAAATTGCAGTCAAAGGCGTTCGCAACTCGTGAGACATGGTTGCGATAAATTGCTCTTTTAATCGATCGGCTTCGATCAGTTGTAAGTTCTGATTTTGAATTTTTCTTAATTGTTCTTCAATTTGTTTTCGCGTGGTAATATCTCGCACAAGCCACCGAAGCGCGATCGTTTCTCTAGTTTCTGTTTTTACCGCAACAGTGGTTAAAGCAGCTTCAAATCGCGTTCCATCGTCGGCAATCAGCGGAATTTCCCATTCGCGAACTTGCTCGATCGATTGCAGTTGAAGTAACAGCGATCGGAAAACATTCCGGTGCTCTGCTGCGACAAAATTAATCAGAATCTTACCGACAATATATCTTTTATCAATCTTTAATAGCTCTGCTGCGGCTCGATTTGCTTCTTGAATTTCTCCGTGTTTATCTGTGATTAGATAGCCATCTGGAGCAAATTCAAATAACTCTTGATAGCGGCGTTGCTGCGCTTCAAGCGCCTGTCTTGTCTCAAGAAGTTGTTGATTTTGCTGACACACTTCTTCTTCGATCGATTTTAATTCTGTTAGGGCTTTGGAAAGTGCAGACAGATATTCTGTAAAAGAAGCATCTGGTGTAGGTGATTGGTCAAACGATTGAAAAAGCTGATGCACTTGTTGATCGACGGTTTCTAATTGATGAATTAGGTTTTGTCGATCGCGAATATTTTTAGATTCATTCATAGCTCTACGATCGAATTATTTAAAAAACAATTGAATGAGACAAAATTGCGTATAACAATGTCGAACATAGAGGGAATATAATCGTAACTCAGCTTAAATTTAGGTGAATTGATCCTGCCCCCACGCTTCGTATGATTGCAAACTCTGGTGATTCCTGACTCTACCGTGAGGACTGCCTTAACAGGAATTTTTAATAAATTGCGCTAGATTAGCAGAACGTGTTTGCGCTTGTTCTCATGCCAATTCAAAATCACCGCTGGTTTTTGCCCCCAGTTCAAGTCGAGCCAGAACTGTTTGAAATCTATCGATCGACACATCAGTTTTATCAAGAAGTTCATTCACGTGAAGCACACGATCGATATTGCGAATGGTATGCCGAAATTTCAGAACAAAATCGCCGCGAACTAGAAAAAATGCGCGGCGATATCAATGTTTTTAGTTGGTTCCGACGACGATCGGGCGACTAAAAGCATTAGCAATTCTTTGATGCGACCAATTTCCAACAGAAACGATCGAGCTTTCTGCAAAAAATTCTGCAATGACTAAATCTTGATCCGGATTCGCGATTCCATCAGAGTTTAAATCCACGATCAAATCTGCATTCCGGCGCATCATTGCGTTTAAGCTCGGTTGTCGATCGAAGACAATACGATCGCGTCCTTCACTATCAATGATTCGCGTTCCCGCTACAGTGCCAACCTGATAGATATCATCGCCTGCACCACCGAGCAGAACATTTCGACCTGCACTTGCAATTAAGCGATCGTCTCCCGTTCCGCCTTCAATCCAATCATTTCCAGCACCGCCATCTAAGCGATCGTTTCCTGCATTTCCAATAATCCGATTGTCCAAAGCATTCCCAATCACTTCATCAGAACTCGATGATCCTTCGATATCTTTGATCTGCACTCCAAATCCAATCACCGTGGCAAACTTGGACATTTTGAATTCTTGATCTGCGCTACCTTCTGGATTTTGAGTTTTAGGAGCATGAAGCGTATACCGCCCACTATTGAATGCTTCTTTTGTCGTTAATTGACCACCAGGACGAAGATCATAGTAGTAGCCGTTTTCATCTAGGGGAAGTGCAGAGACATCGATCGAGTTATTGCCTCCACCGTCCCAAATTGCTTGAGTCGCTTTGAATTGTCGATCGACTCCATTAAACGGAAAAATACTCGTTCCGTCTCCGGTAAATTTGTAAACGGTATCGCCCGCCTGAAACGCCTTATTCGCGCCGTAAAGGGCTTGTAGTGCTGCGATATCATGCGCCATCAGCGACCAATTCCAAGCCGAGGGTTCCTGAGCTAGATTCGAGTCCACATCGTAAGACATCACAGAATTAATTGTGTTATCCATTTCCAACGGCAGAAACGGCGGCTCTTCATCTTCCGCGTATCGACCGGGATGTTTTAGTCCCATCGCGTGTCCAAGCTCGTGAACGATCGTTGCGTACTCTGCACTTCCAATGCCTTTTTTCCAGTCACCGCCACCACTGTAGAGAAAAACCGCTCCATCGCGCTGATCGCCATACGTTTTGGGTCGATACGCAGAGGCATAACTACCAGAAGTATTCTCATAAACCATCACGCGAATATTTGCACTCGCTTTCGGATCATTCGTATCTGGAACTTCCTTGAACGTAATTGGAATCACCGAAGCATACATTTCTTCTAGAATTTCGCGCACATAGCCTTTCGTCTCTTCGGGAACCGGGCTAATTTTCTCAGGATGATCATCCGGGTAATCTTTGACATTCGCAGCCGTTACAAAGCTGTAAGTGACTGTGCTCGTATCCCATTTCTGAATTTGCCCGTTCTCATTTTTCGGAGGCAAAATCGCTTTATACGTTGAATCGAAAGTATTCCAGGACGCGAGAGATTGAGTAGCAATCGTCACAGAAAGAAACGCGATCGTCGCCACAAACCAGTATTTGAATCGAGTTAGCATCATCGTCTAAAACATACGAAAAAAGAGTGAATTGCTCCACTCTTCTAAGCGTAAATGACGATTCCGCCAAGTTATTGGGGTGCGATCGAGAACTTTACAAGTCTTGCACCTACTTAGATCACTTCAAGTTCAAACTCTTGAAGATGAGCGCGAAACTTGCCTGCAAATTTGACCAGGAAAGGAAAGTTTGCACTAACCGGACGACCTTGCCATTCTTTCACGACCGCGATTATCTCGCCTTCTTGACCTTTGATATCAAACGCCTCGTTGCGGTGTTCCGGATGGTGATAGACCACCACTGATTCTTTCACTCGAACACGATCGCCAATTTTCATAACCTTGAGTGTTCCTCTCTCCGCAAGATTCACCACAATCACTTGCCCTGAATGAACGATAGACAACCCTTTAATCTTTGCATAATGCGTGTCGATCGCTCTATCGTTTGAGCAAATCGTTAGGGATGAGTTGACGCAATGATTCGATCGTTGGCTGAATTCGTCCCGCTTCTGTCCGAATCCGCTGCTGCATTCCCACCGGATCACGGTAATACCAAGTTCCCAACGCTGCACCACCACCCAAAAGCAGAACCAGCAAAGATTTTAAGAAGATGCGATTTTTCTTCTTCGGTTTCACCACTTCAGTCGGCGGAATGACGATCGGTTCTGGCAGTTCTGGATCGTCTCCACTTGAGATCGATTTCGACAACGGTAATCGCATTTCTGGCAATGCGGCTGAAACTTGACAATGAGTGAGCACGATCGAGGCGTTATCATGTCCGTTCCGCTGATCGGCGAAGTCCAGCCAAGATTGCACCGCAGACTCGATCGAGAATTTCTCCTGCAAAATTAGCTCTGCATAATCCGCCCAAGATTGCTCGACAAATCCGTTATCGCTCATACCATCCGAACAGAGTACGAGCATTCCATCTTCTTCAAGAATGAAGCGTCGTACACTTGGATGCAGATGATGTCCTTCACGAGTTCCCATTGCTTGAGTGAGCGCTCCCGAATCCGGGCGTTTCAGCGCTTCCCGATACAGCGATCGACCCATCCGAACTTCTCGCACTGCGACATCATCATCGACGGTTAATTGATGACAATATTCGGGTGTAATCCAGTAAGCGCGGCTATCTCCAACATTGACGAGGTAGACTTCGTGAGCATTATTCGCGATCGAGCCTCCCGGTAAAGTTACTCGTTGCGGAATCTGTAATGCCATTACTAAAGTTGTTCCCATCCGCCGCCGAGCCGTCCGGTTCTGAGCATCGTTTTGAGCAGCAATCAAATTATTTACAACTCGAACGATCGCAGCTAATTGATCACAAATCAAATCCGGAGGTAACGGTTCCGGCTGTCCTGCAATTTCCGATAACAGTGCTTTAACTTGCAATTGAATCGATTGAACTGCTAACTGACTGGCAACTTCGCCACCATCATGTCCACCAATTCCATCACAGACGATCGTTAATTTTGCCGACAAATCATCAAACGTCTGCGTTCTCGAAGCGATCGGATAACAAGAATCTTCATTATGCGATCGACGTTTCCCAACTTCCGTCGCGCCATGCACTTGAATTCTCAACGGCAACTGAGAAGCCTGTTCCAACAACAGCACATTTAACCGAGTCGAAATCTCGCGGTAGCTCACATCTGAAGTTTGCATCAAAGCGCAGAGAGCTTGTAACTGTTCCGCGATCGCAGGTTTTGCATCGGGCAATAAGACCGCCCAACTCTGAGCCAAATTCGCCAAAGTCGGCGCTGCAAAAGCTTCCTGAGTTTGCCCTTCATCGAGAATCAATTCTTTCAGCCGAATCCGCCATCCCTCAATCCGAACAAAATCCGGCGACAACAAACTCGATGCGACTCCCAACTCCTTCAACGGTGTCCACAATTCGAGCATCTGCCACAACCAATAAATCTGGCGAGTTGCACTGCCTTGATACCAAACTTGCGCGATCGACGGCTGTAATTCTCCAGATTCCGTAATTGGCACGTTCTCTAGTAATAAAATCTCATCTCCGCCATCCCGACAAACCCCGTACACCTCTGGAACGTGCAATCGATACGGATACAACAACAAGTAAGTCTGTGCCAATTCCGACGCAGCCAAAGGCGCTTGTGGGTCATTCTCTGGCTGTGTATCTAGCCAAATTTGTGGCGCTTTGACCTGATAGCGATCGGCGATCGTGGTTCCTGATTTTTTCCGCCCAGCAGTCGTTCCCACAGCCCAAAGATAATGAAATCCTTGAGATTGAAACCGTCTAATCGTCGTCGTAGCTGCACGTTCAAAGAGTTTGCCAGAGGAGTTCATAGTCAGGAGAAGCTAAGATGAAGGAGGCGAATCGCAACGCATCTTACCGCCAACTGCGTCGAAAAGATCAACACGTTACCGGAATGTTGCACTCACGATTTGAAGTCTGTATTAAAGCATGAGAATTCCAGTCCGCGATCGCTGCATTCTAAATTCGGTGTGAGACTTTGATTCCGTTCAAATTTGTTTAGATTATGACTCCCACAGTCGTTTGGTTCATCGTTGGTGCAGGACTGTGTTTGATCGAGTTCGTCCTGCCGACTGCATTTATCGCCTTTGTTCTTGGCGTAAGTGCGTTACTCGTCGCGATCGTGGCTCACCTATTGCCGCTCGGATTCCAAATCGGGCTATGGGTGATTTTGTCGATCGTGCTCATTCTCGTTTCTCGTCGGTTTGTCAATCGTCGAGCCGCTTATAAACTTGATGCCACTGAAGCGGAAACCCTCACCGAAATTCGTCCGGGTGAAGTAGGACGAGTTTGCTATGAGGGCAATTCTTGGGCGGCTCGTTGCGAAAGCTCAAATCTTGACATTCCCGCAGGTCGCCGCGTGTATGTGGTCGGTCGTCGGGGAACTACTTTAATTGTGATGCCAGAAGAATTTTAAGGAGAGGTTGTTATGTGGGGTTGGGTTATTGCTTTAGTCGTCGGCGGTGGAGCCGTTTCAAGCGTTAAAATCATCCAGCAAGGAAACGAAGCGTTAGTGGAACGTCTGGGAAGCTACGATCGCAAATTGTCGCCTGGTTTGAATTTCGTGTTTCCAGGACTCGATCGCGTTGCGTTCCAGGAAACGATTCGGGAAAAAGTCCTCGATATTCCGCCACAAGGTTGTATTACTCGCGATAACGTTTCGATCACGGTGGATGCTGTCGTGTACTGGCGCATCGTGGACATGGAGAAAGCCTATTACAAAGTGCAAAATCTCCAGTCTGCAATGGTGAATTTGGTTCTAACTCAGATTCGGGCTGAGATGGGACAGTTGGAATTGGATGAGACCTTTACGGCTCGATCGCAGATTAACGAAATTCTCTTGCGCGAACTGGATACCGCGACTGATCCTTGGGGCGTGAAAGTCACTCGTGTCGAACTCCGCGACATTGTGCCCTCCAAAGCGGTTCAAGAATCGATGGAGTTGCAAATGTCCGCAGAACGCCGCAAACGGGCTGCTATTCTCACCTCTGAAGGGGAACGGGAATCAGCAGTAAACTCGGCTCGTGGTAAAGCGGAAGCGCAAGTTCTGGATGCAGAAGCCCGTCAGAAAGCGACGATTTTGGCAGCCGAGGCAGATCAGAAAACGATCGTGCTCAAAGCCCAAGCGGAACGCCAACAAGCAGTTTTGAAAGCTCAAGCAACCGCAGAAGCGATTCAGATTGTGACGCAAGCTTTGAACAATGATCCGCGTGCTGCCGAGGCTGGAAAAGTTCTTTTAGCCCTGAGCTATCTGGACATGGGAACGACTGTTGGTAAGAGCGATAGCAGCAAGGTCATGTTCATGGACCCGCGCAGCATTCCTGCAACGTTACAAGGCATGTTATCGATGGTTGATGAGAACGGCAAAGGCTAATTAACTTTCTGAACACAAAAAACCTGCGATCGCTCAATTACGATCGCAGGTTTTTCATTGCAATTAATTTACAGAACTTCAACGATCGCGCTATTCAAACTTACGGCTTGATTTCTCACTGCACTCCACGCAATCTGATGCGCTTTTGTCTCCTCACCGTACCACTGAAGCGCAGAGTTAAACGCTACCCTATAAAAGTGCTGGGCAGTTTCCGACAGTTGATCGCGAACACTATCAGGCAGTTCACGATTACTTTGGTACGACATTCAGTCGCCTCCAGTAAATGGGATAATTGTGTAGTATCTCGCTGTTGTGGGAAAAAATCCCCTACCCTACGGAATATCTTCAGGATTGGATTTAAGGAGAAAGCTTTGATTACAGGTACTTTGAAAACCACTAAATCAGATGAAATCTTTGCAGCGGCACAAAAACTGATGCCGGGTGGAGTCAGTTCTCCAGTGCGGGCGTTTAAGTCCGTTGGTGGACAGCCGATCGTCTTCGATCGAGTTAAAGGTGCGTATGCTTGGGATGTCGATGGGAATAAATACATCGACTACATTGGCACTTGGGGTCCTGCGATTTGCGGTCACGCTCACCCCGACGTGATCCAAGCCATTCAAGCTGCTGCCGAAAAAGGAACTAGCTTCGGTGCACCATCGTATTTAGAAAACGTTTTGGCGGAAATGGTGATCGATGCCGTTCCGAGCATTGAAATGGTGCGCTTTGTGAATTCGGGCACAGAGGCTTGTATGTCTGTGCTGCGCTTGATGAGAGCGTTTACTGGACGCGAAAAAATTATCAAGTTTGAAGGCTGCTACCACGGACACGCAGATATGTTCTTGGTGAAGGCTGGATCGGGTGTTGCAACGCTCGGTTTGCCTGATTCTCCAGGTGTGCCGAAATCAACTACGAGCAACACGTTGAATGCTCCTTACAACGATTTGGATGCAGTGAAGAAACTGCTCGAAGAAAATCCCGGTGAAGTTGCAGGGGTTATGCTTGAACCGATCGTTGGAAATGCTGGATTCATTCCTCCCGATCCTGGCTTCTTAGCAGGCTTGCGCGAACTGACCACAGAACACGGAGCACTATTAGTATTCGACGAAGTAATGACCGGATTCCGCATTGCTTACGGTGGTGTGCAAGAGAAATTTGGCATCACTCCAGACCTTACTACCTTGGGTAAAGTGATCGGTGGCGGTCTGCCTGTCGGTGCTTACGGTGGACGACGCGAAATCATGGAAATGGTTGCTCCTGCGGGCGCAATGTATCAAGCTGGAACGCTTTCGGGGAATCCATTAGCGATGACTGCTGGCATTAAAACGCTCGAACTGTTGCGCCAACCGGGGACTTATGAGTATCTCGATCGCATTACTTCGCGCCTGATTGCAGGTCTTTTAGATGTGGCGAAAGAAACAGGTCATTCTGCATGTGGCGGCTCAATCAGCGGCATGTTCGGTTTCTTCTTCACGGAAGGTCCGGTTCACAACTACGAAGATGCAAAAAAATCGGATCTTGCAAAGTTCAGCAAGTTCCATCGCGGCATGTTAGAACAAGGCGTTTACTTAGCTCCATCGCAGTTTGAAGCAGGCTTTATGTCGCTTGCACATACTGATGAAGATATCGATCGTACAATCGAAGCCGCTCGATCTGTAATGTCGAATCTGTAGACGATCGGGGGACTCGATCGAGTCCCCAAAATTGCTATAGCAATCCGGTTTGAGTTGTGAGATTCGGGAACGCCCCCAAACCCCCAATTCTGGGGGCTAAGAGTCTTGTTCCCCCAAGCTTGGGGGTTAGGGGGCACGATCAATCCTGCAATTCACAACTGATTTAGGATTGCTATACAACACCCAAACACAGAACTTAACATTGCATTGTTTTCGAGTCGAAAACAATGCATTAGATATTCTTTCCTCAAGCCTTCTAAAAAGTCCGGGAATACTAGAAAGGTAAACGATACAAAGTATATAGAGTCATTCTTTAGATAGGTTGCAGCGATCGGACAATCGGTCAATATTAGCCAAATAAAGAATTTCTCTTGTACAATTTCTAGATCCATTGATGCGAATCGCATCGCTATTGGGCAATCGGACAATACCCATGCAAAACATGAGCGCGACACGATCGAACAAACGATCGACAACTCAAAAACCGAGTGCAAAATCAACCGCTTTTCATCTCCTACTCCATCTTGTAAACCGTCATCCTTTCTTCTGTTTGTTCACGGTTTGGAGTTCTTTTCTCTTTTTCGGTTGGTTAGCTCTCTCTGGATTGACTTATACAAATCCTGCCCCGCTAGAAGTAGCAGAATCTCCCAAGCCTGAAGTTCAAGCCACTCCTTTTCAATTGAGCAAGCCGATCAATACCTTCGGACTCATTCTACTGGTAACTTCCAGTTGTGCAATCACGTCTATGTTGCTTGCGAAACAACTGCGTCCGGTGAAATCGACTCCGCGTCGAGTGGTGAAGCGGCAAGCTCCCCCGACTCGTGAAACGGTGCAATCGCGTCCTCCAGTTCGATCGACTCGTCCTCCGATTGCCCAACAAGCAAGAGCGATCGCGAAATCTGCTCCGAAACCGGAAGTAATTTCTCCCGCTCGTCCAGTCGTAACCGTCATGCCTGCTGAAGATGACAGCCCGATCCAAGTGAGTTTTACCTTGGCAGATATGCTAGACATTCGGCAGCAAGCCCAACGGTAAAACCCTTCTTTTGGATTATTTCACCTGACTGAGGAAGTTCAGTTGCGTAACTTATACGCTGAAGGCGCAGTGTTCAAAAATAGTAACAATGAAGACATCATTGAAGCGTTTAGTTACAGGATTTTCTGCTCTGGGATTGAGCCTGAGCATCGGTTTGCCTTCTGTGGCACAAACCACTCCAGCAAATACGCCGCCTGTCGTCCCACCCAGTAACCGCGATTCTGGTGTTCCTCCGATCGGGGGTCAGTCCGGGCAAAATACTCCTGGAACCATCACATCGCCTGATAATTCTAATTCTGGTGGTACAACCACAATTCCAGGTGTTCCCAACAATCAAAGCGTTCCGGGAACTGTCGCTCCTGCGAATCGCCCTGAAACCAATAACCTTCCGGGCACAACCTCTACAACTCCGACGGCTCCCGTATCGTTTGCGGGTTCTGAAGGTCAAACGATCGATCAAATCGTTCGCGTTAGCCCTTCGTTTGAATTGTTCAATGCTCTGGTGCGCGTAGCAGATTCGACGGGTGGTACCTTCGGAACTCAGCTTGCAGGCGGTAATATTACCGTCTTTGCGCCGACCGATGAAGCTTTGGCTGCACTGCCTCCTGCAACCTTCAAAGCATTAGTCCAACCGGAGAATCGTGGATTGCTAGTGCAAGTTTTAGAAAATCACATTGTGCGGGGTCGTGTCTCCTCGGCAGATTTAGCCTCGAAGCAAGTGCGATCGCTCGGTGGTAATCCGATCGCGGCTCAAGGTGGAACGGGTGCGCTGACGGTTGGAAATGCTCCCGTGGTTGGTGCAGACATCCAAGCTGAAAACGGCATTGTTCATGCAATTAATGGTGTCATTCTTCCGGCTGAATTGCAGTCGAGATTGACCACTTTCGCACCCTAAGCAGAGGTAGCTCAACTCTAGAAATTAATGGGATTTGTAACGGATTGTCTGATCAATCAATCCCGCATCTACCTAAGAGGGTGTTTGGAAAGTGTAGAAAGACTCTTCGCTGCAATTGCGTTCCGCCCGTGATTGGAAATCACGGGCTATCGGAGAAAGTCCACTAAAGGGGACTGAAAGCCAATCGTCAGATCCTCTTCAGTCTGTTTCAACAGACTTTGTTCCGATAGCCCCGAATTCCATTCGAGGGACGATTGAGGCGATGAACGATTACTTTTTAAACATTCTCTAAGATTTGTAGAGACGCGAAATGCAATGGTCTAATCGCGTCTCTAGTTGAACTTTGCGTTGGAACGATCGCAGTTCTACCGCACTAAAAACAATTGCAATAATCCGCCAAGGACGTTCACTACGGTTTGACCAAATCCGCCGCCCGATCGTTCTTTTGGCGGATTTTTCAACGTCTGAGCTAGATTTCCTGCACTTTTGGCACTGTTTTGATCGCCTTGCTGCTCAAATAAAGCCGCTGCTCGTTCTGAATCTACGATCGCACCTTTTTGATCGCCCAATTCCAATCGCGCCATTGCTCGCCCGATGAACGCTGGAGCCGAATCGGGTTTTCTCACTAAGACTTGATTGAAATTCTCGATCGCTCTTTCATACTGTCGCCGTTTCCCTGCCTCCATTGCCATTTGGTAGAACATTTCGGCATTTCCGGCAGTGGTTGGAAGCCCGATCGCGTTTTGAACGATCGCGGTTTCGATCTGGGTTCCGGTCAAATCTGCACCGACGAGATACGATCGAGTTAAATCCGTTCCTTGCAAGTTCGCACCTGTCAATTTCGCGCCTTGCAAATTCGCGCCACTCAAGGTTGCACCTGCAAGATTCGCACCAGAGAGATTTGCGCCTGTCAGATTGGCTTGGCTCAGATTGGCTCCAGAGAGATTCGCACCAGAGAGATTCGCGCCAGATAATTGAGAAAACACCAGTCCTGCACCGCTTAATTCACAATTGACGCATTGTTTTGTCGAGAGCAGTTGGCGGACGTGATCGAGATTTTCAGCCTGAACGGGAAGCGCAACACCGATCGAGATCAGTGTCGCTACGGATAAATTTGTCCGAATCATAGTCTTCAACCGGGAAGAGTGAGCAGGAAAACACTTCATAGTACTGTTTGATTACCGATGTGACGAATATTTCAATCCAGCCTGAGTATTCCTGAATCGAGAGGGAAAATCTAAAATGGAAACATGGCTAAGAAACAAAAATTTCCGCATCTAGTGGGTTCAAAGTGGACGGCTCAACAAGAAACCTGGGGCTGGCGGCACTTTCAAGTTGTGAATCGTAAAAATGAAGGCGAATGGGTGTTTGCTGAAATGATCGCGGCTTGTGATCCAAACGTCCGGTTTTGGATGAATGCGAAGTTGCTTAAAGATCGATCGCAGTGGCAAGCAGGATGGAAATCGCTGAACGAACAAGAGGACTTTTTACACGAAATCTAGATTTCTTCGATCGTTTTCTTAACCTTGCTGAGTAGATAGCCTTAACCGTTCGGGGCGAATGCCCTTAACCTTAGACCGGGACACTGGGGACTAGATGTTTCTACTGATAGTGCCCCATTCACATGAACGGAAATCACGTAATTTTTATTCACCCGGATGGTACCAGTGCCGCGACTTATGCAGCCGGACGATTTCAGAAGTATGGTCCCGATGGACGATTGAACTGGGACGAACTCGATCGCTCTGCGGTGTATCTCGGTCACATGCAAGACCAACTCACCGGAACCTCGAATGCGGGAGCAGTCACACACGCGACAGGAACTAAGGTTTATGCCGAATCTTTTGGCTTAAATCGGGATGGATCGCCTGTAGCATCCGCATCGGGCAATACTGGAAAAACGATCGTGCAAGAAGCGATCGAGACAAATAAAGTCACTGCCTTAGTTCAATCGGGCTTTATCGCAGAACCCGGAACCGCCGCATTTGTGGCTCAAGTGGGCGAGATCACGCTCAATGGCGAACGGATTCCTCCTCGTCGTCGAGTCACAGATATTACCAAAGCCGTAATCGAATCTGGAGTTGATTTCATTTTGGGCGGTGGTGAACTTCACATGCTGCCTGTGGGGACGAATGGATTTCATGAGACAGCGACTCAGTTAGATGCTCGAAGTACGAATGTGCTCGATCGTCCTCAAGAGAATTTGATTGAATTGGCGAAATCACGCGGCTACACGGTGGTTTACACGAGAGATCAACTGTTTAATCTGCTCGAACTCCCGAATCCGCCCCAGAAAGTTCTCGGTGTTTTTGCTGCATTCCATACGTTTAACGATCGACCCGAAGAAGTTCTCAGACTCGGACAACCGGATGCCACCCCGCTCTATGTTCCGACGGCTCCAACCTCAGCGGAAATGCTAGAGGTGACGCAAAAATTAATGGAGCGACACCCGAACTTTAACAACGGATCGATCACGATTCTTGAAGAAGAAGGAACCGATAATTTTGGCAATGTGAATAATGCGGCGGGCACGATCGAGGCAGTTCTGAGAGCCGATGCTGCGATCGGAGTGGCACAGGATTTTCTCGATCGTAATCCCAATACTTTGATCATTACTGCTGCTGATAGTGACGGCGGTGGCTTACAAGTTCGAGACACCCGCGCCGATCGTCCGGTGGGTACGATCGCAGTCAATCCCACGACGAATACCGATCGCCAAAATCCGCTGGATGGTCAAACCGGAACGAATACTCAACCCTTTGTGGCGGCTCCAGACGCAAATGGCGATCGCTTTCCGTTCTCGGTCGGCTGGGTCGGAACTCCGGATTTTTCTGGCTCGATCGTCACGAAAGCGAGTGGCTTGAATTCGGATAAATTGCCTTCCACGATCGACAACACAGGCATCTACGAGTTGATGTATGAGACGCTTTTCAACACAGAATTGCCGTCTAGAGTCGCGCCGCCCACTCCAGCACCGACACCAACTCGCGATACGGGTAATGTCATTTTCATTCACCCAGATGGAACCAGCCCTTCCTACTTCAGCGCATTACGAAACATCGATAAAGGTCCAGACGGTCGCATCAACTGGGACATGATGAGCAATGCTGGAGTTTATCTCGGACACATGGAAGATCAGCTTACCGGAACCTCGAATGCAGGTGCGGTCACTCATGCGACGGGGACAAAGCTGTTTGCAGAATCGTTCGGGTTGGATGAGAACAATAATCCGGTAATTCCGCTGTCTGGGAGAATTGGCAAGACGATTTTGGATGAAGCGATCGAGGCAGGAAAAGCCGTAGCTTTGATTCAATCCGGTCACATTGGCGAACCTGGAACGGCTGCTTTCACTGCAAAAACTACCAATCGAGACGGCAACGATCTAAGAGCGCGAGATAAAACGGCTGAAATTGCAGAGCAAGTGATTCGATCGGGAACGAATGTGATTCTTGGGGGCGGTGAAGTTTACCTACTTCCCAAAGGCACAACCGGATTCCATGTCACGGCTGAGATTGATGCTGAATTTGATGATCCTGCCGATCGCCCCACGACGAATTTAATTGATCTAGCGAAATCACTCGGTTACACCGTGGTTTATACCGAAGAGCAATTAAATGCAGCGGTGAACAGCGGCAATCCGCCTGAGAAATTGTTAGGCGTGTTTGCGGCAAATCATACGTTTAACGATCGACCCGAAGAAGCTTTAGGGCTAAATTCCCCGAATCCTTCTCCGCTCTATGTTGCGACGGCTCCGACTGTAGCGGAAATGCTCGATGCTGCCCTCAAGATTGTTCGCCGCGATCCGGATGGTTTCTTTGCGGTGGTCGAAGAAGAAGGAACCGATAATTTCGGCAACAATAACAATGCAGTGGGCGCGATCGAGGGAGTTCGTCGGGCAGA
The DNA here is from genome assembly GCF_050565645.1 of Leptolyngbya sp. AN10. Lineage (NCBI taxonomy): Bacteria > Bacillati > Cyanobacteriota > Cyanophyceae > Leptolyngbyales > Leptolyngbyaceae > Leptolyngbya > Leptolyngbya sp. AN10. Next base: position 114,201 of record NZ_JBNXVP010000015.1, read on the forward strand.
TGCAGCGATCGGAGTTGCAATGGACTATGTGCGATCGCAAGATCCAAACACTTTAGTCCTGACTGCCGCAGACAGTGAAGCAGGCGGATTGCAGGTCACACAGTTCAAGCCCTTTAATCGTCCATCGGGCAACGCGATTACAACTCCCGAATTGCAAGATAGCGAGCCTACGGTTCCGTTTATCAACGTCAATCCCACAACGACGAACACAGTTCGCAACTTCCTCGACGGCATCAATGGCAGTACTGCTAGTCCCGATGCTCCTTGGCGATCGTTCCCGACCACAGATGGCTTAGATGGCAACTTAGGCAACTTCGCAGTAGGTTGGGTCGGAACTCCAGATTTCCCCGGCAGCATTGTCTCTAAAGCGTTTGGATTAAATGCAGACGACCTACCCAGCACCTTGGACAACACCGAGATTTATCGGTTGATGTATCAAACCCTATTTGGTGTGCGCTTCTCGAACGTGGCGAACCATGAAGGCGGCAACAAAACTGCCACCGTTAACCAAGGGGAAGGGATTCTAGCTTCGGTCAACTTTACGGGCATTGGTCCAACGACAACTCCATCTGAAGCGATCGTGCGTGAAGCTGACACAATTCGATTCGTCGGCGAAGATCTCAGCGCTCAGAACATGATCTTGACCCAAGTGGGTAATGATCTGGCGATCTCGTTTGAGGGTGTTGCAAATACAGGCGCAATCATTCGCGATTTCAAGCTGGAGAACTTGGACAATTTGACCACAGCAACCTTTGGCTCGGTGAATTTTGCCAACATCGAATTTAACGATTCGGGTGTAACGGATAGCTTTGATATGTTCGCTGCTGATTTGGTTCGCGATACGGTCTTCAACCGCAATTCGGTCACATTCCTGAACGATTTAGACAATCGCGTTTTTGGGTTCAATCAATCCGACGATGTGATCAACGGTCAAGGTGGCGACGATCGCTTATTTGGTCTGAGCGGAAATGACATTCTTCGCGGAGGTGCAGGCAACGATTACCTCAATGGTGGACAGGGACAGAATATCCTCGTTGGCGGATCGGGCGCGGATGTGTTTGTGTTAACTGAAAATTCGGGAACGCAAACGATTCGCGATTTGAATTTGGCGGAAGGCGATCGGATTGCGCTTTCTGGCGGTTTAACGTTTGGCAGACTGTCTCTGATGCAGAATGCCGATAACGTTCTGGTGCGGGCTGGAACCTCGAATGAACTGTTGGCGATCGTCAATGGGGTTCAGGCGAGTAGCTTGACGAGCGGCGCGTTTACGTTGTTGGCGTAGAGAAGAAAGTGGGGAGTGGGGAGTAGGGGGTAGAAGAGATAACAAGCAGATTCAACACTTAATATTAGACTCCCCACCCCCCACTCCCCCCACTCTCAAAAGATGATTTGGCTGAAACGAAAGCAGTGACTATGATAAGAATCATCTGATTTAGCCCCTCGAATTCATGGCAACGCTCCCCGGATTAAGCGATCGAGAAGTCCACGATCGACAGTTAGCAGGCGAAACGAACAACGTCAAATTGCCGACGAGTCGATCGTATGCGCGGATTCTGCAAGAAAATTTGTTTACGTTTGTCAATGCCGTTTTCTTTGTGATTAGCGGCGTTTTTATTTTGCTGCGTCGTCCCAGTGATGCGGTCTTTGTTGCGGTTGTGATTTTCAGCGGCGTTGTGATCGGCATTGTGCAAGAGATTTGGGCAAAACAAAAGCTCGATGAAATTGCATTACTGGCGCGTCCTCATGCCACGGTGATTCGCAACGGAAATGAGATCAATGTTGATCCGTGTGAAATTGTCTTGGGCGATACCTTAGTTTTGCGTCCGGGCGATCAAGTTTTAGTCGATGGGCAAATTGTCGGAGAAGGGCGAGTTGAAATTGATGAATCGCTGTTAACGGGTGAATCAGATCTGATCGCAAAAGTGGCAGGAAAACCCGTTTATTCGGGGAGTTTCTGTGTCAGTGGTAGCGCGTGTTATGAAGCTCAGAAGGTTGGAGCAGAGACGGTTGCGTATCAGTTAACAATGGGAGCGCGAGAATTTCGCCAAGTGTATACACCATTGCAAGCTGAGATTAATTTAATCATTCGGATTCTGTTATTGCTTGCATCTTTCCTGTGGTTGCTGGTCGGAATTAGCTTTGTGATCCGATCGCAAACCTTAAATGAAGTCGTTCAACGCGCTGCCGTAATCGCTGGACTCATTCCCGCAGGATTAATTCTAGCAATCACACTTTCTTATGCGATGGGATCAATTCGGATGTTGGGTCAGAATGTTTTGATTCAGCAAACGAACGCAGTCGAATCGTTGAGTAATGTTGATGTTTTGTGTTTGGATAAAACTGGAACGCTGACCACGAACCAAATTGAGCTACATTCGATTTATCCGATCGAGCAATCAGAAAAGGAACTGCGATCGCTCTTGGGAGATTTCGCCGCCAGCACTCAATCCGGAAATCGCACCAGTGAAGCCGTTCTAATCGCCTGTAGTGGCTATGCGAAACCGCTCCGAAACGAAATCCCGTTCTCATCTGCCCGAAAATGGAGCGCGATCGAGTTTGTGGATCAGCCTGGAACTTATGTGATGGGCGCACCAGAGATTTTGATGAAATCGACGACTTTAGATGATGAGAGTTTGCAATATATCGATCGACAAGCGAATCATGGCTTTCGAGTCGTTTTATTCGCGTATACATCGGAGTCGATCGAGTCCAATACGTTGCCACCAGTAACCCCGTTAGGAATTCTCTGTTTCTCAGATCAGCTTCGCCCCTCTGCTCGTGAAACCCTACAAGGATTTGTCAAAGCGGGAATCACGCTCAAAATCATTTCCGGTGACAATCCTCAAACTGTAGCGGCATTGGCAAGACAAGCCGATTTTAGTGATGAAATTCGAGTGATTTCGGGTGCAGAACTCGCACAAATGGATCAAGCACAATTCATTCAAGCGGCTCGAAACTACAATGTGTTCGGACGAATCACACCCCAGCAAAAAGCGCAACTTGTTCGCAGTTTACGCAATTCTGGTTACTACGTAGCAATGACCGGAGATGGTGTAAATGATGTGCTATCTCTGAAACAAGCAAACCTTGGAATCGCGATGGAGAGCGGCAGTAAAGCAACTCGCAGCATTGCCGATATTGTTCTACTGAATGATTCTTTTGAAGCGCTACCCCATACATTTTTAGAAGGGCAACGGATTCAGAATGGCATTCGCGATGTTGTTAAACTTTTTATGGTACGACTGAGTTGCGTAGCGTTGTTGATTTTTGCAATCTCGATCGTATCCGACAGCTTCCCACTGTTGAACAAACATAGCGCGATCGTAACTTTAATTGGTGTTGGTATTCCCACTACATTCATTCCAATTTGGGCACAACCAGGAGAACCACCGAAGCGTAGTTTAGTCCGATCGATGTTACATTTCGTCGTTCCTGCGACAATTACAATCACCTTAGTATCACTCACAGTGTATCTTTTCTATCTCATGAGTGCTGCTCTAGACTTACCTCCCAACGTTGGATTAATCGGTGTTGAGTTTAATATTCCTCGTACTTCCTTAGTCACAATTCTAGTATTCTGCCAATTGATGCTTCTTCCGTTTCTCAAACCTCCAACCCATGCTTGGACAGGCGGAGAACCCTTCAGCGGGGATTGGCGATATACGATCGTTGCTGTCGTCCTACTCTTCGTCTATCTCCTCATTTTGTTTATTCCCCCGCTACGAGTCTTTTTTGAACTCTCACCGCTGAGTTTACAAGATTGTTTCTTCTTAGGATTAGTTACACTGGAATGGGGACTGATTCTGCGATTGGCATGGCGGACTCGATTTCTCGATCGCTTCTTAGGCGTAGATTTGGAGTAAGAATCATGACAGAACTCCCATCCCGAATTCCACAATATAAAGTATCTATCTGGGAAACGATCGCAGTCATTTTAGGCGCGATCGCAGTTCTTGGAGTCGGTCTAACCGGATTGGCAATGAAATTTCTCAGCAATGCCGCGACTCCCCAACGCGCCGAAGCGATCGCCAGCAATATCATGACGTATCAATTGCCCGGAGATTCTCAAGGCTTACTCGGTATCAATATCGCGGGCGCAAAAGTGGCGTTAGTTGCATCAGAAGGCGATGAGCCAGATATTCAACTCCTGATGGCGCGAGTTCCTGTAAACGGCGAATCAGGACAGCGACGCATTGATCGAATTCTAGACAGCATTGCGCTGGGAGCCGACGAAGAAGAACTCAAAATCAAATCGATTCGGGCAGAAAATCGCGCTCTGTGTGGTCAAACAACCGGGATCGCGATTCGCGAAGGAATGCTGAAATATCCAGAGTCGCCGGAGCGATCGACGGTGATTTACCGGGGTAGTGTTGTTCTGGGTGACAGTCGGTATGTAGTGAATTTGCTGGCAAGCGATGTAGATGTAAATGCAGCTCGGAAAAAAGCCAACGATGTGTTTAATTCGCTGCAATGTCGGCGCTAGAAATTTGACTGCAACCAAAGGAATTTTCGCGCTGTCGTAAGATCGATAGATTCGCTGCACCCACTCGATTTATGATTCTTCGGATTTCGCGCAAAGTCTCAGTTTTGTTTGCGATCGCGGCTTTCATGATTGCGATCGCGTCCCATTCGGTTTCCAATTCGATCGCGTCTGCAAAACCGAATTGGATCACTCGAAGCGACGAAAACACCAACGTTTTAGTCAAAGCCGAATCAGAATCTAGCTGTACAGATCAATCAACACTGAGCGAATCGCTGTTGAAACTCGATACAAATTACGTACAATGCTACGAGAAAAACTTAAACAATGCGATTCAAACCTTTCAAACACAGTTAAAACAAGAAACCGATCCATCGGTCAAAATCGATTTAGAAATCCTAATTGCATCAGCACAAGAAGAACTGCGATCGACTCAGCTTGACCAGCAATACCGCTTACCCTACGTCAATTTAGCCAGAGAAATCAATCGCAGTTTGGACAAGCTCAATCCACGCGATTTGTCGAAACGGTTAAAACAATTAAGCGGAGAAGAAACCGGAACACCTCCGATCGCTTCCCTTGCCACTCAAAAAATGCGCGAAGCATTAACGCGATCGAACACCTTCTTCCCCGAAAAATTCCAACTCGAAAAAGATCTCGCGAACACTCCCGCCCAACTTGAACAGATTCGACAACGCCTCGATCGACGTGGAATCGATCCCGTCAGCTACACCAAACTAAAAGCACAGTTAACCGAATATACGAATTTTGTTCGACAAGAAATCTTACCAAAAGTGAGAACAAGCTTCCGCCTACCTCCCGAACTCTACGCGCAACAATTATCAGAACGAGGAGTCGAAATCCCGATCGATGAACTCCTCCAAAACGCGCACACTGCTTTCGCAAACATTCAGCAAGAAATGAATGCGATCGCACCTCAAATCGCAAAACAACGAGACTTTCAAGCGAAAGATTATCGTGATGTGATTCGCGCACTCAAACAAGAACAATTACCAGCGGATCAAATCCTGCCACACTATCAGAAACGCCAAAAGGAAATTGAAGCGATCATTCAACGCGAAAGATTAGTCACACTCCCGAAACGCCCACTAACAATTCGACTGAGTAGCGATCGAGAAAACGCCTCTTTCCCCGTCCCCCAATATCAAGCTCCTAGATCCTCTCAAAAAACTGCGGGTGTCTTCATCATTCCGCTATTGAAACCCGACCCCCAACCCCGTACCTACAACGATTTCACTTACCCCGCCGTTTCCTGGACATTAACCGCCCACGAAGGCAGACCCGGACACGATCTGCAATTCACCACCATCCAAGACAAAGGAACCTCAAAAGCTCGATCGAACTTCGGCTACAATCCCGCCAATCACGAAGGCTGGGCACTTTACGCCGAAGCGATCACCCTTCCCTATATGCCGATCGACGGTCAATTCATCTCTCTACAATTCCAACTCCTGCGGGCGGCTCGTGCTTTCCTCGAACCCGAACTGCATCTCGGTAAGATTTCCATTGATCAAGCCCTGCGCGTCCTCACTCAAGATGCCGGATATTCCGAGTTCTTTGCTCGGCAGGAAATCGATCGATATACCACCCGACTCCCCGGACACGCTCCTTCCTACTTCTACGGCTACCAACGTCTGATGCAACTCCGCAAAGAAGTCGAACAACAGCTAGGACAAACATTCGATCGGCAACAATTCCACGATTTCATCTTGTCTCAAGGCTTCATGCCTCAGCGCTTACTACGTCAAGCAGTGTTAGAACAATTCGTGAAACCATTGATCTGAATTTTAGGAGAAAGCCGATGCAAGTCACCTCAGAAGCGTTAAGTCCTGAAGCGGCTCAAGTGATTATGAGCGCTCTACCTGAGAAAATCCAACTTGGCTTAAAAGCTTACGCTGCCCAAGTTGGGCAACCGATCGAGGGCATTCTCGAAATGATGATCGCTGGCTTTCTTGATGAAGATGCGATTAGTTTTGCCAATTGCCAACCGCTTCGAGGAATGCACTTTATTTAATTCAGACATCGCATTTCACTTATTAGAATTGCTGTCTGGGCATGATAATCTCATCCTTCAGCAATGAGAATTTCATGCCACGAAAGTTCTTTCTGACCGCGCTGTTGATGGGAAGCGCAGTCTCGGTGTTCTATGTGCTACTGATTCGATTGAGCTATCTTCCTTCTCCATTGGAGCTGCCTGCGGTTCTTTGCCTGAATGATTGCTCGGAACAAAGATGGCATACTGTCGCACCAGAAGCTCGATCGAACATTTCGCTTTCTACGATCGACAAATCCAAAACCTCAATCCTCGTTGAAAAGTCAAAGTATCGTCTTACTCTTTACTACGACAAAAAGCCCGTCAAATCCTATCCCGTCGTCTTTGGTAACAATCCCGTAGACGACAAATCGAGCGAAGGCGATCGACGCACTCCCGAAGGCATTTTCCGAATTCGCGACCTCTACGATCATCCCGACTGGTCAAAATTTCTCTGGCTCGACTATCCAACGCCGCAGTCTTGGCGCAAACATTTAAGCGCAAAACTCAATGGTCAAATTAGCTTGTTCTCAACAGTGGGAAGCGAGATTGGAATTCATGGACTGCCGCAAGGAAAAGATGCCATGATCGACCAGCGCAAAAATTGGACTTGGGGCTGTGTGTCACTGAAAAATCAGGATGTCGAGGAAATTTACCGCGTTGTTCAAGTCGGAACGATCGTTGAAATCGTGCCCTAGGAGAAATCACGATTAGAGTACCCTAGCTTCTTATCTATAATGCGATTAGTCGATCGCGAAAACATACCTATGATTCAAGCTAAATTTGATCTCAATGAATCTCAGTTTGAATTTCTCAATCAGTTTGAGCAATACGGCTTTCGAGACGAAAGTGAGCTAGTTCGGATGGCATTAACTCGACTTCAGCAAGAATTACAGCGAGATCGCTTAGAGGAATCCGCAACATTGTACGCCGAACTTTACGAGGAAGATGAGGAAGTGCGATCGATCAACTTCGCGATCGTCGAATCGGATGCTTCTTGTAAATTGGATTGAGCGATCACTAAGGTTACTGAGTCTCGATTGTAGAACTTTCATACATTGGAATCGGTTGATGGGAAACGATCGCATAAAGCACATCTGAATCAAGATCTGCACCGCACGATCAGACGATCGCACTCAGCATACTCAGGCTCTCAACTTGCAGAAGTTCGTGAAAGTCCCAACAGTTTTCCTTGAGCAGATTCCAAGATGACATCTCGAATAAAGGTACTTGCAGACAGAATTTCAACGCCGATCAGTTCTCCAGCTTCGTTTAGTTCTGCGGTGATATTCGGGGAAAGCTCAACGCTGCCAAACTCAGGCTCATCCGAGATTACAAGATGCAAAATGTCTTCTTTCTCGAAATAGTTCATTCTTGCGGTGTTACTCATTGATAATAAACCTCCTAGTTCTGAGACGAAATCTGATTTGTTGGCGGGTTGTCGCATGAATGGTAATCGGCGTGATGGAAGTGCCACTCTGCTCATACGGAATTATAACGAGATTCTCCTCATGCTTTCCGACTGCGATTAAGCGATCGCTTTCCGTATCGTAATAGCGCTCGGTCGAATATCTTAGAATTTGCTCGATTCTCTCCAGGTCAAATCCTCGAAGCTCAACGCGGTATAGAAAGTAATCTGACCAGATGATTTCGAGCATTTTCCACTGAATCTATCGAATTGTTCAGACAGGAATGATCGTTGAAATTGTGCGCTAGAGGATTCGGAATTAACAGATCTTGCGATCGTTCAAATACCAGTACAGATTTGCGATCGTCGAATCGGAAGCTGCTTGTAAATTGGATTGAGCGATCGCAGAATATCCGACTTCTTTTGCACGTTGTCCGATCGTGCTTTCATAGTCACGCCGTAACTCAGGCATAATCATGAAGCGCAGTTGATCTCGTAGCGAATTAAAGTCAGACATCGATCGAAGTTCTGCATAAGTTTCTTCTTCAGGCATCTCTAGGATCTCTGCCTGAATTGGGTCAGCCACGCAATCTGCTAAATTCGGTAAAAGCTTCAATTCGCTCGGCGGTAATGCCTGAACGATATCAAGCTGAGTTTGCCACAGTCCGAGCGCTGGTAGATCGTGCTGATGAATCCGGGTCAGTTCTGGGAAAATAAAGTCAAGTTCAGCTTGAGAATTGCAAGCATTGACAATCGAGAGAGAGTCCTTTTTCATCTCAATTTGTAAATCAGACAGACAAGTAGCAGCCGCATCCAGTTGGTTTTGAAGTTGGAAAACATAAGCAATCATTTGCTGAATTGTCCAAGCACATTCAGCCCGTCGCAATCGTCCAGCAACGTTCATTTCCTGCATTAAATGAGGAGCGTTATAAATCGCTAACGAATTATTCATTGCGGCTACAGCATTAGCAAGATGGATATTACGGGCGATTGTGTCCTCGCATTTGATTGCAAACCCTACGAATCTCAGTGCTTGTGCAAATTCAGTGTAGGCAGTCTGAAGCTTCTGTTTCTGATACTCAAAAGCTTGTTGATCAATGTGTGCTAAGATTTCTGCCTGTTGTCCCGTTAGAACTTCCTTTAGATCTAAAAATCCATTATTGAGATCTTTTTGCAGCGATTGAATGTCTTTTCTCAGTTGAAAGGTTTGATAGAGATTTACAGCCGAAAGTACTCCTGTAACCGCAACTCCACAGCCTACGATCGCGGTTGTCGTTTGCAATACTCCAAGGCTTTGTTGTACTGCACCAATCATCTGGAATGTTTTCTGAAACCCACAATGCGTTTGATACATCTGTATGCCATCTAAGATGCCGCCGACAAGAGCATCGGGAATCAGGAAAGGCTTCAACGAGTTAGATGCAACCACTCTAGCGATCTCAAAAGTCTTATTAGTACTGGCATCGACTAATACAGGAAGAATCTCACCCGTTTTTGAAGTCATGTACTTCAATGCGCCTTCTGCTAGTAGCTTTTGAGCTTGAGGGCTAAACACGATCTCCATCATAAAATTTTAACTCCTAGCACAACTTTTTCATAGGTTGCCCTCTCACTATCAGGGCATACCAGAGGAAAGTTTGATTCGTTCTAACATGGTTGGGGCAACCTGAAGAGGAAGAGCCAAGCCTGCCCCAACCATGAATGAGCATTTTTCTGTCTTGAAAACTGTTGCCAAATCGACTGAGGATCTTTTAGCCGATCGCCTGTATGCTCTTGTATCGACAGAGATTAAACACTCGGCTGGAGTTTTACGATCGTCGATCCAACCCTGTATAGAAGAAATTAAGCAATCGACGTTACTATTAAGAACGCATTTGGAAGCTTGTATCGAAAATCTAGATGCTGCCGAAGACCTTTGGCACAGTAAGCGGCGGATCTCGGAGATCCCAACTGTGCAGATTCTAGAAGCGATCGGTAAAGTAGTTGGCATCTGGAAACGGCTTCAGCAGGAGGCAGAGAACCTTAAACCAAATCTAATTCAGCAGGCTCAACAGAAGTGGATGGCTCAAATTGAGGAGCTAGAGTGTGACGCATTTTTTGATAAGAAGAAGCAGCAATATCAAGCCTTTATCGTAGGTGACAAGAAACAGCTATTTCGTAAAAGCCTTCCAATTCGTTTAGATTCTGCTTCCAAGGCAATCAATGACACTATCAATCAAGAGTTAATCAGGTTCTACCAAATTGGTGATAAGGATGATTTCGCACCACTGTCAAGCTTTACGGAGGCGTTAGATCAATCCGCAAAGATTGGCTATATTGCAGAAGTTATACAAGGGCATTTTAGTCAAATCGATCGTGCTATAACACAGGCTTCTCATTTCAGCCTTCGCCAGGATTTCCAGGAAGCCTTAGAAGAATGGCAAAAATTTTTTGCTAGTATTTCACACAAGAAAGTTCAGGACTTTAAACAGAAGGTATCAGAGAAAATTAAAGAGCGCATTGTCGCAAAAATCGACAATTGCTTGCAAGCCATTCAGAAACTTGTTGAGTATACGATCAAGTTTTATCACGATCTCCTCACCCGGCAAAATCGATATCGTCAGGAAACACTTAAGCAACAAAAAGCAGAGCAAGCCTGGATCGTTCAACAGCGTGAGCATCTGAAACGACTTGTTAAGGATTTAGAGCGAATTTCTAGCGATCGCTAACGTGATTTTGTTGTGGTCGTCTCATACGTTGGAATCGGTTGATTAGATACGATCGCATAAAGCACATCCGGATCAAGATCCGCACCGCATGACCAAACGATCGTTCCAATCTCTGAATTCACTGCAACAGTCGCAAAGTAATCCAAATCCTGAAGAGGCGCAAAAACACCGCTGAAAGAAACAAGCTTACTAATATCAACAGGTCCTTCAACTCCGTCTTCAAATCGCAGGTAAAGCTGATACTGCTCTAAGGGTTCAACGGCAACAACATCTTTCAGCATTTTTTACTCCAGCGGTTCAATTTTCTCTAGGATTGCGTTTTCTCTGGCAAGCTTCCAAATTTGCAGCAGTTCTGCTTGATGTTGAAAAGTGTGGAGGCGGATGACCGAGTACATCGTGATGATCATGCCGAAGAATCGGCTAATTTCGGGCATTCATTTTTTCCAGGTAATCTAAACAAAAAACCCCGATCGCACAAAGCACGATCGAGGTTTTTCAAATTAGTGAGCGAACAAATTTAGCTTTCCCACTTCGCCGCGACGACTTCAGCCAAGTCAACCACGCGCTGAGAATAGCCCCACTCGTTGTCATACCAAGCCACGACTTTCACCATGTCGCCGCCCATCACCATCGTGAGAGCCGCATCAATGATCGAAGATTCATCGGTTCCAGCGTGATCACTCGATACTAATGGCAAATCGCAATATTTTAGAATGCCTTTGAGCGAGGTTTCAGAAGCCTCTTTCAGCACCGCATTCACTTGATCCGCGATCGTGCTTTTCTCCACGTTCACCACGAGATCAACGACCGAAACGTTTGGAGTCGGAACGCGCAATGCAATCCCGTTCAGCTTCCCTGCCAATTCAGGAAGGACAAGCGCGACCGCTTTCGCAGCACCCGTCGAAGTCGGAACGATATTGACCGCAGCCGCACGTGCGCGACGTAAATCCCGGTGGCTTGCATCCAGAATCCGCTGATCTCCGGTGTAGCTGTGGGTGGTCGTCATCGTGCCTTTGATGATACCGAAATTCTCGTGGATCACTTTCGCGATCGGAGCCAAGCAGTTCGTCGTACAGCTTGCATTACTGATGATGTGATGCTTGTGATGGTCGTAATCCTGGTGATTCACACCGACGACAAACGTACCATCCTCGTTCTTACCAGGCGCAGTGATCAGAACTTTCTTTGCACCCGCATTCAAATGCTTGGTTGCTCCCTCTTTCGAGATGAACACACCCGTCGATTCGATGATCAGATCGATACCCCAAGCGCCCCAAGGGAGATTTTCGGGATTACGATCGGAGGTACACTTGATCGTTTTACCGTTCACCGTGATCGTGTTTTCATCCGCGCTCACTTCGCCGCCGAACTTACCCAACATCGAGTCGTACTTGATCAAGTGAGCGTTCGTTCTAGGATCAGACGTGTCGTTAATCGCAACTAAGTCCAGTCCAGTCGTCTCCCGCTCTGCCCAGCACCGCAAAAAGTTGCGTCCAATGCGTCCAAAGCCGTTGATCGCTACTCTAACCACTGCGTCTTGCCCTCTGAATATAAATACCTATTGATGAGTCACATCATACCGTAAAAGGCTCCTCACTTCTCATCACAAAATTATTGGGATCAGCGAGAAATAACAAATCGTGGAAGCGCGATCGATCTTCACGGTTCGCTCTACTTTCAGCCCAGAGCAAGATGAAAGTAGAGCCAAAAGACATTTGTGCCGTCTTAGATTACTCTCTAGGAGGAGTGACAGTTCAGACGTACACTTCTACAAAATAGATGCCATTTCAAAATAGTTGTGGCAGAATTTGTAACACTCTTGTAGGAAGGTATGAAATTCAGAGGTGATTAAGGCAGCAAATTTAAGTAGAAAATTGTGATAAGTTGCGTAATCTTGCGAACAAGTTGAAAGGCAGGTTCGACCGAATTGTGCAGTTTCAAAACGTGAAAATTGCGAGAAAGTGAACTTCGGAAGTGATTGAAATTCCGTATCTTAGATGCGAATTAAGAAATTTCAATTTCTTCTGGAATTAGCAGGGATCAGAGTGAATCTAATTGATTGAAGTGGGATCTGAGCGAGACATTGCGATCGCGTTAATTCTTCGTTAGACTAAATTGCTTTAAATCAGTTTTGAAGGTGCATTCTAAGAAGTTGAAATCGCGATCAAAATGTTTCAAATTACCGTATCGGTAAAAAGAGATCCTTGATATGATAGCGCGTGACATTGGTGTGGTGTGTAAGGAGCAAAAATGCTGAGTTCAGTTGACTTCAGCGGCAGACCGTTTCATTTTATCGGTATCGGTGGAATTGGAATGTCAGCCCTAGCCTATGTGTTATTAGACCGTGAGTTGCCCGTATCTGGTTCAGATTTAAGAGCAAGTCACATCACGGAACGGCTACAGAGTTTGGGTGCAAAGATTTTTATCGGGCAGGATGCCTCGAACTTAGATCATTACAAACCGCTTCCCGTTTCGTCTCAGGCGAGTGCAGTCGGTTCGGTTGCGACCCTCGTTCCTCCCGCTACGCATACGGCGCTGTTGCCGCAAGTCGTTTGTTCCACCGCCATCAATCCCACGAATCCCGAATATCGAGCCGCCTTGGAATTAGGCTGTCCCATTTTTCATCGATCGGACATTCTCGCTGCACTGATTCAGGAATATAAAAGTATCGCCGTTGCTGGAACACATGGAAAGACAACGACCAGCAGCTTGATTAGTTATATGCTGTATGGCGCGAATCTTGATCCGACGGTGATTGTAGGTGGAGAAGTCAAAGCTTGGCAAGGAAATGCCCGAATTGGTCACGGTGAATACCTGGTTGCAGAAGCCGACGAATCGGATGGATCGCTCATAAAATTTGCACCTTACATTGGAATTATTACAAATGCAGAGTTGGATCATCCCGATCATTACAGCGATTTAGAACAAGTTGTTGAAACGTTCCAAACCTTTGCAAATCGATGCAAAATCACGATCGGATCAATTGATTGTGAAACAGTCCGCGATCGCATTCAGCCCACAATTACTTACAGTCTCAATCCTGAAACAAACGCAGACTACACCGTTGATCAAATCCAGTACGGTGGCGATGGCACGATCGCACGAGTTTGGGAACGGGGACAAGTCTTAGGGCAGATTAAACTTGGAATCCTGGGACAACATAATCTAAGTAATGCACTTGCCGCGATCGCGGTAGGGCGGTTATTGGGGTTAGAGTTTGACATCATTGCGAAAGCGATCGTACCGTTCGAGGGTGCACGTCGTCGATTCGAGCATCGAGGCGACTACAACAATATGCTTTTTATTGATGATTACGCACATCATCCGAGCGAACTGAAGGTCACGTTAGCTGCTGCACGATTGCAAGCCGCAAAAACGAATCGTCGGGTCGTCGCCATCTTCCAGCCGCACCGTTATAGTCGAACACAGACTTTTTTAACGGAATTTGCGGAGTCCTTCAGCGATGCTGATGTAGTAATCCTCAGTGATATCTACAGCGCTGGCGAACCGAATCCAGGCGACATTAGCGGGCAGACCCTCGCCAATCTGGTCGCGAAACAGCATTCGAGTGTGCACTACCAACCGTCCCTTCCTGCAATGGGCGACTTTCTTTCAAAAGTACTGACTCCAGGCGATCTCGTGATCTTCCTGGGTGCGGGCAATTTGAATCAGATTATCCCTGATGTGATGGCTTATCAGCAAAGTCTTGAAAAAGCTGCATCCTAAGTTGTGCTCTTGTTTATTGTGTTTCGTGCAATGGAGATCTGAACCCCGAATGAACTTGCGACTTGCGGCGACAGATCTCAGGTTGAAGCCATACCTGTAGAAACGTTATGACACTCTCTATTGATTCCCGGACTGTTCATTCACCTGGTTCTGATTTTTCCCGATCGAGTTCCTCCGCTTCGATCAAGCAACCGATTCGGTCTAAGATACTCACGATTCCGATCGCTGGTTCCGACGCTGTGTTGAAAGCCAATGTTCCCCTCGCTTCTTTAACCTCATTTCGAGTTGGAGGTCCTGCCGAATGGTATGCGGCTCCTCGAACACTCGAAGAATTGCAGGCGAGTTTGGAATGGGCACAGTCGCAAGGCGTTCCCGTGACGATGTTGGGAGCTGGATCGAATTTGCTCGTGAGCGATGCGGGATTACCAGGGCTTGTAATTTCAACACGACATTTAAGATTAACTCAATTTGACGATGCGACTGGACAAGTGACGGTCGGTGCAGGAGAACCGTTACCGAGACTCGCCTGGAAAATCGCCGATCGAGGTTGGCAAGGGTTTGAATGGGCGGTCGGAATTCCTGGCACAGTGGGCGGCGCGGTCGTCATGAATGCAGGAGCGCACCATAGCAGCATTTCAGAGATTTTAGTGAATGCGACTATCCTACTTCCCGATGGAACGACGCAGATTCTCACACCTGAAGATTTGCATTACCAATATCGCACTTCGGTGTTGCAAGGCAGTTCGCGCTATGTGACATACGCCACATTCCAACTTAAACCGGGGGCTGATCCAACCGCTGTGAATGCGGTCACTGCAAATCACAAACAACAGCGGCAGAATTCTCAACCGTATCATTTACCGAGTTGTGGCAGCGTGTTCCGCAATCCTGGGGAATATAAAGCGGGTTGGTTGATTGAGCAGGTGGGATTGAAAGGGCATCAGATCGGAGGTGCTCAGGTGGCGCAACGTCATGCGAATTTTATTTTGAACTGCGGTGGCGCGACTGCATCGGACATTTTCCAACTAATTCACCATGTGCAGCAGCGAGTTCATCAGGAATGGTCGCTGTTGCTCGAACCGGAAGTGAAGATGATGGGCGAATTTTAGAGGATGTTTGAGAAGGATAAAAAACGGCTTTGCTGCGTTGCGAGTCCGCCCGGAGATTCATTTCCGGGCTAATAGAGGAAACCCCGCTGAAGCGGGCTAAGAGAGTCATACGGAGTTTTTAGCCCAGTTTAGTGGGCTTCCCCTGATTAGCCCGGAGATTCATTTCCGGGCGGATGAATGCGATGAACGATTGCTTTTCAAACGCTCTCTTAGAGGGTGTTTGAAAAGTAGCCGTTCGGACACATTTACTCGCGCCGGACTAGAAGTCGGCGCTAACGGTGCGAAGTCCAGTAAACGGGACTCAAGACTCTGAAATCGGCTCCCAGTCCCCTTCAGTGGACTTCGTTCTGTTAGCCCCGAATTCCATTCCGGGGCGAGAGGACATCGTAGCGAAATGACTTTCTATACTTTTCAAACCCTCTCTTAGACTGGTAGGGATATCCCTATGCGATCGACTCCTTTGGAAGTGCGTCGGATTTGCAACCCGGTGTCATAATAAAGCTGTTTGATTGTCGTCTTGGCAATCTTATTCCACTCGTAACTTCATTTAAAACGTTATGTCACAAGGACAGGGATTTGGCTTCGGTCTTGGCAAAATGCGCGAATTGACCGACGCAATTAAGAAAGCGCAGCAGGTTCAAGAAGGCGCAAAACGGCTTCAAGAAGAACTCGAACAGATGCAGATCGTAGGCGAATCCGGCGGCGGTCTGGTGAAAGTGACGATGAGTGGAAATCAAGAGCCGCTAAAGGTGGAGATTTCGCCGGATGCACTGAAAGAAGATGCTGAAACACTGTCTGATTTGGTTTTGGCTGCAACCCGCAGCGCTTACGAAACTTCAACCGCAACAATGCGCGAGAAGATGGAAGACCTCACAGGTGGATTGAATTTGCCCGGATTGGGTTAAGAGAACTAAATGTTCGATCGAGCCGAGCTATGAATCTGTAGCTCGGTCTTTCAATTTATATTGATAACCGTGGCTGCACCTTTGGCAACTGTGGGCAAAATTTCCAGAATTCGTGGAACTAGCGGCTGCAAATCTGCCAATCGATTCGACGGTGCGGATAGAACCACAATCGCGAGGTCGAACTGCGGTAGATTTTGCTGAAACGGCAGATTGCGATCGACCGTGATAAAAACATCAAATTCAGTCGCAGCCAACGACAAGAGTTGACCGTTTTTGATACCTGCCCAGCCCATTTGGGGAACGGTTTTCACTTCGTGATCGGTAAAGGCTCTGGTGAATTTACGATCGATACATTCATCAATCAAAATTTTCATGCAGCCTGATCCGCGATGCTGCTTCCAATTTCTTCAAGCAAATTAATGACTTGCTGACGGCTGACTGTGGGAAATCCATCGAGAAAATCATCGATCGATTCTCCAGCTTTGAGATAATCCAAAAGGGTTTGAACTGGAACTCTCGTACCTGCAAACACTGGAGTTCCACTCATGATTTCAGAAGACACACTAATTGTTGGTGAGATTTCAATCATTTGTTTTCCGCTCCTCATTTGCATATTTACATCTTAATCGCTACTCTATACGTGCATGAATCTGGAGTAATCACTAATGGCGTATCGCTTGTTGTTCGTGTGTTTGGGAAATATTTGTCGATCGCCATCCGCTGAAAATATTATGAATCACTTGATTCGACAGGCGGGATTGGAGAATGAGATTGTGTGCGATTCCGCTGGGACATCGAGCTATCACATCGGCAGTTCGCCCGATCGAAGAATGACCGCAGCAGCAAAATTACGCGGCATTGAATTAGTCGGACGGGCGCGACAGTTTGAGCGATCGGATTTTGAGGAGTTCGACCTCATTCTGGCGATGGATCATGACAATTATGAAGCGATTTGTCCGATCGATCCGGCAGGAACTTATCAGAGCAAAGTGCAATTGATGTGTAACTTTTGTACTCAGCATCAATTGAGAGAAGTGCCAGATCCTTACTACGGTGGCACAGAAGGATTTAACTTTGTGATCGATTTGTTGCTGGATGCTTGTCAGGGATTGTTAGATTTCATCATTAAAGAAGAGAACTTAACACCCTCTTCCCCCCGTTCGATCGAGCGATCGTGATAGACTGAAATAACACAATTCCGAGCGGCATACCGGGAATAAATGCTTACGGCAGCTTGAGAGCGTTCAAGTGCCGCATTCTTGTCTTTACACGATCGCAGCAATCACAAGTTCAATGGTTATTTCTTCTACTCCCATCGTCCGCAAACCCTCGAAAGTTGAAGGCATCAAAGAGCGCAGTAATTTCTTGCGTGAACCTGTTGCTTCAGAATTGCGGCTTGACACGAAAGCATTCAGCGACGACGGCATTCAGTTAATTAAATTTCACGGGTCTTATCAGCAAGACAATCGTGATAATCGCGTCAAAGGTCAGGAAAAAGACTATTCGATGATGTTACGAACCCGCTCGCCAGGGGGATTCGTACCGCCAGAACTGTATTTGACGATCGATCGCTTATCGGACGAATACGGGAATCACACGATTCGGGTGACGACTCGCCAAGCGTTCCAGCTTCATGGCGTATTGAAAAAGAATTTGAAAGCGACAATTAGCGCGATCGTCAACAGCATGGGATCGACTCTGAGCGCTTGCGGTGACGTGAATCGAAATGTGATGTCTCCGCCTGCACCGTTCAGAAATCGTCCTGAATACGAATACGCTCGGAAGTATGCGAATAACCTGGCGGATTTGTTAACGCCGCAAGCAGGTGCATATTACGAAATTTGGCTCGATGGCGAGAAAGCGGTGACGGGTGAAGAAGATCCGGAAGTCGTGGCAGCCCGGAAGCGAAATATTAACGGCTCGAACATTGAGGATTCACCAGAGCCGATTTATGGAATGTACTATCTCCCGCGTAAGTTCAAAATCGGTGTGACGGTTCCTGGAGATAACTCGATCGATTTGTTCTCGCAAGATCTTTCGCTTGTGGTGTTGACAAACGATCAGGGTGAACTTGAAGGCTTCAACGTCTATGCAGGTGGCGGACTCGGACGGACACACGGGAAAGAAGAAACATTTCCTAGATTGGCAGATCCGATCGGGTATGTCGATCGAGCCGATGTTTATGATGTTGTGAAAGCGATCGTGGCAACTCAGCGCGATTATGGCGATCGTTCTGACCGTAGACATTCCCGGATGAAGTATCTCGTGGAAGAATGGGGCGTTGAAAAATTCCGCGCCAAAGTTGAAGAATATTTTGGCAAAGCGATTCAGCCGTCTCGACCCTTGCCCGAATTTGAGTTTAAGAACTATCTGGGCTGGAACGAACAAGGGGACGGCAAACTGTTTTATGGAATCTCGATCGAGAACGGTCGAATTAAAGATGACAGTGGCTTCAGACTGAAAACAGCACTGCGGAAAATTGTCACCAAGTTCAATCTTCCAATGTTGCTGACTCCGAGCCAAAATGTTCTGCTGTATGACATCAAGCCAGAAGACAGACAGCGCATCAATCGACTTCTACGAGAACACGGAATCGAGCGCCCCGACAAAATTGATCCATTGATTCGAGATGCAATGGCTTGTCCTGCACTTCCGACTTGCGGACTCGCGACTGCGGAATCTGAGCGGGTGAGCTTGCCTGTGTTGACTCGAATTCGGTTACTGCTCGATAAAGTGGGCTTGCCGAATGAATCGTTTATCGTGCGAATGACTGGATGCCCGAATGGATGTGCCCGTCCGTACTTGGCAGAATTGGCATTTGTGGGAAATGGTCCGAATACCTATCAAGTTTGGATGGGTGCGGCTCCGAACCAAACGAGACTCGCCAAAGTGTTTATCGAAAAGATGAACATGGATGACTTGGAAACGGTGTTTGAACCTGTGTTTACGTTGTTCAAGAAAGAGCGCAAACCGGGAGAAAGTTTTGGGGATTTCTGCGATCGATACAGTTTAGATCGAATCCACGAATTTACCGGAGTATAAACTAGAGGGGCGTGAACAGCGCCCTTTATTTATTGCGCCTTATGTTATCGACTTCGATCCGATTGCAATTAGAACCGGGGGAACGGGTGACACTCCAGCCTGTTTCCTGGCAGCGATTCGAGGAAGTTTTGGCGGAATTAGGCGATCGACGATTGCCGAGAGTTGCGTATGCGGATCAAACGTTAGAAATTATGGCTCCATTGCCGGAACATGAACGATCGAAGGTTTTGATCGCAGATTTAGTCAAACTACTGCTCAAAGCACAAAAGCGAAGATGGGAGCCGCTTGGATCAACAACCTTTAAGCGTGAGGAAATGTTAGCGGGCATTGAGCCAGATGATTGTTTTTACATTCAGAACTATCGATCGGTGATTGGAAAAGACCGAATCGATTTAACGGTTGATCCGCCGCCTGATCTAGCAATTGAAACCGATGTTACTTCTAAGACAGAACTATCCGCTTATCAAGCATTATGTGTTCCTGAGCTTTGGATTTATGCAAAAGGAAAGTTAAAAATCAATGTTCTAGAGAACGGAGAATACCGAGAAGTTTCAGTCAGTCCAACGTTTCCAGATTTTTCAGTGATTGATCTAATTCCTCAATTTATGCAACGTGCAAAAATAGTCGGTGTTAGTCAAGCTCTTGAGGAGTTTGAAGGGTTAATTCGATCGTAGGACATCAAGCTCATGAGCGTAATTATTTCGGATGATATTCTCCAAGCTGCACAGATTTCTGAGTCAGAGTTAAAGCGCGAGATTGCAATTTTGCTGTTTCAGCAGAAGAAGCTGAATCTGGGGAAAGCGCGAGAATTGGCAGGATTACCATTGATTGAATTTCAACGAGAATTGGCAGATCGAGGGATTACTATCTACGACGATGTAGCTGGATTTCAGACAGAAGTGGAGAACTTAAAAGCCTGGAGTGATTTGTGACGATCGTGTGCCATACTTCTCCGATTACCAATCTAGCAGCGATCGATCAGCTTGAAATTCTACATGCTGTTTATGGCGAAATTGTCATTCCTCAAGCAGTCTACGACGAATTAACGCAAGTAGAATACGCTGTGCCGGGAATGACAGAGGTTCAGGCTGTCGATTGGATTCAAGTCATAGCCGTTCGGGATCGCGTTCAGGTAGCAACTTTTCAGCAAGTGCTTCATGTGGGAGAAGCAGAAGCGATCACTCTCGCGTTGGAGCTTTCTGCGGAGCGATTATTGATTGATGAAGCCGCTGGACGAACTATTGCAGAAGCATCCGGATTGAAAGTCACAGGAATTCTTGGAGTTCTACTGATTGCGAAACAACGTGACTTAATTCCAAGAGTTCAGCCTGTGATTGATCGATTGATTAGCGAAGCGGGGTTTCGGGTCAGTTCTGCACTGTATCAAGCAATTCTGACTGCCGCTCAGGAGTGAAGAGAATGTCGCAACTACAACGGTTAGTTATTGCTGAATCACAAGTGCAAAACTCGATCGTATGTTTATCTTCGGAGCAACAGCACTATCTTCAGCGGGTTTTGAGATTGAAAAATGGCGATCGCTTTATCGCTCTCGATGGTAAAGGACACTCTTGGATTGCAACACTCGAATCCGATCAAGCAATATTAATCGAATCACTACAAGCATCATCAGAGTTATCAGTCTCGATCACATTAATGTTAGCGCTACCAAAAACGGGATTTGATGATGTTGTGCGGCAAGTGACTGAGTTAGGAGTGGCTTGTATTGCGCCTGTGATTAGCGATCGTACTTTACTGAATCCAAGCAGAAATAAACTCGATCGCTGGCGACGAATTGCCCAAGAAGCCGCAGAACAATCCGAACGCCAGATCGTACCAAGTATTTTAGAACCGATGCCTTTCTCGGTCGCATTAGAACAATTGCAAGCTGATTCGCGTTACCTTTGTGCCGAGCGTAGTACATCACAGCATCTATTGAATGGTGAGTTTGGCAATTCAGTGATTGTTGCGATCGGACCTGAAGGCGGGTGGACAACTCAGGAAATTGAAAGTGCGATCGCACATCACTATCAGCCTGTAACACTTGGAAAACGGATTCTGAGAGCAGTCACCGCTCCGATTGCAGCCGTTTCGCTGATTGCTGGACTGGTAGAAAGTCGCATGGGAAGTGAAATCTAAAAGAGCAGATTTTCGCACGAGATTATGTCATTGGATCAGATTGCAGCAGCCTTCGATCGCCAAGATTACAATTTAGCGGCTCGATTGGTGAAAGAGTTTCTTCAGGAATCACCTCAGAATCCTTGGGGGCATCTGTATAGAGCGCGATTGTACGAAGTCTCGAATAACTTTGAAGGTGCAACCACATTGTATGAGCAGCTTTTGAAAAACGTGACGCATCCAAAGATTGTGTCTCATGCGCGGCAAGGACTTCAGAGGATTGCAACCAAAACTCAGGCACTCAGACAACAAGCGATCGAGCAAGCCAAATCTGCACCCGAAAATACTGAACCGGGTTTACTCATTCTTGAAGCGATCGCGCCTGAATCTCGTCCCCAAGCTGCAAAAGATTTCGCTCGAACCTTCAATCTTGATGTGTATACGGCTCGATTGCACTTACCAAATCGCGGTTGGAAAATGTATCGATTAGGCGCGATCGGGGAACTGAACTTTTACCAACAGCAACTCAAAGCCGCAAACATTCCTGCTTTCTGCACAACCGAATCCGCGATCAAGACGGTTCCAGTATTTGAAGCATTGTACTTTGTGGATTATGCGCCGAAAGCTGTCGTCGTCTGCCACGACGAAAATGGACAGCTTGGATCACTTACCTTTGATTGGTCAGAAGTAGCTCAACGGGTCGAGGGACAGTTACCAATCTTTGAGCGCGTTGTAGATGGTTCGATGCGAAAAGGTGTAGAGCGTCAGCGCAAAGAGAAAACATTAGACTATGTGCAAGTCTGCGATCTGCATTTACCGAAAAGACGCTGCATTCTAAGACTCTGTGATTGGCGGTATCACTTTGATCAAGGCATTGAATTCGGCGCGATGGGCGATGCTACGATCGAGCTTGATCAATCGATCAATCGACTGCACTGGAATAGTTTGCTGAACTTTTTAACTGAGCAAACTTCTGAGAAACTACTCTGGTCAGACTTTGCTGTGTTTGGAGAAACCGCGATCGAGTTTCCGATTTTGCTCGATCGAATTCCAAATCATCTTGAAGCTTACGAATCTACCTCATGGGGTTCAGCTTTCCATCTCTATAGCAGCCTTGCTTTTAACCGCGATTCTGCATGATTTCGATGCGTTCTTCTGGTGGAGTTTGCTTTAGCCAAGAACTCGGCTGAACTATAGTTGAATCAACATCAGAACCCCATTCTCTCTGCAAGGCTTGAAGGAGTAAATCTTGTTGATGCCGTAGTTCAAGAATATCTGTACCGCGATTGATAATCGCAAACCAAACTAAACCTCGATCGCGTGTCGGAACAACTCCAGCCAAGGCGCTGACTTGATTCAAGGTTCCGGTTTTAATCACAGAATGCTTTGGAATGTCTCGCGTTTCCATTGTTCCGTTGAGATCAACTCCAGAGGTTGGGAAAAAATCAGCGATCGACAAATTTAGCGGGTGCATCATTTTTTCAATTGCTGCAAACATTGCACAAGCTGCATGAGGTGAAATCCGATTGTCTGTACCCAGTCCAGAACCATTTACCAATCGCAATTCATCCGGTGAAATATTCGCAGCTTTGGAAGCTTTTTCAATCACAGTCTTTGCACCGCCTAGATTGTCAGCTAACATCTGCGACATCTCATTTTGACTGTGAACATTCAAGTATTTGATCAGATGAACTAAGGGAAGCGCTCGATATTTCAACAACACTTGAGTTGGAGTTGCTGATCCAGTCTGCACATTGCCTTTTATTTCGATCGTCGGGCGGATCATTTCTTTCACACCGAACTCATCCCGAATGTCATCATCCCAAGTCTTCGAGTTCAATGCTGTTTTCAAGAGTTCGCCAGACTGAGTTGCCTCATCTCGAAAGCTCATCATAAAGCTGCCATTGATGATCAAATTGCCTGAAACGCGGTTAATTCCAAGCTTGTTAAGAGCATTTCCAATTGCGATCGCATCTTCCCACACAAATAATGGATCGCCGCCACCTTGAATAATCAGATCACCTTGAAGCGTTCCTTTGTCGATCGTCCCAGTTGATCCAATCACGGTTTCAAACTGATGATTCGCCCCCCAAGTTTGCAGTGCTGCTAATGAAGTTGCAACTTTCGTCAAAGAAGCTGCTGGTACTGGAGTTGTCCCCCGATTGTTCAACAGCAAATTCGTTCCAGACTGCAACCAAATTCCCTGCTCTTCAGATTTCAGCCCTTGAGAATTCAAGAACTTCAGATAGTCTTGGACAATCTTTTCCGCTGTTGGATCAGTCGTTTGCCAAAATGGAGTTTGAACCGTCGATCGAGCCATCATTTCACCCGGATCAAACGTAGATGGCAATCCTGCAAGCTTCAACCAGCCCGACACTAATCCTGCGCTCAACAGATCCAGCAAATCACTTCCTCCTGTACGGTAAAAGAGTATCGTTCAATCCTTGACTATGGCAAAGCCCGATCCGAATCGAATTTTACGACTTTTACCGATCGTTGTTGGCGTTCTCGGCGGAAGTTTGTTATTTACCAATCGAATTCTCACGCCTGATCTGACGAATTCCCAATCGCGATCGGATGTGATGGGTGTGATTTTGAGCGCGATTCTGATTCTGACTGGCTTACTCTGGCAGCAAATTCAACCTCGCACCCCCGACAGTGTGGAACTCATCGGAGAAGAAGGATTTGAACTCGATCCAGATTTGCCAGATGCAGTAAAAATCGAGTTAGCTTGGGCATCTCATATTTTGCTCACGAATACGGTTACGCGATCGCTAATTGTCTACTATCGCGGTAAAGTTCTCCTGCGTCGCGGCATTCTCAGCCCAAACAAAGAAGTCAAACCTGGAGCCATTTTGCAGCGTGTTCTCGATAAGCAGAAACCGATTTATCTCGTCGCTCTGTATGTTTATCCTGGCAAGATTGAGTTCGATTATCTGCCCGAAAATACTCAAGGCGTGATTTGTCAGCCGATCGGGAAAGAGGGCGTTCTGATTTTAGGAGCGAATGCGCCTCGGAGTTATACAAAACAGGATGAAAACTGGGTGAGTGCGATCGCTGAAAAACTCGATAATACGCTGAGTCAGTCGTGAAGATTACAAAGGCAAGTACAGCACAATTCCCTTCCACTCGTCCTGCTCAGTTGCATCAATCAGCAGCAGTAATTCATCGATCGCTTGTCTAATCGGCATTCGGTCATTAATGATAAACAGCCCTGCCAGTTGCTTGTCTTGCGATATGCGATCGTATGCAAAATCTGGCATCGTAGCTCGATCATGAGTTATGACAATTCTCCCGTTGTTCGCTGCCCATTCCAGAATTGTTGGATCGTCTAATTCTTGCAGTCCAACGTCTTGAACCCGCAGTAAATCAAGATTCGGCTGACGTAAAAACAACCCTCGAATAATATCGCCATTCAAATTCTCATCGCTCAAAAGTTTCAACATTGCGAGAGTTAAAGCGATCGTTGGGCTGAGAGTCTTGCTCGAATCGAACTTAAATCAGGCTGAGTTGCTGATAATCGTTGCTGGACAGTTTCCGCTAACTGCTCACGTTCATTCAAATAAGTGTTGATTTCTTGCTGATGCCGGAGATAATAGCCGATTGTTGTATAAACATCAGCAAGTGTAAGCGTTGAGTATCGCTGCACGATCGTTTCTGGGGAAGCGCCATCTTGAAACGATCGGATAACTAATTCAAGCAAAACTCTTGAATTTCCGACTCGAATGGCTCCTGATTCGTCTTTCCTAATCGGTGGCATCTCAGTTTCTAAAAGGAAGGTCACTTCTAATCTCCTTGAGAGCTATTAAAGTCAGCATTAAGTAGATAGGCACAATTAAACCTAAGTCCGGCGAATTCTCTCGCTTCGTTGCTGACTCGCCCTGAACTAGAAGTTCGGGCTAACAGTGCGAAGTAGGTTGAAACCCACTGAAGAGCTTGTCCTGATTCGCTCTTAGTCCCTGAAGGGGACTTCGCACTGTTAGCCCCGATTTCAATCCGGGGCGAAATAGAACGGAGCGAGTGATCTTCAAATTAATTCAGCCCACCTACTTACTTTAAATATACTTACTCTGATGACCCTCCTAGAATAATTTGTCTGCGATCGCTGAAAAGCTCGATAATACGCTCGGTCAGTTATGAACCGCTACAAACACCATCCACCGATCGCAGCATCAACGTTTGTAACCTTGTTATCTCTGTAGTAGATGAAAGGTTTGTAACTTTTAGAACAGATAAAAAGATCAGGCGTTTCTATGTAGCAGAATAGGTAATCCCTCTCCTTAATTAACGGGTTAATTGGAGTTGCCTGCTCAGGAGTTCCGTGATAACTGCATCGAAATCCATTGAACTGCAAGAGATTTTTCGCATCTCCGATCGAACTTCCCACAGATATGTGCTGGCGAAGTTCTTTTTTTAGTCGATTCTCACCGCCGCCAAGCCATATTTTCTTGCCAACTAACACAGGCAATGGATTTCCAATACTACATTGGGCAAGAAGAAAAACCAAAGAAGCGATCGTCAAAGAGAGCGTGATAAATCTCAGCTTTTGCTCGAAGGACATAAACTTTACTGCCGTAGAATGCCCTGATGCTAATTGAGGTAGCCCATTTTATAGTCATATCGTAGCCAGAGATTGAAGTGGTTATACGGATATTTGAACGCTGCAAAATAAAACGACAAGTTGTAGCATAGAAAGATTTCTTGGATCTCGTGACTATGCCATCTGCCAAGCCTCATCCGCTGAAGCGATTGTTTAACTACGATCGCGTTTATCGCGTTTCAGCTCTCCGCGCCAGTGTCTATTCAGTTCTCAACAAAGTCTTTGATCTCGCGCCGCCTTATTTGATCGGGATTGCAGTCGATATTGTGGTGAGCCGCGATCGCTCTTGGATTGCTGCACTCGGAATCACGGATCTGATCGGACAGCTTACGTTTATTTCGTTCCTCACGCTGGTTATCTGGGGAGCAGAATCGCTGTTTGAATATTTTTACGATCGACAATGGCGAAATCTTGGTCAAGCGATGCAGCACGATTTACGATTAGATGCCTACCAGCATTTACAAGAATTAGAGCTTGGCTTTTTTGAAACTGAAACCACAGGTAATCTACTTGCGATTCTCAATGATGATATTAATCAGCTTGAAAGATTTCTCGATAGTGGTGCAAATCAGATTTTGCAATTTTTTACCACTGTGTTGCTAGTGGGTGGAACATTCATTGCATTTGCGCCTTCGGTTTCGTGGTTGGCAATGTTGCCGATTCCATTTATTTTGTGGGGTTCGATCGTGTTTCAAAATCGATTGGCTCCACGATATGCAGACGTGAGACAGAAATCGGGGTTGGTTAGTGCAAGATTGGCGAATAATTTGTCGGGGATTGCAACGATCAAGAGCTTTACGGCGGAAGAGTATGAACTCGATCGAGTCGGGGCTGAGAGTGAAGCGTATCGGAAAAGTAATGGAAAAGCGATCGACCTTTCTGCGGCATTCGTTCCTGTGATTCGATTTGTGATTTTGATTGGATTCACAGCAACATTGTTTTTGGGTGGATTGAAAGCCGCAAATGGTGAACTATCAGTCGGAACTTACGGGTTTATGGTGTTCATCATTCAGCGATTGTTGTGGCCCTTTACAACATTGGGACAAACATTAGACCAGTATCAGAGAGCAATGGCATCGATTAATCGGGTGATGAATTTGCTCGATACGCCGATCGCTATTCCAACCGGAAATCGACCCTTACCAACTCACCAAGTAAAAGGCAATGTAGAGATTCAGAACATTACCTTTTCGTATGTCGATCGTACTCCTGCACTCAAAGAACTATCACTACACATTCCAGCCGGACAAACGATCGGAATTGTCGGGGCAACTGGTTCAGGAAAAAGCACCTTAGTTAAATTGCTGCTCAGATTCTACGAGATTCAGCAAGGACAGATTCTGATAGATGGGATTGATATTCGGGAATTGCAATTGCGCGATTTGCGGCGGTGTATTGGTTGGGTGAGTCAGGAAGTCTTTCTATTTCATGGAACCGTTGCAGAAAACATTGCTTACGGGAGTTTTGATGCCAGTCGATCGGAAGTGATTCAAGCTGCCAAACTTGCAGAAGCACATGAGTTTATTGATCAATTGCCGCAAGGCTATGACACGATCGTAGGTGAACGCGGTCAGAAACTATCCGGTGGACAGCGACAACGATTAGCGATCGCAAGAGCAATTCTCAAAGATCCACCGATTCTAATTCTCGATGAAGCGACTTCTGCGGTTGATAACGAAACTGAAGCAGCAATTCAGCGATCGCTAGAAACCATTACTCAACATAGAACTACAATTGCGATCGCTCACCGTCTCTCAACCATTAGACAAGCTCACTGTATCTATGTCATGGAGTATGGGCGCATTGTTGAGCAAGGAACTCATGAAGAGCTACTCGAACTGAATGGATTGTATTCAAGCTTGTGGCGAGTTCAATCGGGAATTCGGGTTTGAGGTCGAAGCTTTTCGATTTCGGGTTTTAGCGTTGATAGATCAACAAAGCGATCGCAGACATTGATCAAGCTATCACTGGTCATCGTGGGTAAGCTCACTACTTCAACTTGCACCCCTCGATAAGCAACGTGATCGACTGCATAAGTTAGATCACCAGTGCCACTGAGCAATACAATCCTGTCACAGTGCTGTGAAAGAGTGAGCATATCCACTGCCATTTCAATGTTCAAATCTGCTTTTCTGGAGCCGTCTGGATGTTGGATTAAGTCTTTGGCAACCACTCGATATCCATTGTGGCGCATCCAGAGCAGGAATCGTTGTTGTTTGTCATTGCTGCGATCGACTCCCGTGTAGAAGTAAGCTCGAACCAGCGATCGACCTTTCGTTAAACACTGCAACAAGCGCGTATAGTCAATTTCTAACCCAAGCTGCATCGCTGCATAAAATAGATTCGCACCATCGATCAAGACAACCACTCGTTCTATCTCTTCGGACTGTGAAAGATTTGGAAACGGTGAATGAGCGGGTAGAGACGATCGTGAAACTAATTGCATCGGAACCGCTCCTGGAAAATAGGGTTAATGCCGTATCAAGAACTATGAAATTTGCCGAAGCTGAAATCACCTGAAAACATAAGATGTTTTTGCAGATAATCTAATCTTGCTTATATTTCTTAATACTTTCTTTAGATTTAACCTGATCTTTCTCTTTCCTGCTAAACGAAATCCGAGAAAATACACAAAAATTAGTAATCTTAATATTGCTTAATACAAGTAAAGGACGATCGCGAATTTGTCGATCGCCCTTAGAGGGTGTTTGAGCAGTATAAAAAGCGGCTTTGCTGCGTTGCCAGTCCGCCCGGAGATTCATTTCCGGGCTAATGGAAGAAACCCCGCTGAAGCGGGCTAAGAGAGCAATACGGAGTTCTTAGCCCAGTTTAGTGGGCTTCCCGCGATTAGCCCGGAGATTCATTTCCGGGCGGATGAATGCAACGAACGATTACTTCTCAAACACCCTCTTAGAGCTATTTGCGCTTCGAGATGAAATGCACCCAAAACTGGTTATCGGTACAGCAAGTTTGGTACATCAGATTAGACCTCCTGCACGAATCCTGATCACAGATTTGAACTCCTGAAAAGAGGACTAGATGCCACTCAGGAGACTGATCAAATGTACGATCGCATTCAACACCTGCCACCAAAATCGTTCAAACGCAAGTGCGGAGTGAAGCGTGAAACCTTCGAGAAAATGGTTGAAATTCTCAAACCCAAGCTGATCCGAAAAGGCAAACGAGGCGGACAAGGCAAGTTTGGAGTCGAAGATCAACTCTTGATTGCGATGGAATATTGGCGCGAGTATCGGACTCAGTTCCACATCGGACAAAGTTGGGGGATTCATGAAACGACCGTGGGGCGCATTGTGCGGAAAGTTGAGAACAGTTTGATTCGGTCGGGCGAATTTCGGCTTCCGGGCAAGAAGGCGCTGCACTCGCCTGATGCAGGGTGGAACCTCCTGTTAGTTGATGTCAGCGAAAGTCCGATTGAACGTCCAAAAAAAAACAGCGACCTTACTACAGTGGTAAGCAAAAATGGCACACACTAAAAGCGCAAGTCGTCGTAGACTATTTCAGCGGTCAAATTGTCTGCACCGCATTTGGCAAAGGGCGCAAGCATGATTTCCGCTTGTTCAAGGACTCGCAGTTGCCGACCCAACTTGAGCAACTCTGGGTGGCAGACCGAGGCTATCAAGGCATCGCCAGACTTCATGCTTACAGTTGTACGCCCTACAAAAAATCGCGCAAGCGTCCGCTCTCCAAGCAAGAACGTCAGTTTAATCGACAATTAGCGCAAGTTCGTATCACGGTGGAGCATACCTTTCGCAAGTTGAAGATTTTTCGCATCTTATCGGAGCGCTACCGTAACCGTCGCAGGCGATTTGGGCTACGGTTCAACTTGATCGCAGGCTTGCTGAACTATGAGCTTGCTCATCCAATTTGATTCGTGCAGGAGGTCTATTGTAGGAATACGTCAGTCCTGCACCCGTTGTATAGATGTCGTAGCAGCTCTCTTCTGGATTCGGGCTAAACATCAATTCACCATACGGATCGTTCACGATAAAGCCCTTATCGTTATACCCAATGATGCAAATGATGTGACCTGTGGGCGTGAAGCACTCCTGTACAAATGTAATCGCAGGATATGACAACATCAGGCAAAGTCTATTTTGCGGATAGAATCTTTTTCGATTTCAGTTCAAAAAGTTCAAGCCTGTTTCTTCAGAGAGACGAAGAACAATTTTAGTAACGGTAGGATTTGCACTACTGTGTCTGAGGGCAGAGCCTTGCAACAAGAACTTTTACAAACTGAAATTACGTTAGAAAATACAGAAATTGCTGTAGTGATTCGTCCAGATTTGGGAGCGCGAATCGATCGATTAATCGATAAACGCACAGGACACGATTGGATCTGGCATCCACCGCAGTATGATTCAACGCAAACTCGATCGATTAATCTTGGGGAATCGTTCGATCGACATTGGACGGGCGGCTGGGATGAAATCTTCCCAAACGATGCCGCAGGCGAATTCCAAGGGCGGCAACTGGTCGATCACGGTGAATTCTGGTCGCAAGCTTGGAAGATTCTAGAACAAAACGAATCAAGTCTAAGATTGGGTTTAACTTGCCAAACGGTTCCCGTCAAAGTCGAGAAAACCATCCGACTCAAAGATGCTCAAGTCGATTTGGGTTATCAGTTTCAGAATCTTTCAGATGAGCCGATTTCGTTCCTGTTCAAACAACACGCCGCGATCGCGATTGAACCCGGAGACGAAATTATTCTCCCTGAATGCGACATCGAACCTGTAGTGCTAGACTTTAGCCGCATGATTGGACAGCCTGGAAAAACGAAATTCCCAACCGCGATCGACAAAAATGGCGAAGTGGTTCGGCTCGATCGAACTCCAGAGCGATCGTCTGAGCTTCAAGAGTTCTATTACAGTTCCGGATTAGCGATCGGGCAGTGTGGAGTAAGAAACCCGCGATCGCGTTCCACGCTGAAAATGAATTTTAATCTTATGGATTTTTCTTACGTTTGGATGTTCCAAAGTTACGGCGGCTGGAACGATCACTATGTATTAGTAATGGAACCTTGTACAACGATGCCTTATGACTTAGAGATCGCAGAACGCAATGGAACGATCGCAACATTAGAACCGTTCCAGATCCAATATCGTCAATTAAAAGTGAACCTCGATCGCGATTAGAAAAGAAAATCGGGAATGGATACCTATAACATTCCCGACTCCCCATTTCTTAGTGCGTATCGTCGTGCGCGAAACGGTTGTAGAGGAAGTCAAGCGCTTCGTTCCGCAGATCGTAATACAGCGGATCTTCCATCACTTGAGCGCGATCGCGAGGACGAGCAAACGGAATCGTGAGAATTTCACCGATCGTTGCTTCCGGTCCATTCGTCATCATCACTAAGCGATCGGCAAGGAACAACGCTTCATCAATGTCGTGTGTCACCATCAACACTGTACAACCGTGATCCAAGCAGATTTTTGCTAGTTCTTCCTGCAATTCCTCTTTGGTGATTGCGTCCAATGCTCCGAACGGTTCATCTAAAACAAGCACTTCAGGACGGAGAGACAATGCACGAGCGATCGCAACCCGCTGTCTCATCCCACCGGATAACTGAGGTGGTTTTTTCTGAGCCGCTTCCGACAATCCAACCATCGCCAAGTGTTCATTCACAATCTGGCTCTTATCAGAATGCGATTTCTGCGGGAAGACCGAATCGATCGCCAAGTAAACGTTCTCGAATGCGGTTAACCAAGGTAGAAGCGCATAGTTTTGGAACACCATCATACGATCGGGACCTGGCTTCTCAACCAGCTTTCCTTTCAGCTTCACTTCTCCTTCAGTCGGATTCACGAATCCTGAAACGGTGTTCAACATCGTGGACTTACCGCAGCCAGAGTGACCGATCACACAGAGAAATTCACCTTGCTGAACTTCCAAGTTGATATCTTTGATGATCGTCTGAGGACCGCTGCGGGTGTTGTACACCTTAACGACGTTTTCTAGCGTGAGAAATGGCTGAGTCAATGATGACCGCACAGGAGTCACGGTCGCGGTTTGTTGTGTGTTCATTGCAATGGGGAGATTCATAGGGACAAAGCTTTGTGGTTAGAATTGACAGCGGAACTAGAGTCAATTCGGGGCATTTTTACAGATGCCCCAATCCAAACTAGGCAACAGAAACGGCTCTAGCAGGTCGTAGATCGATTTCTGCCATCGTGTAATCACGTTTGATTGCCAAACTGTTGAGATAAGCGATCGGGTCTTCAGAGTTGAACGGAACGCCGTCGAACAGTTCAATTTTGTTCCGGGCATAGCTCAGTTCTGCCAGACCTAACTCACGTGCAGCAGTACTAAAGACATCCACACGACAAGTTTTTTCCAACACTTCCACCCAGTTGCGCGGCAGAGGAATATCTCCCCAACGCGCCATTTGCGTCATAATCCAAAGCTGCTCAGTCCGGCTCGGTCGATTCGCGCCTTCCCCAAAGAATAGATGATGTGCCGGATCAGAGATTCCTAACCCAAGTTGAATATATTCTACCTGAGTTCCGACATATTCTTTACGTGCCAAAATCTGACGAATTTCGGTCGTATTCTCTGGGTCTGCACAGTAGCGACAAGCTTCGAGCAGCGCTTTCACCAGTGCAATGTGAGTGTTCGGATACTTGGCTGCCCACTCTTCGCGCACACCGAGGATTTTACCGACGTGACCACGCCAGATATCGATATCCGATGCGATCGTGGTTCCGACTCCTTCGCGCTCTGCCCGGAGATTCCAAGGATCACCGACGCAGAATCCGTCGATCGTGCCTGCTTTCAAGTCCACTACCATCTGAGCAGGCGGAATGATTTGCAGATGCACATCTTTATCGGGGTCAATTCCACCCGCTGCTAACCAGTACCGCAGCAACATATTGTGCATCGAGGATGGGTGAACCACGCCAAAACGGTGCGGATTTTCGGGAGAACGATCGACCATTGCTTTGAAGTCTTCCAAGGTGTTGATGCCTTGTTCTTTGAAGCGTCGATCGAGCGTGATGCCATTGCCGTTACGGGTCATCGTCAGCGAAGTAATCACCGCTGGATTGTCCGTTTTCTCATTGCCACCGAGGGTGATCCAGAGCGGCATACCCGCAGGCATTTGAGCCGCATCCAGGTATCCCACAGTCATGCCATCTACAATACCGCGCCAGCTTGTTTCACGTGCCAGAGACACTTCATCCAAACCATGCTTGGTGAAGAATCCTTTCTCTTTCGCTACTGCTAAGGGCGCGCAAGCGGTCAGAGGTACGAATCCGATTTCGAGGTTGACTTTCTCTAAACCGTGACGAGCGACAGTTGCTACTTTTTGTGCCCGAATCTTCTTCACGCGCTTTTGCTGGTTCAAGAAGTAGATCAGTTCACTTCGTAAGCTGTAGTAGCTAGGGTGCTTCACCACTTCCATCCGGCGACGAGGGCGAGGAATGTCCACATCGAGAATGTTACCAATCTTAGAACCAGGACCATTCGTGAGCATCACAATTCGATCGCTCAATAACACCGCCTCATCCACATCGTGTGTCACCATGACTGCGGTTACTTGGTTCTCTTCGCAAATCTTGATCAACTGCTCTTGGAGGTTCCCCCTGGTTAACGCATCCAATGCACCAAACGGCTCATCAAGCAGCAATAGTTTTGGTTGGATTGCGAGACCACGAGCGATCGAGACCCGTTGCTTCATCCCCCCAGAAATTTCGTGAGGATACTTATCGATCGCGTGTCCGAGTCCGACCAATTTGATGTAACGCTCGGTTAGTTCTTTGCGTTCTTCGATCGGCTTCTCCGTGAGCACTTCATCGACTGCCAATCCAACGTTCTCACGCACCGTTAACCAGGGTAAGAGCGAATAGTTTTGGAACACCACCATGCGATCGGGACCTGGTTGTTTCACCGTTAATCCTTCCAGGGTCACAATCCCACCTGTCGGATTGTCCAAGCCTGCAATCATATTGAGCAAGGTGGACTTACCGCAACCAGAGTGACCAATCAGTGAAATAAATTCGCCTTTCTTGATTTGTAAATCAATGCCTTTGAGTGCCAGGTACTCATCCCCGCCGGGAAGCGGGAAGGACTTTTCAACCTGTTCGACAGAAACGAAACTCGTCATGTGCTTGTCCTCCCCTGGGAATTACTGTTTAACAATGAGCGACTGAATCCAGCCGATAAAGCGATCGAGCAACAAACCAACCGCACCAATGTAAATCAACGCTAGAATCACTTCGCTGATGTAGTTGTTCTGATACGCTTCCCAGATAAAGAAACCGATTCCAACAATCCCCGACATCACGATTTCTGCTGCGATAATTGCCAACCATGCAAGACCGATCGAGATTCTCAAACCCGTGAAAATGTAAGGCAGTGCAGACGGAAGCAAAATCTTGAAGAAGTATTTTTTGGGCGAAATTTGCAGGACTTTCGCAACGTTGTTGTAGTCTGCTGGAATCTCTTTCACACCGACAGCGGTGTTAATCAAGATGGGCCAAATTGCAGTAATGAAAATCACGAACAGTGCCGCAGGTTCGTTCTTCTGTAACGCTGCCAACGAGATTGGAACCCATGCCAGCGGCGGAACGGTACGCAAGAACATGAACAGCGGATCAAGCGCTTTCGACATCAGCGGCTTGGTTCCGACTAGAATCCCGATCGCAATTCCGACAATGGCAGCGGCAGTATAGCTAATTGCTACCCGTTGCAGACTTGCCCAGGTTTGCCAGAAGATTCCCACATCGGTACCACCCCGATTGAAGAACGGATAGAACAAGAGTTCGCGAGTCCGTTCATCCGTCCACAAGCTCGACGGCGGCGGCAATAGAATCACTTTCGCAGCCGAAAGCAATTCCCACACAATCAAGAAAATTGCGATCGCGATCAAGGGTGGTGCAAGGTCTTTTACAAGCTTCGATACATTAATACCGCCAAACCCTGCTCTACTTTTACCCAACGTAGCTGTCATGTCGATTCTCCTTACTGCAATTGAGACTGTGCAAACAACGGTGCAAACATCCTGTTCCTAGTCGCAACTAGGCTTTCAAACTCTTGAACTTCAAACTGTCGAGGTAAGCTTGTGGTTTCGTCGGGTCGAATTCCGCTCCATCAAAGAACTTCTCAATCCCACGAGTGGATTGCTGCGGAATGTCGGCTTGGGCAATTCCCAATTCTTGAGCGGCTTCTCTCCAGAACTTCTCACCGTTCACTTCGTTGACAATGCGATCGACTTCGCTCATCGCCCCCTGTGGCAGATATCCCCAGCGCACACTTTCGGTAAGGAACCACAAATCGTGACTCTTATAGGGATAGGACACACTGCCTTTGCCGTCCTTCCAGTACTTGACTGCGAGTTCTGGATTGTTTTCTGGCTTTCGAGTATCGCCTAATTGATACTCGCCAGCATAAGGACCGCGTAGGAAAGCCGGTGGAACGTTAAAGAAGCGACGCTGTGCCAAGATGCGAGAAAGTTCTTCTTTGTTTTCGGGTTTGTCACACCACTGTTGAGCTTCCATGATCGCTTTGAGTACGGCTTTGGTTGCCTTCGGATTTTTTTCGATCCACTCTTTGCGAACGGCAACATACTCTTCAGGGTGATACTGCCAAATCTGAGCGGTTAAGACAGAGAGAAACCCGATGTTGTCGCGCACAATTCGGTAGGGCCAAGGATCTCCGGTGCTGAACGCATCCATTGTTCCGGTTTTCATGTTGGCAACCGTTTGCGACGCGGGAACTGCCATTAAATTGATGTCATTGTTCGGGTCGATTCCGTTTGCAGACATCCAGTACCGAATCCAAAAATCTTGATTCGCTCTAGGGAACGTGTAAGCCGCTTTGAACGGGGTTCCCGATTTCTTCATTTCCCGAATGTAGTCTGCTGCTCCCGATTGAGCCAGGTTTAGTTCAAAGCCTTTCCCTGCATGTTTGTTTGCGACTGCGACACCGTTTCCGTGTGTGCAAAGTTGGGCGAGAACGACCATCGGAATTTTGCGGTTTCCTTTGGTAATTAAGCCTTCGCTCAACATATGGGGCATGGGCATTTGCCATTGTCCGCCATCGATTCCGCCGTTTGCTGAACCGAGTTCTGCGTTATCGCGAGCCGCACCCCAGGACGGTTGCTTGGCGATCGTCACATCGGTCATGCCATGACGAGTAAAGAATCCTTTTTCTTGAGCAATAATCAAAGGGGCAGATTCTACGATCGCGACATAGCCGAGTTTGATCCGAGTCGTTTCGGGCAGTTCAGCGGGGGAAAGGGAAAGCGACTGGGCTTTCGGGGACATTGCACTGGGGGAAGGCGGATTAATCGCACATCCTTTTAGGGTGACGGCTCCTGCTGCTGCACTAGCCGTCCATAAGAACTTTCGGCGAGTCAAGAAGTTGAATTCGGTCATGTCGAGTCTCCAAGGATAGCAAGGCGACTCCCACAACAAATCAAACGATTTGAGGGAGAGTTACAGAAGCAGTTGGCTCGTTGCAAAATGACTTGAAATCCATCATTCAGCCCTCAACATTGTCCGAATAAACAAGTTTGAAACTGCTGAATCTTATGTGTGATTTGCGGTCACTGCGAGCGAACCACGCTTACGTATTTTTACGAGAAAATAACTGTCTTTTTGAACGTTGCAGAAACGATTGAGTTGAATCAATCCTTTCGATTTGTTCGAGCAACCATACTGTTGAATGTATTAAATTCAACTGTTGGATTGAACTAAGATTATCGTCTTTATGAACGCCCGTCTAGGTGTAAATGCCGCTCGAACTAAAGAAATTCTAAATTCAAACAATAAGAAATTTAACTGCATGTTAATCGTATCTTTGGTTGGTATCGATATGAATAAATAGTTGACTAGAATTTTGGCGTTTTTTTCGTGATTTTCTAATGATTAGATTGACCAAAGTATGAGTATAGAAACTCTGCTTTATTTACTTCGGACTAAATCAATTGTTGCGATCGATCAAGCGGTTTTCCCAAAATACGGAGGGTATGAATAATTGTCTTTGATAATAAATACAATGCTGCGCTATGAGCGATTCGACTAAGGTTGAATGTGGATTTCAAAGTGTAACTAATTGTTGCGATAAATTTTGCAAATATAATGTTTTACGAACCGTCTTTTGACGAAGGGAGACTCGCAGAGACAGCATGAGCACTGGTGAGTACTGCTCATCTGTTGATGTTTAAGAGATGAATGATGAAGACGATTCAGAGAATGAGAACACTTTTGGGGTCGATCGCACTTTCGGTTCTATTTCTATCGGGAATCAACCCGTCTGCATTAGCAGCGGATACGGCGGCGGGCGCGAAAGTGTTTAACGCAAATTGTGCGGCTTGTCATGCAGGTGGCGGAAACGTAATTAATGGCGCGAAAACGCTGAAAAAAGATGCGCTCGTTGCGAATGGAAAGGACACGGTTGAAGCGATCGTGACTCAAGTGACGAATGGCAAAGGTGCAATGCCTTCGTTTAAAGGTCGGTTGAATGAGGATCAAATTCAATCGGTTGCGATGTACGTTTTGGATAAATCTGAGGCGGGCTGGTAAGCGGATTTTGGAATTCAGGATTGAATAGAGGGTAAGGTGAAGAGGCTATCCGATAGTTAATGCTGAATTCCGATCGTTGTTTTTATGTGGCGTAAATCGATTCTAGAGTGGCTGAAACAGCGTCCCTGGTTGCTTGTTCCCTGTCTTGCATTGATTCCGGTGGCGGGAATGTACCTGAATCAGCACACCCAAACTGAGGCAAAAACGACTCCGATCGCCTCACCCGTTCCTACTGGAGGAATTACGCCAAGTGCTGCTCCGAGTTCGTTTGCGCTTCCTTCGCCGCCTCCACAGGCACAGAAATCTCCGACTCCGAAACCGACTTTAACTCCGGTTGATCCGAAGAAATATACAAAAGAGCAAGCCGCAATTAATGAGCGATCGAAAGCGGCGTTTGCGGCATCGGTGGGGACAGTGGATTCACTGATTGAAATGCAGGTTGCGATCGCGATGGGGCAGCCAAATTTATCGATTACGGCTTCTCAAGGTGCGACGATTCTAGATGCGAATGGTCGATCGATTAGTCAACTTGCCTCTGGAAATCCCTACGCAGTTCAAGGGACAGGTGATTCAATGAATTTCGGCGGCAAAGAACTTCCTGGAATGGTGATGATTCAACCGCCTGCAAATGGAGTGCTGTATCTCGGAGATAAGCCGTATCGGGGAAGATTTCTACTGGCGGCACAAGATGGGCGAATTTGGGTCGTGAACTATATCAACCTGCGCCACTATCTCTATAGTGTGGTTGCGAGTGAAGTTTCACCGAGTTGGAACAAAGAAGCCCTAAAAGCTCAGGCGGTTGCGGCTCGATCGTATGCTTTGACGTACTATTTCCGACGGGCGCAACCTTTATATCACATGGGTTCTGATGAATATTTCCAGGTTTACAGCGGCATTTCAAAAGAATCGGAGCGAACCAATCAAGCCGTTGATCAAACCGCAGGTGAATTCATTAGTTATAAAGGCGGAATCGTAGAGTCACTGTATGCCGCTTCGGATGCGATCGTTGCAGATGCGTTTCGGGGGAAAGGAATGAGCCAGCTTGGAGCGTTGGAATTAGCGGAAACCGGATTTACCTATAAGCAGATTCTAGCGAGGTACTATCCGAAAACGAACCTTGCGCGGATTGAACAGGATCATTATTAGAGATTAGCGATCGCATTCAAAATAGTCTGCGATCGTAACGGGCATTCTGCTAACTGCACATTCACCGGAATTACCGTATTTACATCTTGAAGAGTTGAATTACTGGTCGCATTGCAGGCTCCTAAAGTTATGACAAATTTTGGGGCGGACATTTGTTCGTATAGGCGAATCAAAGTCGGTGCAAATTTAGGTGTAATCGCACTGGCGGTAATGAGCAAATTTGCAGAATGCGATCGGGTTTGTGGAACTGCCAGAAGTGCCGCGATTCGCATAAAGCAGCAATTGACTTCAGGATATGAAGTGTACAAATCAGCAATTCTAATTTGGTAGTATAAATCATCAACCGTAGTGAGAATGCAATTCTCAAATAAATGCTGCTCCTTTGGTTGAATTTGCGTTGTTTCCAGCGTTGCGATTGACATAAAAGTTTCCTGCCTTGTGATTGATTTTACACAAACAAAGCGTAACCCTTCCGATTCTCCGTAGTGTTGTTGAATGAATGTAATTTCAGTGTGGCACGATCGCATCAAATCG
Source organism: Leptolyngbya sp. AN10 (assembly GCF_050565645.1). Classification (NCBI taxonomy): domain Bacteria; kingdom Bacillati; phylum Cyanobacteriota; class Cyanophyceae; order Leptolyngbyales; family Leptolyngbyaceae; genus Leptolyngbya; species Leptolyngbya sp. AN10. The sequence continues at coordinate 153,567 of NZ_JBNXVP010000015.1, forward strand.
GCGGTTAATGTTGCACTTTTTTAGGGAACGGCTTAGAGGATGTTTGAAAAGTAATCGTTCATCGCCTGAATCGCCCCTCGAATGGAATTCGGGGCTATCGGAACAAAGTCTGTTGAAACAGACTGAAGAGTATAGGACGACTAGCTTTCAGTCCCCTTCAGTGGACTTTCTCCGATAGACCGTGATTTCTAATCGCGGGTGGAACGCAATCGCAGCGAAGAGTCTTTCTATACTTTTCAAACATCCTCACAAGGCGAATTCCAAAGCGATCGCAAACAGGAATTCAATTTGGCGTACAGTGATCAAGGGTTGGGATCGCTCAATCTCCCGAACTCTTGTCGTTTGTTTCCCAGGTTTCTATGTCCCTACCCGAACAATTGCTCGATTTGGCGTTGCGCTCTGGAGCCGAATCTGCCGAAGTGTTTCAATCCCAATCGCTGTCTCGTCCAGTGTTTTTTGAAGCCAATCGCCTGAAACAATTGGAAAGTACTGAGGCAGAAGGAACGGCGTTACGCCTCTGGAAAGAAGGTCGTCCGGGATTGGCGGTCGCGTATGGAGCCGTTGAACCGCAAGATTTAGTCGATCGAGCAATTGCGATCAGTCAACTCAACGAGCCAGAAGCGATCGAGCTTTCACCCGCTTCTCAATTGTCTTATCCGGATGTTGGGCAATCGGTTTCGGTCGAACAGTTAGTGGAGTGGGGCAAAATCTCGATCGAACTCATCCGCGATCGCTATCCTGAAGTGCTTTGTTCGTGCGGTTGGGACTGTGAAGCGGAAACGACCCGATTGATTAATTCTAATGGTCTTGATTGTGGCTATACCGATACAACTTTGAGCGGCTTTCTCGAAGTGGAATGGGTTCGGGGCGATGATTTTCTGAATGTGTCAGATGGTCAGACTGAACGCGATCGACTTGATCCAACCGCGATCGCACAACAGGTTTTACAACGACTCAATTGGGCAAAAGAAAATACTTCATCTCCAGCGGGAAAAGTGCCAATTCTATTCACTTCAAAATCGATGGATATGCTCTGGGGAACAGTGCAGTCAGCATTGAACGGAAAGCAAGTGATCGAAGGGGCATCTCCTTGGAGTGATCGACTGGGAAAACTTGTGACTTCCGAAGCAATTACCCTTTCACAGCAACCGAATACAGGTCCCTTTAGCTGTCCGTTTGATGATGAAGGAACACCGACTCGAATGATTACTTTTATCGATCGAGGTGAACTGCAATTGTTTTATGCCGATCATACGACTGGAAAAGCACTCGGCAGCGGAACCACAGGAAACGGATTTCGATCGGGTCTGGGCAGCTATCCGACACCGGGATTATTCAATGTATTGGTGCAACCGGGAACGAAGTCTTTGGAAGAATTGATTTCATCGATCGACAAGGGTTTAATCGTGGATCAAATGCTCGGAGGCGGCGCGGGAATTTCTGGAGAATTCTCGATCAATGTTGACCTTGGTTATCGAATTGAGAAGGGTCAGATTGTTGGCAGAGTTAAAGACACGATGGTTGCAGGGAGTGTTTATACGGCTTTGAAGAACCTGATCGAATTGGGGGGCGATGCAGAATGGAATGGATCTTGTTATACGCCATCAGCGATCGTTGAAGGATTGTCTTGTACGGGACGGAGTTAGGAAGAGTGGGGAGTGGGGAGTGGGGAGACAAGTTTCCACCCCCCACTCCCTACCCCCTACTCCCTACCCCCCACTCCCTACCCCCCACTCCCCACTCCCACCTTTTGCACTGCCACACTTGACGCTACAATGTGACGGTTGAATTTGAGTAAACCTACCTTGATTGAGCGTTACACCCTGCCTGAGATGGGCGATTTGTGGACGGATCACTACAAATTTAAAACCTGGCTCGATGTTGAGATTGCAGTGTGTGAGGCACAAGCAGAGCTAGGTTACATCCCTTCAGAAGCCGTTGAAGAAATTAAATCGAAAGCGAAATTTGAAGTCAGTCGCATTCTCGAAATCGAAGCGCAAGTGCGTCATGATGTGATCGCATTTTTGACAAATGTGAACGAACACGTTGGCGATGCTGGACGCTACATTCACTTGGGCATGACCAGTTCTGATGTGTTGGATACCGCATTGGCGCTTCAAATGGTTGCCAGCTTAGACGTGATTATGACGCACGTAGAAGCTTTGATCCAAGCAATTCGATATCAGGCGCAACAACATCGAAATACGGTGATGATTGGTCGATCGCATGGCATTCACGCAGAGCCGATCACGTTCGGGTTCAAACTCGCGGGCTGGTTGGCAGAAATGTTGCGACATCGCGATCGCTTATGTGCCCTGAGAAAGTCGATCGCAGTCGGTCAAATTTCTGGAGCCGTTGGAACTTACGCCAATATCGATCCACGTATCGAAGCTTTGACCTGTCAGCATTTGGGATTAGAACCCGATACGGCATCGACTCAGGTTATTTCCCGCGATCGACACGCAGATTTTATGAATGGGCTTGCTTTGTTGGGAGCCTCGATCGAGCGTTTCGCGGTTGAGATTCGCAATCTGCAAAAAACCGATGTTCTAGAAGTTGAAGAATTTTTCTCAAAAGGACAGAAAGGTTCGTCTGCAATGCCACACAAGCGGAATCCGATTCGATCGGAACGCCTGACCGGAATGGCTCGATTGCTGAGAGGATATGCAGTCGCAGCTTTAGAAAATGTTGCCCTGTGGCACGAGCGCGATATTTCTCACAGTTCTGTGGAACGAGTTGCCTTGCCGGATGCCTGCATTCTCACCCATTTCATGCTGGTTGAAACGACAGATTTGGTGAGAAATCTGCTGGTCTATCCCGAAAACATGGCGCGAAACATGAACGTTTACGGCGGCGTGGTGTTCAGTCAGCGGGTGATGTTGGCACTGGTGCAGAAAGGATTGAGTCGTGAGGATGCTTATGCGATCGTACAATCCTGCGCTCATCAAGCTTGGAACAAAGACGATGGCAACTTCCGCAAATTCTTGAGCGAAGATGCGAGAGTGACTCAAACATTGTCGATCTCTGAACTTGATGAATGTTTTGATCCGCAAGTTCATCTTAAGAACTTAGATCAGGTCTATCAACGCTTGGGGATTTAAGAGGACAAGAGGACGTTTGAGCAGTTCTCGCTGCGTTCGATTTCGTCCCGGAATGAATTCGGGGCTATCGCTGCGAAGTCCTTTGAAAAGGACTGAAGATCTAATTTTGATCGGCTGTTCAGTCCCCTTTAGTGGACTTCGTTCGGTTAGCCCCGAATTCATTCCGGGGCGGATCAGCGCAATCAACGATATGTTTCAAACATCCTCTAACGCGGATCGACGGACAAAGTATACTCATAGCCTTTGAAGTTCGATTCATATTCAAAGGTGTACTCTCCAGTTTCAGTCAGTTCGCCTGTCCAAGAACTTGGCTGATCTGGAGGTTCAACGATCGGCTTACCACTTGGTGCAACAATCGTTGGAAAAATTGAACCGCGATCGCTCGAACTTTTCACGGTGATTCGTTGCCCTTTGGTGAGATTGAATCGATAGCTATGCGAACCTGTTCCAATAAAGCGATCGCGAATCTCGATCGAGGTTTGACCGAGTTCAATTCGCTCCACTTTCTCATTACAGCCATGTTCCGTTCTCGATTGGGCAATCCATCCCGGAGTCGCGCCGCCAATTTTGAGCCAGCCATTTTGTTGATCTTGCACATCGACAAACGAGCCATTTTTTAGCTGTCCCACAATGTTGTCTTTGGAAGTAGCATCGGGAGTCGATCGAATATTCAGCGGCGATTCTGGATCATTCACTTTTGCCATCCGAATCACACACTTTTCAACAGTGCGAACCTCTTTCTGTGTTGCTTGAGGAGCAGCGACTGGACTTGGAGAAGTTGAAACAGTTGGAGAAGTTGCAACGACTGGAGCAGGAGAGGTCGAAACAGTTGGAACTTGAGAAGAACAGCCTGCGATTAAAGCCAACAAAGCAGCAGATCCGGATAGACGGAGCCAAAATGAGTCGAGCAGCATAATTGAGAAGCGAGAAGTATCTAAAATTCAGCTTCAATCATTGTCGATCGAATCACGGAAATCTCTAGACGCTACACTAAATATTCAGAATTGCTCAATGTGTATGTTAGTTGCGACGTTTTACAAATTTGTTTCACTGCCCGATTTTGCAGAACTGCGATCGCCGATTCTCGAACTCTGTCAGGCGCAGAATCTTTGCGGTACGATTCTACTGGCACAAGAAGGAATAAACGGAACTTTGGCAGGAGCGAAAGACGCGATCGACACGCTTCTAAATTATCTACAGCAAGATTCGCGATTTGCAGATCTGACCGTTAAAGAAGCGGAAACGGAATCGCAAATGTTCGATCGCATGAAGGTCAAGCTGAAAAAAGAAATCGTCACGCTCGGATGTCCAGAAGTTAATCCGACTCAGCAAGTCGGAACTTATGTGAAACCGCAAGAGTGGAATGAGTTGATTTCTGATCCAGAAGTCACCGTGATCGATGTGCGGAATCAGTTTGAAGTGTCGATCGGGAGTTTCAAAGGCGCGATCGATCCAAAAACAGCTTCATTTCGACAGTTCCCAGACTATGTACACTCTGAGCTTGATCCAACTCAGCACAAAAAAGTTGCAATGTTCTGCACAGGTGGAATTCGCTGCGAGAAAGCTTCCTCGTATCTGCTGGCTCAAGGATTTGAAGAGGTGTATCACCTCGAAGGCGGCATTCTCAAATACTTAGAAGAAGTCCCTTCTAATGAAAGCTTGTGGCAGGGTGAATGCTTTGTATTCGATCAGCGAGTAGCAGTCACGCATGGCTTGAATGATGGGTCTTATGAAATGTGTCAAGCCTGTGGACATCCTCTTTCTCAAGCTGATCAAGCATCATCGCAGTATCACCCTGGCGAATCGTGTCCCTACTGTTTTGATCAACTATCGGAGTGAGGTGTTTGCAAATCCAAGTGTGAGCAAGAAGCCGAGAATGTGACCAAAGCTCATACAAGCTAGAAATGCACCCACGCTGATGTTGTTAAACAGCGATTTTGAGAAGGGTAAGGGCATTCTTGCGCCTGTTTGCGGATACTTGATTGTGCGCGATCCAATCAACAACACCAACAAGCAAGCACCGACAATAAACGGTGTTCCTTGCCAGTTCCATAGATTGCCAGAAGGAGCTTGTTGAAATGCAGCAGCAAGTAGATTCAGCATAGGAAGTTCTCCATAACGTACTGGGACTATCATTCGACGATCGAGCCTTTCTTTTCGTCTGTCTCAGTACCGGAATCGAACTCTATCCAAAGGTAGGGAATGATATGGAGTAGTCCTCCCCGGAAATCTCATGCTCAAGTCCTTGTTCAGTGTCGCCTTACTATTGGGTCTGACAGCGTTGCCTGTTTTCGCTACGAATCCGATTGTCGATCGATTAACAGATCAACTCATTGAAGCGCAAAATGCAGGGGATGAAGAAGCTCAGGAAACACTACTCAATCAGCTTCTCAAACAAGATCCGAAGAATGTAGATGGTTATCGACTGCTCGGCGTTTTGCTCGAACGACAAGGACGATTCAAGGAAGCGATCGCACTTTATCAAACCGGAATCAAACGCATCTCTGACAATGCTTTTCTCTATGAGATGCTGACCTCTATCCTCGTCAGAAATGGGGATACAGCAAAAGCGATCGAGCTTCTAAAACAGGGCATTCAGAACAATCCTGATAATTTAACGCTGTACAGGCTTTTAGGAATGCGCCTGAGAGATGAAAATCGTACTGATGAAGCGATCGCGCTTTTTCGGCAAGCTCTAAAGTACGATGATCAAGACGCGATTTTTTTCTATCAGAGCTTAGGAGAGTGGCTAGGTGAAGACGATCCGAACGGTGCGATCGCGCTTCTTCAAGAAGGACTCAAACGCAAACCAGAAGATGTCGCCTTTCATAGCTTGATGCCGAGTCTTGCAAATTTGCTCAGTCGTCAGAACCGTTTATCCGAAGCGATTAGACTTTACCAGGAAGGAATTCGTCGCCGCCCGAATGAGCTAGCGTCCTACTTTGGACTTGCGTATTTTCTCACAACAAACGATCGCACGAATGAAGCGATCGCACTTTATCAAGAAGCAATTCAGCGCAATCCGAAAGAAAGTTCGCTCTATACGCAGCTTGGAGCGCTATACGAACAGCAAAATCAAGATGACAAAGCGATCGCACTGTATCAAGCGGGCATTCGTAAGTCAGAAAATTCAGAGAGCTTATACTCAGCTTGGGGAAATTTGCTGGCTCGTCGTGGCAGAACTGAGCAAGCGATTGCCATCTACCGCCAAGGAATTCGACGCAATCCAGGCGTTCCTGTTTTCTACTCTTCGCTGGCGAGACTTCTAGAAGACAATCAGCGAATCGATGAAGCAGTCGCTTTGTATCAACAGTCGTTTAAGCAAGAAGGTCTAGATTACAAGCTGCAACTCGCGGACTTAGCTGATTTGTTAGTTCGTCAAAAGCAAGTCGATCGTATGATCGCTATCTATCAAGACGCGATGCAGGGCAAGCCAGAAGACAGGGACTTGCTTCAACAAGTAGGCGATTTCCTTGTTTTTCAATCTAGAGCGAAAGAAGCTGAACCAATCTATCGTCGAATCATTCAACTGCATCCAAAAGTCGCTCGGTTCGCAGAGATTCAAGATTATCTCCGTCTTGCAGCAATTTTGAGTCAACAAGGCAAAGGAACAGAAGCGATCGCCATCACGAATCAAGCGATCCAACTGAGCCGAAAGGATCGTGCTGCATTGTTTTTTAGCTACAGTGCTCGTGGTTGGATTCAAGTGCAAGAAAAGCAATTCGCACAAGCCACTCAATCGATTCAGCAAGCAGTTTCATTGAACGATCGCTCTCCTGAAGCCAACTGTTTACTCGGTGGTTTGTTAGCACTTCAGAATCAACCAGAACAAGCGATCTCAACTTATCGCAAGCTTCTAATCGAACCGAACGAAGAAGTCGTGCGAAGTCCGCTTTGTACCATCATGGGTGTAGTCTTGCTGCAACCGGATCAATTTGATGCCAAAATTGCTGCACTTCGCAACAATCAAGCCGTTTACTTTAGCAATGCTTCTCAAGCGATCGACATTAAAGCGATCGTTCACAATGCTATCGGAGAAGTTTTTCAGCGTCAGGGGAAACTTCGGGAAGCGATTGCAGAATACGAAAAAGCACTCCAAATTGATACGGAGTTCGCGATCGCGAAAGATAATCTTCAACGCGCACGAGCATTAATGCGATGATCGAATTCTGATGATTAACAATGATGCTATGCAAGCTTGGGAACTACCACGATCGACATTTCACTGGGGTCAAAAAACCTACATCATGGGCGTTCTAAACGTCACACCCGATAGTTTTAGCGACGGTGGACAGTTCAACACGTTGGAAAATGCGATCGCTCAATCTGCCCAAATGATCGAAGACGGGGCGGATATTCTCGACATCGGGGGACAATCCACGCGCCCGAATGCGGACGAGGTTTCATTGCAGGAAGAACTTGATCGCGTCGTTCCAGTGATCGAAGCGATTCGGCAGAAGTTTCAGATTCCGATTTCGGTAGATACAACCCGGTCGCAGGTTGCTAAAGAAGCGATCTCTGTTGGAGCCGATATGATCAATGACATTTCTGGAGCTATTTTCGATTCAGAAATGCTTTTAACAGTTGGTAAATTAGGCGTTCCAATCATTTTAATGCACATGAGAGGAACACCGAAAACAATGCAATCGTTAACCGAGTATGACGATCTGATTCAAGAAATTAGCGAATTTTTGCGAGAACGAATTGAAAGCGCGATCGCACATGGAATTTCTCAAATCATGATTGATCCAGGAATCGGATTCGCGAAGAAGTACGCTCAAAATTTAGAAATTCTCAGACGATTAGAATCTTTTCAATCTTTGAATTGTCCGATTCTCGTTGGAGCTTCCCGAAAAAGCTTTATCGGGCATATTCTCGATCAGCCTGACCCGAAAAAGCGAGTCTGGGGAACATCTGCCGCTTGTGTGAGCGCGATCGCGAACGGAGCCGATGTGGTTCGCGTTCACGATGTTGCAGAAATGCGCGATGCTTGTCGAGTGGCGGATGCAATTTGGCGAGGTTCGCTCTAATTATCCATATCGCCGTCGATATTTCCACGATCGCGGGGTTCGATCACACCTGTATGACCCATTAAATCGGTGACTGCTTCATTCAAGGCGCGTGGGTCCATAAACACAATCTTGGAATTATCGCTCTTGCCTAATTCCATACTTGCCGTGACGTAATCTTTTGCTACTAGATAGCGCAAGACATCATCCGCATTCATTTGTCCTCGAAGCGCTTGTGCTAACTCTTGAATCGACTGAACGGTTCCTTGAGTTCGAGTCAGTTCCGCTTGTTTTTCGCTTCGGGCAGCACGTTCTTTCTCTAACGATTCGCGCAATGCTGGAGAAATTTGGAACTCTTGCACTTCAACGCGAATGACTTTCACGCCCCAGTTCGCAGTCGATTTGTCCAACTGACGCAGCAATGCCTGGTTAATCGCGCTGGCAGACGAGAATGTTTCCTCTAAAGTCAGTTGTCCGATCTCGTTTCGCATCGTTGAAATCACGATCTGTTTCAATGATTCTTCGAGATCTTCGACCGCATAATAAGCCTTTCTCAGATCGAGAATTTGCCAAGAAACGACCGCATCGACTTCGATCGGCACGTTATCTTTCGTGAATGCTCGTTGCGGTTCGATATCTAAAAGCTGTTCCCGAATCGTTTCGATCAGTACCGTATCCAGCAGCGGGATGACGAAATTTAGCCCTGGATTAAGGATGCGTTTGTATTGTCCGAGTCGCTGAACGATCGCTTGATCGCCTTGCTCGACAATGCGGACAGATCCAATGATGTAACCTAAAACAATCAGAAATAATGCACCAGTAATCTCAAGCATAGATTGTGCTCCCGTCGGAACCAGGGTATTAATGTGGAATTCAAAATAGAGGTTGCAGGTTTAGTCTAATCGCTCTACTTGAAAATGTTGCAGATTTGCGCCTGAAATTCAAGATCTCAGTGCGTTTTTACTGATATTATTGTGCCGTTTAGATGCGATTTTGGGTTATCCCCGAACAGATTTTCCAATTCCTTTGAGAATTCCGCGCCCGATCAGTCCGATTCCGCGCCCGATTACTTCGGTCAAAATGTAGACAATTCCACTGCCGAAAAACGCGATCGTGCCTCTCAACCTTGGTGAAATCGCATCACGAGTTTCTAACGCCAGAGTTACAGCTAATTGCACTCCAGAAAGCGATTCGAGTTCTTCGGTTCTGGGTGAGTAAACGACGATTCGATCGATGCCATATTGTGTCAAAACAAGTAATCGATATCGACTTTCAAACACCAATTTTGGATCAGTAAAATATCGCTCAGTTCTGAATCGCCAAGATAAGTCATTCCGAAATCGTTCAATTTCACGAGTGGATAATAAACGTCGATCGTAGAATCCTTGTTTGATCGCTTCTAGATTAGCAAATCGATTCAAAAGCGGTTGAATCACAGCGTTTGCTATTTGAATCATTAGATTTTCGAGCAAATCGATTGCGCGATCGCGAGCCTCGATCGTTCCAACTTCGTACAAAGTTTGATCAACAATCAGCGGCGTTTCAAACAGTAAATGCTCAAAAATTGCCTGAGTCAGCGGAATTTGATCGAGAATTTGAGTTTGAACCGCATCAGATTGATTCAGTAACGAAGCGACGATTTCAATGTCTTGTCTCTTTACCCGCACCATCGAATATCGTCCGAAAAATTGCATGACGATCGCTTGCCACAAATCCCGTAAAACATCCGATTGTTTTACCGCAAATTGATCCGGTTGAATCCGTGAAAATCTCAATTCGTCCAGCAATTCTTCTAACTGTCGCAGAATCGTAAAAAATAATTCGCGTTTCTTTTCGATTTTTAGAATGTCAATTTCTAGCGGAATATTTGTCAGATTGTCCAAATTCGATTGCAGCTTTTCAGCGATACGATCGAGAATTTCCCCTTGCCATGCTTTTGGTTGCGGCGCTTCTGGAACAATTTCTGAAGGTTCGGGAACCGTTATCGCCGATTCAACAGGTACGATCGCTTGTGGATTCGGTCGAATTTCCTCGGACGGTAACGCTTTCTGAACCAGCCATCGAGCCGCTTTCAGTTCCCGTTTTCGCCCAGTCAAAAAGAGTCGATCCAAAGCGGAAAGATTGCTCGATCGCAGTTGTGCTTCAATCTCATCCAATGCTGCTTCAATCTGAGACAATCCCGATAATCGCCAATTCTGCCGAATCACTTTCGCGACACTAATCGATTGCGATCGCGTTCCCGAAACGGTCAACTGCTGCAATACATCTGGTCGCCAATAAGTTTCTGCTGCTGTAATCTGTCGAATTGCGCTGACAAATTCCGCGATCGAACTTCCTTTCGGACAATATCCTTCGATTCCCGCCTCGAATGCCGCCCTTAATTCCAAATCGGTTAACGGTTCAATCAAAAGAATCGGAATCGTTGGATACTGAGCTTTTACTTGTCGAGCAAATTCCACCCCAACTCCGATCAAAATTGCATCAATGCGATCGCGAGACTGTTCCGCTAAATTTCGCCAAGCGACTGGAATCGATTCCGCTTCCGCCACAATCCGAAACTCCGGAAATCGACTCACACAACCCAGCAAACCCGATCGAAACACCGGATCTCGCTCCACAATCATCAATCTCCGAACTTCAGCCAAACTATCCATTCGATCGCCAGCGCACTCACTTGATTAAACAACTTAGCAACCAGTAGCACAACCGAAGCTCAGAGATTGATGTCTTAACTACGGTGGAGTCGGTTCGGGTGAAGCAGACGGTGTAGGATCAGATGGACTCGGCTGCGGTGAAGATTCGCTCTCATAACTCGGTGCAGATTGCGGAGCTTGATCGCGCTGTCGCCAAATCTCGGCGCGTTCTGCTGCCCATTGTGCGATCGAGCCTCTCGCTTCGCCATACAGCGGTCGTCCTGGAGCAATACCCGAAGCGACATCGATCGCTCGACTCAGATAGCCCTGACTTGCCAAACTCGCAGCCTGATTTAGAATTGATCGATCTTCCGCAAGCTGAATCTGATAGACCCATTCCCCGATCAAGCCTTGTGCCTCGTTGTACAGAGCGCGTCCGGGTCGAATCGTACTCGCCACATCGATCGCACGTCCGAGTTGTCCCGAAGACGCGATCGCTCTCGCATTATTGATAATCGGACGATCTTCAATAATCTCGATCTGATTCGTCCAATCGGCAATATTCGTCTGAGCTTCGATTCTCAGCGATCGACGAGGTTTGACTAAAGTTGCCATCGCCACTGCCGATCGTAAATTGCCAATCTTGCCTGATTTCGCGACTTGTTGAGCACGTGCCAACAGCGGACGATCTTGCATCGACTGTAATTCTTTGCGCCACTGAGCCAGAAGCGTCTGAGCATGAAGCCGTCCCGGTCGTTTTGGTGTAATCGATGCCGCCTGAGCGATCGCCATTTCCAACATTGGAATCTGTTGCAAATTCGCGATCGTGCTTGCCATATTCAATTGCATCAAGTCTTGTGTCTTCTGCTCTAACCTTGGGATCAGAGTTTTCGCACGAGACGCAAACGGACTTTGGGGATCAATCTGCTTCACCAAATGAGTCGCCATCATCAGTGGCGCAATGCGCTCTAATCCAGGTGAATTGTATTCGTTCGCGGTCTCGATTTCTCGTGCTCTGACTAATCGAATCAAGTCTTGGTTCGCGCTTGTTAATTGGACACTGGCTGGAAGCGAATCGAGCAGACTACCCGCAGCGGTAATATTTTGCTGATCAAATTGTGCGATTGCTAACTGAAAAATCGTGTTCCGCCATTTCGTAACTTCCTGATTTGCCTGTAGTGTCCAGACAAAAGTTTTACGATCGACCGGATCAGTAATCGCGATCGCTTCTCCTAATCGAGTCGGTGGATTCGCTCTAGCAAAATTCCGCGCATCCGTCAGCAATTTCCAAGCTTTGCGCTCATTGTTCGATTGTTCTCGAACTTCGCCTAACCGAGACTGCCAACCGGGATCTTCAATCAGTGCCAGTTGCGCCATTTGCTCGGAAGCTCGATCCCATTGTTGTTTCTTAAGCGCATCAATAATTTTGACGTAAATCGCTTCTCCACGGCGGTATTCAGCCTGCCATCGATCGACCGCAGCTTGAGCATCTTTATAAACCGGACTCGACTTGGGAATCTGATTCGCCAGTGACACTGCACCTTTGATATCTCTCTGAGTCACGCGATCCCGCGCCAGAATTAACAACGCATTCGACCAATCTTGCAGCAGCGATCGTGATTGTCCATACAGCGGGTGCTCCGTTGTCCAATCTTTTACTAAATTAATCGATGAAATAATCTGGTTCGCATTTCCAGATTGCGCGGCTTGTTGGGCACAGAAAAGCTGTTCGGACTCGATCGATTGAGCCGTGACTTGCTGACAATCAACCGCTGGGGGAACTTTCGATAGCCACAAAAAGGCGATCGCTCCGGTTCCGCCGAAAATACCCAGAATACCTAACCAGATCAGTTGCCATTTCCAAGCCTGCGCCACCGATCCCATGCGTCGGGCAGTTGCACGGGTCGCAGACGAAGCAGTTTTCGTCACTCGTTTTCCGAGCTTGGCAGCCGTTTGCTTGGTTGGATTAGGAGCGGGATCACTCGGTTCGTCGATCGACTCTGGGATCGTCGGCTCATCTTCTAATAAAACAGTGGAATGATCGGAAGGATTCTCGATCGTTTTGGGCGGATGCTCGTCTTGAGATTTGGGCTTCTGGAATGAGGACAGTCCTTGAAGCCATTGGGGGGTAAGTTTTCTAGCCATTTCGCTGCGAACCGTGAATCAGGCGGCGGGTCAGAGTCTCGGCTATTTTACAGGCGATTTTGCCGATGGAACCCTCGACACAGAATGCTTTTATAAGTTCCGCTCAAGGATTCGTCATTTCCGGGAGCCATTACAAAACTTCGCCCACAAATCCAAGGAACTGTAAGCGATGTCATGAAGTCGAGACTGTAAAAGATCGGGTTGCGTTTATTCAACCACGAATTTCTCGATCTGAACTCCGAAAAGATTAGCGATCGCGTATAAAAGATTTCTCTGCATCGATGATTACTATTTCGCTTTATAGCCGTAGAAATCGATGTGATATTCTGTGATTCTTACGCCCGTTTGCGCTTCTACCTGTCGAATGATTTCTTCTGGAAGCTCAATATGAATGTCCAAAATTTGCTCTGTATCAAGACAATTCACATGGCTGTGAGCATCACTGATATTCCCATACAGTCGCCCATCTGAGCGCTCAATGCACTCAATAATTCCTTGTTCAGAAAGCGCTTCCAAATTCTGATACACCGAAGTATGTCCGATGTCTTTTCCTTGGCGATTTAATCGATCGTAAATTTCCCGCGCTGACAAATGTTCTTGGTCTTGCCAAAGTAATTCCAAAATGAATCGACGTTGGCGGCTCAGACGCATTCCAAGGTTTTGGCAGCGTGCGATCGCGTCATCAAGGCAACGAATCGGTTTGAGGTCTGACGTGGTTTCGGTGTTCATCGTATTGGGCAATTGCTATGAAAATTGTTGTTAACGAACCATTTCGATCGCGGAACCTGTTAGAAAATACAACTTTAATAGAAAGCTTTATTCGTTATCAGAATGCTCTAACTTCCTAACAATTGATAGAGGTTAGCTCATCTGATCTATTTCTATCACAAGCTAAAGCAAACTCGCTACAACTTTGTTTTAGAAAGCCCTACTTTTGAATCAAGTTCGTTAAACTAAATTGTTTCAACTCTGTTTCGAGGACACCGTGGCTCAATCTGTGCCGTCAAAAATTGCTCCTGCAAGTTGGGCGATCGATCAACTCCCCGGTCTAGCCGACGATGATGCGGCACGGTTAAGCGATCGCGAAATTCGCACTACTTTAGATCTTCTTAAATTGGGAAATACGCAAGATAAACGAAATAGCTTGGCAACTGAACTTCAAGTGCCGATTCGTCAATTAAACAAATGGGTCGCGCTTGCGGATCTGGCTCGAATTCCAAGTGTCGGATGCGAATACGCAGGCTTATTACTTCATGCCGGGATTGCTTCCCCGTCTCAACTGGCGCAAAGTTCGATCGGACAACTTCACCGTCAATTACTCCGACTCTACGTTTCCACCATGCAACGCCGCGATCTCTGTCCCACGACAGACCACATCGGGCTTTGGATTCAACAAGCCCGACTCCTGCGATAAGGAGATTTCTACGAAAGAGCTTACCGCTTGAAAGACTGCCCTTCGGCTTCGCTCAGGGCGCGATCTCTAGCTGACTGAGCGAAGCCGAAGACAGCGGGTAATTTGTTTTCGATAAATCTCCTAAACCGCGAAATTCATTTCACAATTCGTGCCCCTGCTTCGCTGTCTGGGAACTCTTGTAAAGTGGAATCTCGGATACAAATTAATCCGGATACCAAAACATCCCTTTGATCCCCTCTGGGTCCTGCATGAAGCCTAAATTTCGGTAGAAATTCACGACATGCGGATCAGCGAACAAAGTGATATTACTGATATCCTCACTCCGAAGCTTCTTAATCATGAACTTCATTAGAGCTTTTCCCAGCCCCTTGCCCTGGCAATCTGGATGAACCACCACATCCCAGATCGTGGCGTTAAACGCATGGTCAGAGGTGGCGCGAGCAAATCCGACGAGTCGGCGTGTCGCTCCCCGCTGTTCCCACATCGTTGCCACAAGAAAACTATGCTGAATCGCCTTTTTGACCTTTCTGAGAGGACGACGCGACCAACCGACCGCATCGCATAATTCCTCTAACTCGTAAAGGTCAATCTCTCGCTCCGTCGAGAAATAGATTCGCGAGTTGGCGCGATCGCCCGCCGTCGAGCCATCCACTGATCCGGGGATAACATAGCTCTCCGTCGAACTCGGTTTCTCGATCGAGGCATCCGTACTACTGAATAAGCTTTTCCAAAAACCCATGCCGTGGTGATAACAGTGAAGCAGTAATAGTTAGTATATCTCTCGGATTTAGGTTGCATTCCGCTGATTTTAGGGAAATGTCAGCATTTATCGGTTTGTCGATCGTTCAAAAAAATTTTCGTGTGTCGTCTACGGGCAGTCTCCACCAATGGCTCTGGGTCTAAAATCCTCCACGCTAGAACTGTTAAAGCGCTTCAATCGGGCGTTTCCCCAGTTTTATGAGCAGTTTGTTAGCAGCGAAATTCAACTGCAAAATCTACGGCTGGCTTATCAGTTGTATAAGTCGAAACAAGCCGTGATCGAGCTTAAGACCGAGGGGACGAAAAGCGCCTTGCATTTTGCGTATCGAAATCAGTCTTTTCTCCTGAGCGATATTTTTGGGGTGCTGGCGGCTTACGGCTTGACGATTCACAGCCTTAGTTTGTACGGGCAAATTTATCCCCCGATGCTGGTGTTCATTAAGCTGATCGTGTCGCGGAGTGGAAAAGCTCTGACCGATAAAACTTCTGAAAACGTGTGTCGGGCAATTCGAGAAGCACTCGCGGGACGCTTTGAAGTCGAGGAAATGCTGGCGGTCGAATTCAACTTGGATGCAGGCTTAGAACAGGTTGAGACTGAATTCTATGTCGATCCAGTCTTCCATCTGCCTGCACTGCTGATCGAAGCGGATAACCAGCCGGGGCTGTTCTACAAAGTCATGTACGCGATTTGGCAAGAGGATCTTCTAGTCGTGAATGCGAATCTTCTCGTCTGGCGGGGACGAACGCGACTGATTCTCTACCTGCTTGGACCGAATGAAAGCTTGATTCCTGAATATCTTGGTCAGAAGATTGCGGAAGGTGTGAAACAGCGATTACTCGGACGGCGATTTTAATCGCGGTAAGAGGATGCCCGGTATCATGGGAAAAGCTGTTATTGACAGGCTCTATTTATGGTTCTTCCATCGCTGCGGGTGCTGATTGTCGAGGATGACCCCATGATGCAATTGGGGTTAGAGCAATCGTTAGAAGACTATCCAGAGTTATCGATCGTTGATCAAGCCAGTGACGGATATTTAGGCGTTGAAGCGGCTCTCAAACATCGTCCAGACCTCATCGTGATGGATATCGGTTTGCCCCGTTTGGATGGAATTGCTGCGACTCAACAGATTAAAGCAGCTCTGCCAAATGTGCGAATCGTCATGCTGACTTCTCATACGTCTGAGACTGAAATCATCGCCGCGCTATCGAGTGGAGCGGATGCGTATTGTATCAAAGGCGCAGATGTCACTCGATTAATTGCCGCGATCGCTGCCGCTTCCGAAGGCGCGACTTATCTTGATCCACAAATCGCCCGCCGCGTGATCGAACATCTCAAGCCGCCCATGACGGACAGTACGATCGGGCAACTTTCCCAGCGCGAACTCGAAGTGCTTAAACTCATGGTCGAAGGCTTAAGCAATCCTGAAATTGCTGGGAAACTCTACCTCAGTCCGAATACGGTGAAAACACACGTGCGCGGCATTATGAATAAACTGGCGGTAGACGATCGCGTTCAAGCTGCTGTGGTGGCGCTCAGATCTGGATTAGTTTAATTTATTGGGAACTTTTCCTAAGTACCGTCGTCGGGATTTCGCCACTCACCCGAATTTCAGACGGTGAAACAAAAATTATCTTTCGCGATCGCTACGGACGCTAAACTAGATGAGAAATCTGTCAGATTTGGCGCGATTTGTGTGAGGATGAGTGCCGCGTTTGATCTGATTTAGGATTTTTCGCTTTGAGAAAGCCAAAATTTCCTCTTTTTGTCCAAACCACTTTTGGGATAGAGGGAGAAAGCATTGGATGGAAGCTCGATCGAGGAAAGTACACTGCAAATTTACTCAGTCAAATTGCCCAGTTTGCTCACAGCAATCAGATTTGATTGAAATATTTCTTCAAAAAGTGGCAAATCCTTGAAAACTCTTAGAACTGAGACAAGCTAATTTACTTTACGACCCACAAATTAGCAAATCAAGTTTAGAATCGAGAGGTACAATTTGTGGAAGTTAAGCAACTTAATGAGATTGCTGTTGCAAGAGAAGCGCATTGATAAGGTGGGTGTCATCTACACGCGATCGTCAAGATCTCAATGGAATTGCCCTAATTCTTCAGCACTAATTTTCTGAAATTGCTTAACTGAATTGCGACTAGCCCCCACTCAGAACTGCGATCGAATTGTGGCGATATCCACATAGACAAACCCATGACAAACCCATCGAATGAGTTCCCTGAATTGTAGAGTTGTCTCTTGTGTTTAATCGCGTAAGCCATTCGAGTTAGTTTAATATTTCACGCGGGAGGATTAATCCCTTAGAGGGACGGCAACCTCCGAGATGTGACTGTTAATCTAAATAAGCCAATGCTGAGTTGTCGATATTGCATCGCTTTCTCAAGCAAGTTATTTCACACGCCTGGAATCAGACAGATGAAATTTGAGGACATTTATCAATTTTTCAAAGATCCGCCACCCTTCTATCTCAACAAGGAATTGGCGGTCTGTTACGTTCTCGCCGTTCTCTTACGGGGAGACTCTTACGGAACCGAGTTAATTCAGCTACTTGAAACCGAATATCCGCTCTATCGTCTATCCGATACTGTTCTTTACAGTGCCCTGAAGTTTCTCGAAGATGAAGAAATGGTCACAGGCTACTGGAAGAAAGTAGAGGGTCGGGGTCGCCCTCGTCGCATGTATCAGATTAAATCTGAAGCCATGCCGCAAGCGCAAGATCTCGCCCGTCTTTGGCACGAGTATGCTGTGAAGCGTGAAACTGCCAAAGAAAATTCGGGAATTCCCCAGGTCAGCGGTGCCGAGAAATAAACAATGACCCCGTTGTTGTTTAAAGTGGTGTAATTGAGATTTTTCGTTCTTTGTTGCGCCATGACTCAGCCTGTAATTGCCTCGACGTTTCTTCTGACGGTTCTATTGATGATTGGGCTGTTTTTCTTCATTCGCGCCTCAGTCAAAGATCGAACTCAGGAAGTGCGCTTGCTATCTGACCAGTCCGAAGATTCTTTGCTGTCTCAGTTACGTGCTTATTTCGGGCAGCGATCGTATCGAGTGGCAGCGATCGACGCGAATCTTAACCAGGTCACGTTTGAGGGCGATGTTCGTCCGAGCGTTTTTCTGGCAGTGTTTCTGTCGTTTCTTGCCTCGATCGGTGTGTTGTGCCTTGTGCTCGTCCTCTCGATGGTGCTGCCCGATTGGTCAAATTTTTGGTTTGGGTTGGTGTTCTTATCCCCGTTGGCAGGAGTTTTCTACTGGAAAGGGGCAGGTCGCGTTGAGCAAGTGTCGCTGAAGGTGGAGCCAGGTTCGGATGCGTCTCAAAGTGTCATTACCGTGAAGGCGCATCGAGATGAGTTGGCGGAGTTGCAGCGGACTTTGGAATTGAAGGCGGAATAGAAACTATTCCACCAAACGTAAAAGCTCCCTTCGATGCGTTGAGGGGAGCTTTTAACATAGGTGAATGCTGGGAATGATATCGCCTAACTCAATTGAACCCGTAACCAAACACGGCTACAGTTGCACTCGCATTCAGAGCCAGCGATCGATAAAATGAGCCGTTTCTAGAAATGATGGTTAGCGGCTCCGGGATGGAACAGCAACATCGACTTCATCTTCAGAGGTTCTCAGACTGGGGAATAAGAAGTGGTTTTCTTCGACGTATTGAGCGCCGAACAGTCCTTTTTCAGCCCAGAAGTAACGATCCGTGGTATGCTCGTTTCTCTTAACCAGTAACAGCGCGGGCGGCGCGATGCCTTCAGCGTGGATGAACTTGCGAGCGGCAGTCACGGGCTTATCTTCGCCACACTCAATGCTAAACTGAGGAACGCTTTCTAAGATCCGTCTTCCCTCTTGCCGTCTCCGACTTTTCCGTTTACGTCTCCTTGCCAAACCCTTTACCTCCTTAGGTTCCAAACTGCCGAAAGTTGTAATGTTCGTTACAAAACCCGTCGAAAATATATCAGTTCCAGCCCCAGACTTCAACTTCTCTTAACGCATCTATACAATTTCTTAATTTTATTTTTCTAGATTCTTGCTATGTAACCTAGAACGGGAGTGTTTACACTCACAAAGATTAAGGAAAGTCGATGCTTAAGTGTTGGGGATCAGAGCTATCTATTAAATTAATAAGAAAAATTACTTATCGTCAACTCTTTTTTTCACAAAATCTGCCAGAAAACAGATGCTGATGCCTACAAGTTCCGAATTCATTGAGTTATGTCGATCGCAAATTGCGTTATTGACTCAAGCGATGGGGGCATCACTCAGCGTAATCTATCTTACGGAAGAATTAGTTGAGAGTTCTCAAGCCCGTTTAATGCCGATCGCAGCGTATCCGGATACTGCTGTGGCTTTAGAGCGATCGAATCGTTTGGCGCTTCCTGCGGCTGTCGAATCCCTTCCCGAAATTGACTCGATCCCCGAAGCCGGGATCACACAGCCGAGGCAGTTAGTTTTGCCGCTGATTCACGAAGAATTGGTGTTTGGCTTGCTCGTGACTGAGCGAGACGATCGACCTTGGACGAGTTGGGAGCGATCGCAGGTGGAACGAATCGCGAATACGTTATCACTGGCGTGTGTGATGGATCAACGCGCTCAATGGCTCGATCAATCTCAACGGCAACATCGATCGAGGCAGTCTCAACAGCATGATGTCTTAGATAATTTGTTGCACCAGTTAAAAAGCCCGTTAACGGCGTTACGAACGTTTGGAAAATTATTAGTTAAAAAATTACAGGCAGGCGACCCGAATCGAGAAATCGCTGGAAGTATTCTGAGAGAAAGCGATCGATTACAAGAACTTCTACAGCAGTTCGATGCAGCGATCGATCTAGATTCTGTGGATGTTCTAGCGGAGGATGCTTCTCTCGTCGGTCGTCCGATCCCACTCTTACCCGCAGGAGTTCTCACGACTTCAAACATCGAATTGACACCCTGTTCGGTGAATGAAATTCTGTTGCCGCTGATTGAAACGGCTGAAGCGATCGCGCAAGAAAAAGGGCTTTTAATTCAGACAGAAATTCCGAATTTTCTTCCGCCTGTTTCCGCCAATCCTGGAGCATTAAGAGAGGTATTGAGTAATCTGATTGATAATGCACTCAAATACACGCCATCAGGTGGAGAGGTGCATATCCGAGCGAATGAGATTCGCGATCGCGTTAATGTTTGGGTGAGCGATACCGGATATGGAATTCCGTCTGAAGATTTAGAGCGATTATTTGAGCGACATTACCGGGGAGTGCAGGCAGATGGAGAAATTCCAGGAACGGGATTGGGTTTAGCGATCGCACGTCGATTAATCGAACAAATGCACGGATCGATTCAGGTCTTTAGCCCATTAAAAAACGAGGGTTGGCTCAGTGAAGATGACCAACCCCCGAATCAGGGGACAAGTTTTGTCGTTGAACTTCAGATGGATGAAGCCTAAACTTCACCCTTCGTGGAAAATTAGGAACGTGGAAGGGTCAACGGGCTGGTGAGTTGAACGTTCAGATTGGTGTTTGGACGAATCGAGATCAAGTCAATTCGATTGCCACCGAAGATCAATCCAGCCAGTGCGCCGACACCCGTTCCGATCAAGACTTCACCTGCTCGAATATTACGATCGCCTGTCACTGCCGCAATACCCGCAGCCGCCGCACTACCTAACGCAGCATCCTTTAGGATCGTGCCAGTGTTTGCACCACGACGAACGGTTTCAGTGGTCGTAATCGGTTCAGAAGTGGCAGCGATCGCGACTTGCTGACCATTTGCCAAAGTCAACTGAGAAGCCGTGAATTGTGCTGCACCTTGCGAAACCGTCAATTGACCCGCAACTTGGCTACCTGCAGGAATCAGAACCGTCCCATCCGAGGTCACGATATTCTGAGCAACAGTCAACGTGATCGGAGTGGGTTGGGGTTCGTTCTTAGCAAGGAGAATTCGATCAGCGCGATCGTACCGAAGCGGAAGTGCGGTTCCTGCCGGAATGTTAATCGCTTGCGGTTGAGTTGGAGCCTGACCGACAATGTAAGGCGACTGAATTGCGGCGACTTGTCCAGTACTCACCAGCGATTGATAAACGAACGCAGCAACATCCGCACGAGTTGCAACTTGATTCGGATTAAGCTGTTGAACATCCGGGAAGTTGACCACGATGCGGCGTTCGGTTGCAGCAGCGATACTGTTCCGAGCAAAGTTCGGAATGCTGGCAGCATCAGCGTAAACCTGAAGGACGGTATCCGCAGGTTGAGAAGCGGTGTATCTCAAACCATTCGACAAGGAAACTAACGCTTGAGCGCGAGGAATGTTGTCATTCGGGCGAAATGTTCCGCCAGGAAATCCAGCCAAGAATCCAGTTGCGTAAGCATTTTGAATGGCTTGAAATCCCCAATAATTGCTTGGAACATCTGAGAAATTGATCGGAGTATTTACACGTGGCGCATTCGGAAATGCTTTGAGCAGAATTGCTGCAAATTGAGCGCGAGTTACCGGATCATTCGGGCGAAATGTACCATCAGGAAATCCAGCAATAATGTTACGAGAAGCGAGTTCTTGAATGAAGGGAGCAGCGAAGTTATTAGAGGCAACATCGGAGAAAGTCGATTGTGCCGAAGCGGGGGCGACCATTACCATCGGAGCCGCTGCACCTGCGATCGTACCGAGTGCCAATGTCAGAGCCAAACCAGATTTTACAGTGCTGTACATAGGTAGCTGTTTCCCAAGCGAGAGAGTTTTTTGCTGTTAATTAAGTAGATGTTTGACTGAGTTAAAAAGTTCCTGTATCTTGCGAGAGAAGTAGCTTTTTCGAGTCTCTTACTTTCGGTTGATTCGCAGTTTTTTCACTCAGTTATCTACTCTTTATATTCAACACTGACAGCCCGGTTCCTTAAGAAGTTTCTGAACTTAGGACACTTTTCAAAGTGGTTGAAGAAACCTAAGATTTGAACAGATGATTTCTGAATTTTCAGGTACGATCGACAAAATTTTTGAGGACAGAAACGGTGATTGAACTGCCCCGCTATGCGTCAAAATCGGTTCGAGAAGCAGGTAAGCAGTTTTATCTCGATACAAAGGGCGATCGCATTCCCAGTGTGACGACGATTTTGAATGCGACGAAGCCCCGTGAAGACCGAGAGCGCTTGTTCAATTGGCAGCAGCGAATCGGCGTGGAACAAGCCGCAGAGATTACCAAAACTGCGAGTCGGCGCGGAACTGGAACGCATCGCTACATTCAGAAATACCTTCAAGGGCAGGAAGTGGATTGCCCAGAGACGATTCGCCCGTATTGGGAAAGCGTTGAGCCTGTTTTGAAAACGATCGAGCAAGTTCGACTGGTTGAAGGCGTAGTGATTCACGACGAATTAGGATATGCCGGAGTCGTTGACTGTGTTGCCAGCTTTGAAGGAGTGCCTTGTATCTGTGAATGGAAAACAAGCGATCGACCGAAAAAAACCGTCGATCGCTTGTACGATTATCCACTTCAGTTAGTGGCGTATTGTGGGGCAGCGAACCAGCTATATCGCGACTATAACCTGAACCTCTGTCATGCCTTACTGGTCGTTGCAATTCCGGAAACGCCTGCGGAGATATTTTGGTTTGAGCCAGATGCGATCGACGAATATTGGCAGCAGTGGGAAGCGCGAGTACAGCAATATTGGCGGAGATTAGGCTATTTTCGTTGATCGCAGGGAATTGAGCGATTCGACACCATTCTTGTACGGTGTTGGCACATTAAAAAATTGTTTCGACAACCCGGTTCTAAGACCTGACTATCGCAAAATTAGTTCAGTTTCCACGATCGTGATGTTCATGTTTCTACTTGATACGCATCTGTGACAATCACAATCGATCTATGTCAAATTAAGCAGAAACCTCGCGTCACTATAATTCACAGCAACATAATCAAAGTATCTGATTCAGGGTGGTTTTGTTCCGGTTGGGGTTGTTTGCAATTCACCGTTTCATTTCTTGATTTACTATGACTTCTCACACCGTTAGTACTGCGTTTCTCAAACCTTTAGGAGCGACTTCAGAAAATACGATCGTGCTCGAAGCAAATGAAACGACGATCGGACGAGATCCAGGCTGTCAAATTATTTTGGCAAACGAGGGGGGTGTGTCCCGACGACACGCCGTAGTTTATCATCGAGGGCAACAATTTTCGATCGCAGATTTAAACAGTTCTAATGGAACCTTTGTAAATGGTCAGCGAATTCAGACTGAGCGGGTTCTGAGAACGGGCGATCAGATTCAGTTTGGCAGTCAAGGACCCCAATTTGCCTTTATCCTTCCGGTTGCAGACAATCCACTTCCAGCAACTCAGGCATATACGCCCAAGAACAATGTTGCACCCACTGTGATTCGGACTCCCGCGATCGCACAACCCCCAATACAACCCCCAGTACAACCCCCAGTACAACCCGTACAGCCAGCGTATGTTCCCGAAACTCCTCCCTCAAACAATTCTGTGAAATGGGGTTTGATCATCGGGAGCTTATGTGTCGGTGGAATCATACTATGGACGCTTTTAGGACTGGGGGCGAGACTACGAACCGCTGGATCTCCCAGTTCACCTCCAAGTCAGCAACCGATTTCGGCAAATCCGCCCCAGTCTCCTACCAATTCACCGCAAACGCCAACAAACTCAAGACCTTCACAAGCTCCAACAAGCTCACAACCTACACAAAATCCGCCCTCTTCACAGCCCAGCGATTCCCAGACTCCAACGTTTGCGAATGGGGTATCAAATGCGTTTGTCTGTGAGTCCACCACAAGCCAACCTTGTCCTGCAGATGCAAACAATATCACACGAGATACTTCACTTGGTTACACCGTCTTTTATTCTCGTCCTTTAGATCCTCCTGTTCGGTTCCGCTCGACGATTCGCTTTACTTCTCCAGGAGGGGAGCAGCGACAGGTCGATTTAGGCACTGATACATTTCAAACCGCCGCTCGATCGTTTACGGTTCCTCTTGGTAAACCGAACGGGGGTTGGCGACCTGGAACCTATGAGTTCGTTGTAGAAGCTCAAAATTCAGGCAGAAGAATTATTCAGTCTCAGAGGGTTGTAATTCCGTAGGGCAAAGCGCTCTGAATATTTGTTTTCCGGTACTGTTATGCCAAAAGCGATCGTTCTCCTTTCCGGCGGTTTAGATTCCGCCACGACAACTGCACAAGCGATTTCAGATGGATATGAAGCGATCGCGCTTTCTTTCCGCTACGGTCAGCGACACGATCGGGAACTCGAAGCCGCTCAAGTTTTGGCAAAACACTTCAATCTGTCGCAGCATTTTGTAATTGATGTGAATTTGGCGCAGTGGGGCGGATCAGCATTGACCGATAGCGCGATCGAAGTTCCGACCGAAGGAATTCAGGCAGATGTGATTCCAATTACTTATGTTCCTGGGCGGAATACAGTGTTTATTGCGATCGCGCTTTCTCTCGCGGAGGCTCAATCGGCAGAGGCAATTTATCTTGGAATTAATGCGGTCGATTATTCTGGCTATCCCGATTGTCGTCCGGAGTATCTGGCTGCCTTTCAAATGCTGGCTCAGTTGTCTTCAAAGGCAGGATTAGAAGGGAAAGCGCCGAAGTTAGTTGCGCCGCTGGTAATCGATTCTAAGACCGATATCGTGAAAAGAGCGATCGCGCTTGGAGTCCCGATCGAGAAAACTTGGTCGTGCTATCAGGGTGGAGAACTGCCTTGTGGAGTCTGTGATTCTTGTCGAATTCGCGATCGAGCTTTAATTGAAGTGGGATATCCAGAACTTGCTACTGCTCAAGGGCGAGAGTTTTATCAGAAATAGCTTAAGAATTGCTTCAGAAAATTGAACAAAAACTTAAATCTAAACAAAAAGAGTTCTAGATACGTTTCTGAATAAAGTTACGACGAAATCTAAAAGAAATCAGTAGCAAATTCGCTGAGTTTTTATTCAGAAACTCGCCTTATTTCTGCGATATTTAGTTGATTAAACGCAAATTTTCAAGGAAATAGATCGTCAATAATCAGGGAATGTTAGAACTCGCTACATCTCGGCAAAGCCTTATATATCCAGGAAAATCTCAATCAGTTATTGAAGGTAAGAGCACCAAAAAGCGTTCCACTTAATTCATAACTTCAAAAGAACTTGAAGATTTCACTGAAAAAGTTTACCCGAAGTATTTCTAAAAGATTAAAAGCTAAGAAATACCGAAGCATAAAAACCGACAATCAAGGATTGAAACTGAATCACCAAAAGAATTTCATCAATTTTGATCACCGAAATTCCAAATTCAACAGTCGCTATATTAAGACTCAGATTGGTACTTTCGTCATGGTTCTTCCGTCGTCCACATACATTCTACTTTTAGCGCCACAAATCGAAGAATTGCAGGGATTAGAATCGTTGCTCCAGCAAGCCGCTTTCGATGTAGAGATCGTGGACACTGCTGATCAAGCCCTGGTAAGGATCAGTCAGAATCCTCCTTGTCTCGTGATTTTGCAGGAGCATCTTCGATCTGAAGCTACGATTCATCAACTTAGAACGATCGCAAATGCCGATCGTATGACCTTGGTAATCGTCACTGAGACTGACTCTCCAAGTTGGCTCCATCAAGACCAGCATCCCGATGTCGATGGCTTTCTGGTCAAACCTTTAAGTTCAGATGTTCTATTTTCTCTGATTCACTCCGCATCCGCCCGTCAATACTGTCAGCAAATTTGAAACTCTGTTAAAGATTGCTGACATATCCGAGCATCTACCTAGAGACAGAGTTTCTTAATTCCTTCTAAAACGTAATAACTAAAACTGATTATTTAGAGCGCTTACCTTTGATTTGATACACTCTAAATAATCACTGGTTATTAGCAGGTTAAGGGGACTAAATACAGTCAGACACCCTTTACCTATTAGCATTCAGGCTTAATTTGCGAGAGCGCATCTTATTAATGAACCTAATCAAGAGAGTGCGTCATGTTCACAAAATTGGGCTACCGTTATCAACAGAACAGCGAAACATCTATCACTTTTGGGGGTGGCAGAGAGAAACAAGCGTGGATCACACCAGAATTTTGCGATAGATTTGAGTCAAGATTGAAAGCCTCAATCGTCCACAACTTTCACCCGGTTAAACACATCACCGTACAAACTTGAAACGACGCGCAATCACATTGGTCGCGCTCTTCGGAATGGCAACGTGAATGCTAAGTACAGTAGATTTGCCTTAATCGATTCCATAAAGAAATCAGAAAAAGGGTGCAACTTTTGTGAGAAAGGCTACAATCGGGGAGACATTCCAATCATTTAGAAATAATGATCTCAGAAATTCAGATTGTGCCAACCGTATTTCCCCGGAACATTGGGACAGTGACTAATTTCAAATAGATCATTTTACCGATCGCTCGACTGCATTCCAGTGGACGAGAGCGAGCTTGTTTTCGCTTGCCATCGACACCCCTGAATCAGCCAGACTGCATCGAAGTGACCAACATCTGTTTCAGTGCTGGGACATTTTACTTCATTACTTAAGGAGCATGAGGAACGCGGCATGACCCAAGCCAAAGACTTACTTGTTGAAGAAGCATTCGACCCTTCAGAAGCTCTAGAGGTTGAGCTAGAACTCGACGACCTGGATGATACGGATGATCTAGGAGAGGATGACGAAGAGGGGAAACCCGGTAAGGGGCGTGCAACTCGTCGCCGGACTCAAGCGAAGAAGAAGCACTACACCGAAGATTCGATTCGGTTGTACTTGCAAGAAATCGGTCGAATTCGCCTGCTTCGTGCAGATGAGGAAATCGAACTTGCACGAAAAATTGCAGACTTGCTGGAACTGGAGCGGATTCGGTTCAAGTTAGCAGACAAGCTCGATCGAGAACCGACGGATGCAGATTGGGCACAAGAGGTGAAGATGCCTCTGCCCCAATTCCGTCACCGTCTCCATTTGGGTCGTCGCGCCAAAGACAAAATGGTGCAGTCGAACCTGAGATTGGTGGTGTCGATCGCGAAAAAATATATGAATCGCGGTTTGTCCTTCCAAGACTTGATCCAAGAAGGTAGCTTGGGTCTGATTCGGGCGGCTGAAAAGTTCGACCACGAAAAAGGCTACAAGTTCTCGACGTATGCAACCTGGTGGATTCGTCAGGCAATTACAAGAGCGATCGCAGATCAATCGAGAACGATTCGTCTTCCGGTTCACTTGTACGAAACCATTTCCCGCATCAAAAAGACAACGAAACTGTTGTCTCAAGAAATGGGACGCAAGCCGACTGAAGAAGAGATCGCGACTCGGATGGAAATGACGATCGAGAAGCTTCGTTTCATCGCTAAGTCCGCACAGTTGCCGATTTCGTTGGAAACCCCGATCGGGAAAGAAGAAGATTCTCGCTTGGGTGACTTTATTGAATCTGATGGTGAAACACCAGAAGATCAGGTTTCTAAGAACTTGCTGCGGGAAGATCTTGAAGGCGTGTTGGCAACTCTTAGCCCACGCGAAAAAGATGTATTGCGCTTACGCTATGGTTTGGATGATGGTCGGATGAAGACCCTCGAAGAAATCGGACAAATCTTCAACGTGACTCGCGAACGGATTCGTCAGATAGAAGCGAAGGCACTGCGGAAACTCCGTCACCCGAATCGCAACAGTGTTCTGAAAGAATACATTCGTTAAGGTTCAACCATTTCTGATTATTTGCCCGATCGTGTTAGTGCGATCGGGTTTTTTAGTAGAAATTCAAGATGCCCACCGAATAGAATTCGGGGCTACACAAACAAAGTGTACCTCCGTACACTAACAGCCCATTTCTGGGTCAACATTTACAAGCTCAACGAATAGTGATAAAAACTTTCATCTCTCACATATCCACGAGATTCATAAAGAGTTTGAGCGGTCGCGTTAGAGATTTGCGTTGATAAAGCAATTCGGACGGCTCCAGTTTCTCGTGCAAAACTTTCTGCTGTATCTATGAGGCGCTTTGCAATCCCTTGCTGGCGATGAGATTGCTCTACAAATAAGTCATTCAGAATCCAGACTCGGCGCATCGATACCGAGGAAAAACTTGGATAAAGCTGAGTGAATCCAACACTTTGTTCTTGATTACGAGCTAAGAAAATAACGGAGTCATTCTTTTGGAAGCGTTCCTGAAGAAAAGCGATCGCAGCTTCAAGATTTGAGGGTTGCTGATAGAAGACCCGATACTGATCAAATAGCCTCGAAACTGCTTCAAGGTCTCCTAGTTGAGCGCGGACAATTTCCATTTTTGCTCCTTAGCACTTTCAAACCTTGTCAATTTAACATCTAGAAGTGTGCTGATAGGTTTCAAACCGAAAGCCGTTTCTCTGATCGGAGCGAATCAATTGGAATTCATCCAAATGTTCGCGCCATTCCAAAAAATGCACATCGCCTTCGTAATCGCCTTCGACGATCGTTAATTCCATACAATCAACAAACTCCAAAGCCTGCCGATAAATTGACGCTCCACCAATCACAAATAATTTCTCAGCAGGACGATCGAGCGCTTCAGACAGCGATCGTACAAATTCCACATTCGGCTGATCCGACTGAAAAGATTGTGAGGAAACGATAACGTTTATCCGCTGGGACAAAGGGCGTTTTTGCAGATCAAATTCCCATGTTTTTCGCCCCATAATGACGGTATGATTCAGCGTGAGTTGACGAAACCGCTGCAAATCTTCTGGGATCGACCAGGGTAACTTGCCTCGATCGCCGATGACACCGTTTGTTTGAGCGATCGCAGCAATTAAGATAACTTCAGGCATTTCTCACAAGTGAATTCAATTTCGGCAAAGTTGAGCAACTTTTTCAACTCTGTATAACGATGCAGTTGCAAAAAGTTCCTCAGCCACATTGGTCACAATTCCTTACAAGATTAGACACATTGTTACCGTTGATGATTACAATTTGTAAAATCCTATCGATATTGATTTATCCTAAATCACGCGCTTACTCTCTTCCTGATGGATGTAAATGGATACTGAGAATTATTTGAACCACCCAACGTTTGGGTTGCTCTTTCGGGTGTGTTTGGTTGAGGAAAATCGAGAATTATTCAGTACACTCTACGCGCAACGGTTATTTTTTGTGGTGTATCACAGCGCGGACGGCTTGGAGTTTGAACCGATCGGGCGGACAGATGCCAAAGTTCTTGTCGAAAATCGGATGAGAATGTTGCGTCGATCGGGGATGTACAAGGAGTACGATCAACTCCAGAAGGTTCACCAAAACACATTCCAATGATTGCCTCGCTTCAAGACCATATTTCTGAGTTTTGCGCCAAGATTCCCCCAACTGTGCGAATTATTGCAGTGACAAAAACGGTTTCACCTGAAGCGATGAGAGCCGCGTATGCTGCTGGAATTCGAGATTTTGGCGAAAATCGAGTTCAGGAAGCAGAGAGCAAACGGGCGGAATTGCAAGATTTAACCGATGTGACGTGGCATTTTATCGGACATTTGCAGAGTAATAAAGCGCAGAAAGCGATCGAGCTTTTTGATTGGATTCAGTCGATCGATAGTTTGAAGCTGGCACAACGACTCGATCGATTGGCAGGAGAAAGAAGTCTCAAGCCGCAAGTTTGTCTGCAAGTAAAGCTCCGACCTGATCCAAATAAAGCTGGATTCTCAGTGGCAGAACTTTGGGAGGCAGTCCCACAGCTTGAACGCTTAGAAAATTTGCAGATTCGAGGATTAATGGTGATTCCGCCGATCGATCTTGAATCTGCCGAAACTTTGGAATTATTCCAGCAGGCGAAAGAGATTGGGGAAAAGATTCGACAGCAGAGCAATCTTCCACTCGATCAGATGTCGATGGGAATGTCAGATGATTACGCGATCGCAATTCAAGCAGGCGCAACGATGATTCGACCAGGGCGCGTTTTGTTTGGTGCGAGATCTTAAAAAGAACTGTTGAGCTTTGAGAAATTGATGGTACTGTAGGTAGTCCTGTTAGAACTGTGATTGAGACTGTGTAGTTCGATTGCTTCCTAACTGTTCCTTCTGTGTAAAAAACGTTACTTAAGTACGGTACTGAAATCTCGGCTCTCAGCATTGGCGTGATTCTTTTCAGTTCCAAATGCCCCCAGTTTAGATCTCAAGAAACTTACGCCGGAATTCTGTTAAATTGCGATCGTTTCTTTCTCTTCAAAATTGCCTGTAACTCCGAAGGTTACTCTGCGATCGCAACAATTTAGAGCCGCTAGAACTCGCTTCCACACCGAAATGCAACAAAATTAAAAGAAATCTTCAGAAAAGTGATCCAACTTTCAAAACTACCGATACAATGCACCCGGAGACAAAAAAACTCCAAAAAATCTATTCAAGTTCGATCGCTGGATGTATACTGATTTTTCAATTCGTTATTTGTGCGGCAGTATAAGAACATTTCTAAGCTGTCAAACCACAAAATGGAATTCGCCCGTTGGCGAAGCAGCTTAGCGTTAAGCACCAGTGATCAAACTTATCAGGTGGCTCTGCTACTCTCAATGACTTGACCGTACTTTTCCAGCAAATTTGATTCGGATGGAGCGTGAACAGTGAGTATCTTCAGTAAATTACGGGATTTCGTCGGACTAAATGAACCCGTTGAATACGAATACGAATACGATGAAATGGATGGACAAGAGTATCAGACACTTTATCAGGAAGAGTCCGCTGCTCCCCCTGCTCCGGTCGCTGTGAATGAAGAAGAAAACCGGACTCGCCGCACAAACCGTTTTCGCGATCGTGCTGTCGGAATTGGAAGTGAAACTACTGGTGTAGGAGCCGCTATGAATAATGTGATTGGAATGCCGGGTGCAGCAAACGGAATTTCGGAAGTCGTGGTCGTTGAACCCCGCACGTTTGAAGAAATGCCCCAAGTGATTCAAGCTTTGCGCGAACGCAAATCTGTTGTGTTGAATCTAACGATTATGGACCCCGATCAAGCGCAACGTGCAGTTGATTTCGTCGCGGGTGGAACTTATGCGATCGATGGTCATCAAGAGCGCATCGGTGAGAGCATTTTCCTCTTCACACCGAGCTGTGTTCAAGTCAGCACTCAAGCAGGCGTGTTGAACGAAGTGCCTCAACCTGCTCCTGCTGCTCGTCCTCGTGCCGCTGCTCCGACTCCTGCATGGGGCGCAGAACCGAGATCTGCTCAAGGTTAGAGAGATGTGTTGTGGATAGGAAGCGGCGAGAGTGGGGAGTAGGGAGTAGCAATAAGTTCCCCCTCCACCCCCCACTCCCTACTCCCTACTTCTGATTCGAGGATGGTAGATTGGCTAAACAATTTGGCATGATTGGCGGCGGGATGATGGGAGAAGCTCTCTTGTCCCGCCTTGTTGCACAGCAAGTGTTTGAACCGAGCGCGATCGTGGTGAGTGAACCGAATCGATCGCGCCAAGAGTTTTTGGCAAAACAGTATCAAATTCAAGTTACCGATCAGAATCGACAAGCAGCGGATTCGGATGTGATTTTGCTGGCAATTAAACCGCAAGTCTTTCCGCAGATTGCTCAAGAGTTTGCAGGTGAAAAGATTTCTGCATTAGTCATTTCGATTCTGGCAGGAACACCGATCGCACAATTAGAAGCTGCGTTTCCTGGTGCGCCCGTGGTTCGAGCGATGCCGAATACACCTGCCGCAGTTGGAGCGGGAATTACTGCGATCGCATCAGGTCAACACGCTCAACCGCATCACATTGAGCAAGCTAAAAAGATTCTCGGAACTGTAGGCGAAGTCGTGGAAGTTCCTGAATCGATGTTAGATGCCGTTACAGGATTATCTGGATCAGGACCAGGCTATATTGCGATCGTTATCGAAGCTTTAGCAGATGGCGGAGTTGCAGCCGGATTACCGAGAGCGATCGCCCTAAAATTAGCCATTCAAACGGTGAAGGGAACAGCTCAACTCTTACAAGAGTCAGAGATTCATCCGGGTGAATTGAAAGATCGGGTGACGAGTCCAGGCGGAACTACGATCGCGGGAATTGCCGAACTCGAAAAAGCTGGAATGCGATCGGCATTTATCGAAGCGGTAAAGGCAGCCGTTCAGCGCTCTAAAGAACTCGGACAATAATATGAATCCAATGTTAAAATCTGGGCGATCTCGTCCACAGGCGGCTTCTATGCGTTGGTCTTCTGTTCTCAAATTTTTTCTCGGTGTGTTTTTCGCGATCGCGCTGCTTGCTGCGGGTGCTGTGGTTGCCGCAAAAGTGATGATGGCGCGTCTTTCGGTCATGCCGCCTAAGCCAACGTTTCCGAATGATACTCCGACGAAACCTGCTGCAAAACCCGCTGCAAAGCCCGCTGCAAGTCCTACAGCAGCTAGACCAGATACGGCTGAGAAACCGCTGCCACCGGGCGCATTTTCGGCACGAGTGACCCAATCGATCGGGCTTGTGGTTCGGGATGCTCCAGGGGGTGAAGGCGGCTCGATCGGGGGCGTGGATTTTAACGATCGTGTGACGGTATTAGAAACAAACGCCGATAAGACTTGGCAAAGAATCCGATTAAGCAATGGACAAGAAGGCTGGATTCGGGCTGGAAATGTTGAGCAAGTATCTCAATAATAATTTGGAACTCGCTATGATTCGATTAACTACGCTTGATGACACAGAAGCGTTACTTGCTCTAGCAGAAGCAACAGGTCTTTTCGAGTCGAACCAAGTCGAAGAGCTTGCTCAAATGCTAGAGCAGTATTTCAGTGACAAAACAGGCAGTCAAGAGATGTGGTTTACCGACTGCGATGATGAACCTGTCGGCATTGCTTATGTTGCACCAGAGCGAATGACCGAAGGAACCTGGAATCTCTATTTAATTGCTATTCATCCTAATCATCAACGAAAGGGACGAGGAGCCAATCTACTACACCATGTTGAGAAAACACTGGTTGAACGTGGTGAGCGCGTCCTGCTAGTAACCCAAGTTGCTAGTTAGAAGCGGTCAGGGAGCAAAGCCAATAAAATCTCTTCAAGATGTTGACCCTCGAAGAGAAGAAAAATGCTTGACGAAATTATAGCGATTTATGCAATTACCGACGACTT